>NZ_MXQD01000020.1:0-161754 GCF_002165585.1 Paenibacillus sp. MY03 | reverse complement strand
GCCTAGCCAATGGCTTTTTGGCCAAGATCGACTGGTATATCCGTAAGAGGCTGATGATCTTCTGCCGGAAGAAGTTTAAAAGGTGGAGGCTGCGTCAATCCGGATTCTTCAAGATGCTAAAGGAAGCAGGGTTACAATCCGTCACGACCTGGACGAGTACGTACTGCGCAAGGTGAAGAACGTCGGAAAGCCGTATGCGGGAAAACCGCACGTACGGTTTGATGAGGAGGGGCTGGTAGTCCCAGCCCTTTACTCTACACGTGCCAGACAAGGCAAACTTGTATGAAAAAAAGCCTTCCAAACCGAAGAAATATCGGCTGGAAGGCTTTTTACCTTTATTTGATTATTTCACCGTTACCCGGAACGATGCGCTCTTGCCGCCGAAAGATGCCTTGATTGTAGCCGAGCCTTTGCTCACTGCGGTGATCTTGCCGTCTTTCACGGTAGCTACGCTTTCCTTGGACGAAGTCCATACAGCGGCTGTAGTGGTGTCAACGGGGCTGCCTGTGAGATAGACGGCCTGGATCGTTACGCTGTAAGTGCCGCCGATCGCGAGCTGTGCGGATTTGGATGACAACTGCAGCGACTTCAGCTTGGGAGTAACGAGTACAGGGATTTCTACCGTCTTGCCCTGGTAAGAGCCCGTTACCTTGGTCGTGCCTACATTAAGAGCCTTGACGGAAGAAGTGCCGCTTACGGTTGCGATATTGCTGTTCGCAACGGTCCAGTTCATCTTGGTGCCGATGGAAACTTTTTTGCCATCCTTATAATAGCCGTATACTTTGATCGACTTGGAACGGTTCGGATTAAGCTCGATGATGCTAGGATCCACCTCGAACCTCACGATTTCTTCCTCGATCTTCACGCGAACGGAGACTGTCTTGTTCAAGTACGTGCCGGTCAATGTGACGGTGGACGCCTCCAAGCCTTTCATCGATTTCTCCAACAACAGAATGTTGTCCGATGTTGTCTTCCATTCGATCGACTTGGAAATATCGGCTTCCTCGCCATCCTCATAGATCACGCTCACCTTCGGAAGATCGGAGGACTTGCCTGTGATGATGCTCAAATCCTTTGTCTCGGCGATAAGCTTAACCGGTTTGAGGTGGACAGTCAGCGTGACTTCGGCTTCGTAGCCTTGCGCCGTTGCGGTGAAAGTCGTTTCCCCCAGCGCCTTGGCCGTCCACTTAGTGCCGTCCAGCTCGGCGATCTCGTCATCGGAGTTCGTCCATTTCACGAGCTTGGAGATATCGATGGTGGAGCCATCGAACGTCGTTGCCGTAATCTTCGGCAGCTCGCCCGTAATGCCTTTGAAACCGTCGATTTCCGTTTTCTCGGCTTTGATCTTCCGGATGCTTGGATAGACGGTTACGTCGATGCTGCGGCTGATGCCCAGATGGGAAACGGTAATTTTGGTCGTGCCTACGCCCTTTGGTGTCACCTTGCCTTGCGATACAATGGCGACGGAGACGTCGGAGGAGGTCCATGTTCCCAAGGTCGTAATGGGTGTTTCATTGTTTTTGTTGTCCAGCACTTCTGCTTGAATTTGAAGCGGCGCGTCCTGTAATTGCATGTGGTATTCCTTCTCAGGCGAAAGCCTGATGGATTGGAAAGGTGTCCTAACGACTACGTTGAGCGTGTCCGTGACGCCAAGATGCGATACCGTAATCGTCGTCTTGCCCGCGCCTACCGCAGTGACGACGCCTTTGTCTACCGTGGCTACCTTCGTATTGGCGCTTGTCCACTTGGCTTCGTCCGTGACGTCAAGCGTGTTGCCCGTCTTCGGAGTAGCCGTGGCGGTCAGGACTCGGTCGTCCGACCCGATTTCCATATCAAGCAAGTCGCCGGGCTGTTCCGGACCGATCTCGATCGATTTGTAAGGGGAAGTAATCGTCAGCTTAATGGTGTCGGACTTGCCCTTGAACTTGGCCGTGATCGTTGCCGTGCCGGCACCGACTAACGTAATGCGGCCGGCGTCGACCGTCGCGACGGAGGAGCTTGACGAAGTCCATGTCGCGTCTTCCGTGATGTCGATGCTATCGGCGGAACCTTTCTTGCCGTCCAGCGTGAATACGACAGTCTCGCCCAGCTTAATGTCCGCAATGGACGTCGGCGCAGTGCTGCCGTTCTGAAGCAGAATAACCTCGTCGTAGACGAAATCGGATTTTGCCTTAATCGTTGCGCTGTAGCCTTTATAAGTAGCGGTAATGGTCGCCGTTCCCGAGCCGACCCCCGTCAATACGCCTTTGTCTACTTTGACCGCGGAGCTGTTCGATGTTTTCCAAGCAGCTTCCGTCGTGACGTCCTTCTTGGACGTAGAGCCCGATATGGAAGCCAGCACCGTGACGTTAACCTTGTCGTCCTCCACGAACATCTCGAGCGAAGAGGTGACGGAATTGTAATCGGCATCCTCGTAATCCATCTCGATTCCCGTGACTGTATCCTCGGCCGCCTGCGCGACCCCGCCGAACGTACCCAGCATAAGGGCTAATGCCAACGTCGCTGCAAACCATCTGCGGGCGTCCTTGAACGACAAGCTCCAACTTTTCATCAAATTCACTACATCCCTTTCCTTTCTTTCGTGGAATCAATTGCTTCTCTATTGTTATAACGGCATTTTCCCTTCGAAAATGAACAACAACAGCTTCGTTAACGTTAAGTTAAGCTTAAGCTTTTTTTATGATTTGCTTTCAATCCTTTTAATGATTGGGGTTTATCGTTAGTGGAAGATGTTCCATTCCCTTGAGGAGGCTGCAATGATGAAAATAAATTTGTTCGTGCTGTACGGCGGCAAATCTGTCGAACACGAGGTGTCGCTGAGAACGGCGTTCACGGTATTAAATGCGATTGATCGGGAGACTTACGATGTGTACCCCGTCTATATAACCCGCGAGGGAGTCTGGTGCTGCGACGGCCTGCAGAAGCAGAAGCCGGGCTCCATGGACGAGCTTGCGTCTTTGGGCGGCAACGATAGGGCGGGCAACGCCGCAGCATCCATCGGAGGCGTGTTGCTTCATTATTTCTCCATCCCCGGCAAAAAGGTCGCGCTGCCGCTGCTGCACGGCTCTTACGGCGAAGACGGTACCGTTCAAGGAATGCTGGAGCTGCTGGATATGCCGTACGTCGGCAACGGCGTGCTTGGGGCGGCGGCGACGCTCGACAAGGACGTAGCCAAGCGTCTCCTGGATCAAGCGGGGATCGGTCAGACGCGGTACATCTCCTTTAGTCTGGAAGAGTGGCTGGAGCAAGGTCCGGCGCTGATAAAGAAGGCGGAGCGGGAGCTGGGGCTGCCGTGTTACGTGAAGCCGGCAACGCTCGGTTCCAGCATCGGCATCAGCCGGTGCCAGGATGTCCGGGAGCTCGCGGAGGGCATCGAGGAAGCTTTCCGTTATGACCGTAAGCTTGTCATCGAACGGGAGATAAGGGGGCGCGAAATTCAGGTGGCGGTTATGGGCAACGATCGTCCGATCGTTTCGCTGCCGGGCGAATTCATTCATCGCCATACTTTCTTCGACTTCGAATCGAAATATATGGACAAGGAGCTGGTCATGTCCATCCCTGCTTCGCTTCCGGAAGGCGTGACGGCCCGGATTCGGGAGCTGGCGCTGCAGGCATATCGGGCGCTGTGCTGCTCCGGTCTTGCGAGAGTGGACTTTTTCCTGGATGCGGACGGAGAGCTTTATTGCAACGAAATTAACGCGCTTCCCGGCTTCACGGGCACCAGCATGTATCCCGTTATGTGGGAGAGGACGGACGGCACGACCTATGCCGAGCTCATCGGGAAGCTGATCGATTACGCGTTCATGAGACATGCGGACAAGGGGACCATTCGTTATACGAGGTGAGGACATGTACAGGGATACGGTTGCGCAAGTGGACTTAAGCGCCATAAGAGACAATATCGGGGACATCAAAGCCTCGCTGCCCGCCGGCGTTAAGTTGATGGCCGTGGTAAAAGCGGGGGGATATGGTCATGGCAGCGCGGAGTCGGCCGCGATGGCCGAACGGGGGGGAGCGGATATGCTGGCGGTCGCCTACCTGGACGAGGCGTTGGAGCTGCGGGCGAAGGGCATCTCCCTTCCCATCCTTATATTGACGCCGATCCATCCTGCCGAAGTGATGTTTGCGCTTGAGCATGAGCTGATGGTTACCGTAACGGAGGCGGACTGGTTCCGACGCATGGCCCCTTATCGCCCCTCCTCCTGCCTCGCCAAGCTTCAGGTCCATGTAAAGGCGGATACCGGACTCGGAAGGATCGGACTCCGAACTCGCGAGGAATGGGAGGCGTTCGTTCCTTGGCTGCAAGCGGAGGACGTGGAGGTCGCAGGGTTTTATACGCATTTCGCCACGGCGGGACAAGCGGATACAGGCTTTCTGGAGCGGCAGTACAGGACGTTCCTGGAGATGAAGGCATGGGTCAAAGCATCCGGCGTCGAGGTGTCGCAATATCACTGCGCGGGCAGCGCGGCCGCGCTGCGGTTCCCCGGGCTCGCCATGGACATGGTGCGGATCGGAGCGGCGATGTTCGGCTTTTACCCGGAGAAGCTGGTGAGGTCGGTATCGCTAAGACCCGCCATGAAGCTTAGGAGCACCTTGCTTCAAGTGAAGCTGCTGCGTAAAGGCGAATGCATCGGATACGACAACTCCTACATCGCCCAAGGGGACGAGTGGATCGGCACAGTGCCGATCGGGTATGCCGACGGCTGGTCCCAAAGTTTGCGGGGCTCGGAGATGCTGGTGGAAGGCAAGCGGGTGCCTGTAGTCGGCAAAATATGCATGGACCAGCTTATGGTCAAGCTCCCCGGGCATTGCGAGCAGGGAACGGAGGTCATTTTGATCGGGCGGCAAGGGGATGAAGTCATCACCTTCGCGGAGCTTGCCGGTTTCCTCGGGAGCGTTCCGCAGGAAATCTCGACGTCGTTAACCGGGCGAGTAGAACGTATCTATACGCGATTGGAGGAACCTGAACGTGAGGATGCAAAGTTCGAGAACCGAATATATAGAAGAAACGAGAGTGGCAAAGCCTTTGCGGGCGAGTGTGCCGCAGGCGGCGCTTCGGCCAGGCGCGGCGAAGCAAAAGGGCGAAGGGATCAGAAGGCTTGGCAGAGAGGCCGTCTATGGCGGACAGCTGGCGCTCGTCAACCGGGAGCATCCTGTGCGGGACTTCCATAATCCCGTCCTGAAGGGCGTCGCAGACGCAGATCTTCATGTGCTTGAAGAGGAAATCGCGTTGGAAACGGAATGTTTGGGCCAACTAGGGAAGCTTATTCGCGCTGCCGGCGCTTGGGAGGATATCGTCGTCGTCAGCGGTTTCCGAACGATGGAGGAGCAAAAGGCGATCTATAACGGTTCGCTTGCGGAGAACGGGCCTGTGTTCACGGCGAACTATGTGGCTTTGCCAGGTTGCAGCGAGCATCAGACGGGACTGGCCGTAGACGTGGGGGAGAAGACCTCGGGAGAGCTGGATTTTATCGCGCCTTCCTTCCCGGATCATGGCGCCTGCGCCGTCTTTAAGACGTTGGCGGCATCCTATGGTTTTATCCAGCGTTATAAGGAAGGCAAAGAAGAGCTGACGGGCATTGCGTGCGAGCCGTGGCATTTCCGTTATGTCGGCGTTCCTCACGCGGCCTGCATGGAGAGTCTAAACATGTGCCTCGAGGAATACATCGCTTATTTGAGAGATTTCTCTTACGCAGGAAAAAGGCTCGAGCATGCGGGAGACGGCTGGAGTGCGGAGAGTTATTACGTGGTCGCCCATCGAGATGGAGACACTCCCGTCCCGATTCCGGCCTGCGACGCGTATAGGATATCGGGCAACAATGCCGACGGCTTCATCGTGACGGTCTATTATGGAGACGGCCATGAGATCTAACCCCGCCGGAGGGCGCTACGGGGGCGTCGATGCCGTCAAGCTCGCGGCGGCGTTCCTGGTCGTCGCGATCCATACGGGACCGTTGCTCACTTACGGGGAATACGCTGATTTTCTGGTGACGGGCGTGTTGGGCCGATTGGCGGTTCCGTTATTTTTCCTGGCATCGGGCTTTCTGTTCTTCCGCAAGCTGACAGGCAGACCGCGAAAGAATGAACGGGCGCTGCGCAAATATGGCGGCAAAATCGCGATGCTGTATGCCATTGCCATCGTCATCTACCTGCCGCTTAACGTATACAAAGGCGATTTCGCCGGGAGCGTCACGGCCGGAGGGTTGCTAAGGGATCTGTTGGTCGACGGCACGTTCTATCATCTCTGGTACTTGCCGGCGTTATGGCTGGGCATCCATCTCGTCTATTTCCTTCATAAAAAAATATCGATTAACGGAGTGCTGGCCATTACTATCGTGTTTTATGCAATCGGCCTGCTAGGCGACAGCTATTACGGCCTGGCTGTTCGGTCCGACGTGCTTGAAGGCGTCTATGACTGGATGTTCCTATGGTTCGACTACACGCGCAATGGCTTGTTCTTCGCTCCCGTGTTTATAGCGCTTGGGTTATGGGTGGCGAAGCGTCCCGAGCGGACGCCTCGCGGATCTGGGCTGCTTGCGCTGTTCCTGCTGTCATTGGCCGGCTTATTCGGGGAGGGGATCGCGCTGCGAGCGGCAGACTGGCCGCGGCACGACAGCATGTACATCCTGCTGATCCCGGCGGTGGGAGCGCTCTTTCTGTTGGCGCTTAGATGGAGAATTCGCGTAAGCCCTCTTGCGGGCTCCCTCAGCCAGTGGATCTACCTCCTGCACCCCGCAGCGATCGTCGCCGTCCGCGGAATCGCAGGTGCGACGGGGCTTGACGCTTGGCTGGTCGGCCACTCGTTATTGCATTATGTGTCCGTGTGCGCGGTATCCATCGCGGCTGCTCTGACCGTGGCGCTGCTGACCGAGCGGCGCAGGCGAGCGCGTCGGCAGCAAAGTCAACCGGCGATTCAAGCATAAAGAGCGGGCTGTTGCGAATCGAAGCGCATCTTGTATAGAATGGTTACGCAACGAGCATAAAACCTAAACCCGATAATAACAACGAACCGATCAGGCCTGCCGCGAATGGTTTGACTCCCAAACGGCGGAAGGTTCTAATATCAACGTTGAGACCTAAACCTGCCATAGCCATCGCAATCAGTAAATAGGCTGCAAGCACAACCTGATTTGCGATGCTGCCAGGAATAATACCGAGGGTGTTAACGCCGCTCATAGCCAGAAATCCAAAGATAAACCAAGGAATCGGAATAGATCTCCAACTTGCTTTTTCTAGTTTCCCATCTTCGTTGCGTTGCGTCTTGTTAGTCCAAGCACCGATTATGATGGCCACAGGTACGAGCATAGCCACCCGTGTTAATTTGACCATAACGGCTATATCTACTGCCTCGTTGCCGCCAGGGGATGCCGCGGCAATGACATGAGCAACTTCATGCAACGTGGCTCCCGAAAAGATTCCGTATTGTGCATTGGATAATCCAAGAACAGGGTATAACATGGTATACGATAACGTAAAAATCGTACCAAGAATGGCTACAGTAGCTGCGCCAACGGCTGTTCCATCATCATTGGCTTTAATTTGGGGCGATATGGCGACGACGGCCGCAGCGCCGCAAATCGCTGTACCGCACGCAGTCAAAATGCCTAGCCGCTTTTCGACCTTAAAGAGCCTGGTGATGCCATACACTGTAAAGAGCGTAAAGGTTATTGCGATAACAGCTATGGTTAGCACTTTGGGACCGGTACGGGCAATATCTGCGAGGTTTAGCCTCATTCCTAACAGAATGATGCCGTAACGCAACAGCCTTGTACTGGAGAATTTAATGCCCGTCATTGCCTGTCTCGGTATACCGAATAACGCTCTCCATCCCATACCTAGCAGCAAGGCGATTACCAATTGGCCCATAATGCTTAAAAACGGAAAATGAGATAAATACTTTGCTATTAGCGCAAGTCCTAATGTCATTGCAATACCTGACTTAAATTCTATGTTGCTTTTCTTTTTCATCAGCGTGGCATATGCTTGATTCATGTTGTCTTCCCCCATATTGTTTCGTCATCGTCATTGTCATCGTCAATGTCTTTGACTTCACTATAAGGACTCGGTGATGGGATGGGAAATACGGATCTGCTATCTATATCATGAGAAAAACTAATGATTAGGAGCCTTGTCAATGATCGTAGAGACTCTTCGGGTATTTGTCGCAGTGGCAGAGCAGAGTAATTTCTCTCGAGCGGCCGAGATGTTGAATTTGTCCCAACCGGGCGTCAGTCTACATATTCGGAATTTAGAGAATGAATTCGGGACCAAACTCATGCATCGCTCTCCTAAGCAGGTCAAACTGACTGAAGCAGGGGAGCTTCTGTATACGCGAGCGAAGGCGATATTGGCCTCTTATGAGGCTGCTAAGTTCGACATCCAAAGGCTTCAGGATACGGTGACTGGTTCGTTGTTGATCGGCGCAAGTTTCACGATTGGAGAATATATCGTGCCTCGCTTGTTTGCGGATTTTGCGGAGCAATATCCCCAAGTCGAGATGAGTCTGACGATCGGCAATACGGAAGAAATCATTCGTGCGATTCGGGAGAATAGGATGGATATCGGTCTTGTTGAAGGGCGGGTTCCGACAACCGATCTACTGGTTACCCCCTTTATGAGGGATGAATTAATTATTGTAGCCGCTGCGGGACATCCGTTGACCCGTTTGCCTAATACAGAGCCCGAATTTTTACACCATCAAACATGGATACTACGCGAGAACGGTTCCGGGACACGAGCTTTCAGCGATCAATTTATTAATGAAAACGAGCTTCATGTCAAGCGTTCTTATGTTTTCAATAGTGGTCAAGGGGTGAAGGAAGCCGTTGCCGCTGGTTTGGGGATTGCGCTCTTATCACGCCGGGTTGCGCAGCGGGAACTGGAAGCAGGATGCCTTATTGAAATTCCTCTGAATGACATTCATCTTGAACGAAATTTTTCATGGATACGGATGAAGGATTCGATAACGACAATGGCCATTGATGTATTTACGCAAAAATTGCAAGGATTAAGTCTGAAATAAAGATGGACAGAGAACTGTCTTCCCTGCTGATGACATTCTGGTTCCGTCTTGCTCAGACTCTTGTATGCTGTCCGTTGCGATAGTCGCTGGGCGTTTGTCCGGTCAAGCTGTGAAAAGCTTTGTAGAAGTTGGCGATATTCGAATATCCGCAATCAAGCGCGATGGCGACCACGGTTAGGTCGGTTTCTTCCAAACGGGAGATGGCGTGCCCGATCCGCTTGTGTTTCAAATATTGAGACGGTCCAATGCCGTTGGCTTTCGTGAATGCCTTGGAGAAGGCGCTAGTATTCATATGCGCGATCGCGGCCAATTCGGCAAGCGTGATTTTACGGTCGTAGGCATGCTCGATGTAGGCAAGGACAGCGCCCATCCAGGGCGGGATGCGAGTAGCCTGGGCCGGCGCTACGGACTCCTTTCGCGCAATATGCGTCAAAAGCTCTGTCACATGGGCCGCAATCATAACCGTGCTATAGGCTCTTCGCGACCGATCCTCTTGGTCGATTTTCTGCAGCAGCTCCGCCAATGTCGAATCGGCATGGATGATGCGATGAGCGTAGCCAAGGCTGCGCTGCGTAAATAAAGCGAGCAGCCCGACGTCGTACAAGTAGCGCGGTTCCAGCTCTATAACCAGAAAAATCAAATCCTCTTTAACGCCGATCTCTTCGAGTCGGCGTTTCTCTTCGTTATTGAGCAATACCACATCGTTCCTCCGGATGGAACTTCGATGTCCTGCGATGTTCCAGACCGCCTCTCCTTGCTGCACCCAAACCGCCTTGAAGCAATGCGAGACATAAGTTTTATTCGACTTGTTAGCATTTTGAAAGGTTTGGCGACGCACCGTTAACGTATGGATATCCACAAGAACGCACCTCCGGGTCTCGAAATTGCGAATTCAAAAAAGGAGAGATATTGAACAAAAAAGGAGAAGAGAATTCCCCTTGATTTGATAAGCTTAGATTAACATGCAATATCGTTTGGCTGCAAAAAAGCATACAGTCAGATGAGGATGAATGGAGGAGTAATGGTGAACTATGATCTTGTTATTCTGGGCGCGACAACGACAGGACTTGGTTTGGCCCAGGCCGTGCAGCGCCGGAAGAAGACGCTGATTGTCAACGCGACGGAGATGGTGGCTTATGATGTTGTAAACAGCTACAAGCAGCCTGGCGTGTATACCCAGGGAGCCGCCTACAACAAACGGTTTCTTGACTTGCAGGCCGATGTATTGCTTGGCACCCGTACAATTGCCATTGAGACGGACCATTCGGGTTATGTGCTGAAGTTGCATGGTTCGGGCGGATATCAGACGGTCAGGACGGAACGATTGGTGGATACGACGTTGGAGCGAAGCGGGAAGCAGGTCGTCAAGACGCTTAACGCGGTAATCATCCAGCCGCAAGGAGCGGAGCTGCCTGCTGTTCAGTGGACGGGCATAAAGCTGGTGGCCGAAGAGCAGACGCATGCCTATCGTACGGCTATATTGAAGCTGGAATGCGAACAATCTTGGACGTTGGACCAGGCACGCCACCGCTTGGCGAATCGCTGGGCTCTGCGTCCCGAAGAGCTTGCGTCCTGGCGTATCGCTTCGATCGCGCATGTCTTCGACCAATGGACAGGCGATCGTCCGGCACAATTGGCGGAAGGATATACGTACTTGCCGGCGGAGGCCTATGCGGAGCCGGAAGAGAGCTTGCTGGCGGGCGTTGAACTGGGAAGGAGCTGGATGGCGGAATGAGACATCGGTATATGGAAGAAGGCCTGATCAGAGAGGTTGAAGTAGAACAGCCGGCCTTTGCGCAGCATGTTGATGTTCTCGTGGCGGGCGTAGGAACGGCGGGCGCATTGGCGGTCATTGCGGCTTCGGCCCAGGGGGCGAGCGTGCTAGGGATCGACCGATTGCCCGGCATCGGCGGCATGGGGACGATGGGGTATGTGTCTGGGTATTACTACGGTTTGCCCGGCGGGTTGCATGTGGACATCGACGAAGCGGCCGGGAAGATGGGCAGGGAGCACTTTCTTGATCGGGTAGAAGCCAAGAAAACGATTATGGAGGACCTGATCACCAAACATGGCGCATCGCTTGCGCTAAACACGGTAGTAACGGGCGTATTCATGGAAGGCGATACCGTCAAAGGAGTCTCCTTGTGGTCGGAAGGCAAACCGTGGCTGGTGGGCTGTCAGACGCTCATTGATGCTACGGCGGATGCGGTCGTATCGATGATGGCCGGCAGCGCCACGCGCAGCGGGCGCGAATCCGATGGGAGAACGATGCCCTTTACCAGCGTCAAGGTCTGGCTGACCG
This sequence comes from Paenibacillus sp. MY03, assembly GCF_002165585.1. Taxonomy (NCBI): domain Bacteria; kingdom Bacillati; phylum Bacillota; class Bacilli; order Caryophanales; family Paenibacillaceae; genus Paenibacillus; species Paenibacillus sp. MY03. The sequence goes on along the minus strand of NZ_MXQD01000020.1, from coordinate 150,430 downwards.
CGCATGGTTCGATCAGCCGCACCAACCACGACAGCGGTTACGTCAATCAGTACGACCCGTTCGAATTGTCGCGCGGCATTATGCAGGCCCATGCCAGCCAGCAGCTGGCAGTGTTCGAAGATGTTTCTAAGCGCGTGTTGTTTTTCGCGCCTTTTATCGGAATTCGCGAAGGCAGGATTATCGAGGCCGAACAAATGATCACGATTCAAGACGTCCTGGCCGGTCGCCCCGAAGCGGAAACGCTGTTCTACGGCTATGCGGATTTCGACAAACACGGCAAGGACCATGCTCTCGAAAGTATCGAGCTGCAGGACTTGTATGTGGCAGCCAACCTGAGCACGGCGTGTTTTTCGGTTCCTGTCACGCGGCGCGCCATGACGCCAAAAGGAATCAAAGGGCTGCTGGCTGCAGGTCGTCACATAGGTATGGACCACGAAGTTGCCAGTCTGCTTCGGATGCAGCGCGATATGCAGAAATGCGGGGAAAGCGCCGGCGTTCTGGCAGCATTGGCGGCCCGGAGCGGGGTGGATGTCGGTCAGGTGCCTTATGAGGAGGTTCGCGACATCTTGCGGGCGAGCGGCGCATTGACGGACGAACATAACCGGGGCGTCATGTTCGATGATTCCTTCCGACGGGAAACCATAGAGTGGATGAACGATCCGGCCGACATTCGCGAAGCGTTGGCCAGTGAAATGCCGGGCGTAGCTATCTATTCCTGCAAGCTGCTTGGCCGTTCCATTGCTCCGCATCTCATCGCTTGGTTGACAGACCGGGACGTCGAGCTTCGCTATGGCGCCGCGATTGCATTGGCTCTGACAGGAGATCCTGCAGCCGCTCCGGTTCTGCGGGAAATGGTAGAGCGGCGTGATGCATTATACTTCAAGGACTGCCGCCGAACGAATCAATTCCGCAGCGTCATCGCCGTTTATTTGCTGGGACGATTGGCGGACGCGGCAAGCGTGCCTCTATTGTCGCGAATGCTGACGGATGAGGAGGAATACGGGCGCCCGCTTTACCATGTCATCAAGGAACCGTCCTATAAGCTGAATACGTGCAAGGAATTCAACGAATTGTATTTCCAGCTGATGTCTCATGCGGCTGTCGCGCTCGTTCGGATAGCGGAGCGGCACGCGGAGCATGAAGCTTCGATCAAGTCGACGTTAGGGGAAGCGTTTGCTGATGAACGCCATATTCGCCGCACAACCTCTTTGCCGGAAGGGACGTTCGAATACGATACGATGGCCAATATTCGCCATTTCGCGTTAAACTTTTGCAGAGGCTAGCAATAGCCGCTTTCGAATAGCAAGCAGCCTGTGCGCAAGCGGCATGGGCCCCATTAAGAAGAGCCGCCTGTCGGGTAACCACCTGCCCGGGCGGCTTTTTTCGTGGCGAGCTTTGGCGGCGACCCTTCCCTCCCATGCAGGTATGGCGGCCTGCGGACCGGGCATGTTTTTTTATTTTTCCGACCTAGATGCAAGGCCCAAAGTACAGTGCTATAATATATGGGATTGTGAGCGTGATAAAGGCGAGGTTTCATTGCCACAATAGAAGGCATAAGGAAATGTAGGAGGAATTATGCTCCATGAGCAAATTGGTAATTTGTGATCACCCCTTGATCCAGCACAAGCTGACTTTCATCCGCAACAAGGAAACGAATACGAAGGACTTCCGGGAGCTTGTCGATGAAGTGGCGACTTTGATGGCCTACGAAATTACGCGCGAAATTCCGCTCGACACCATTAAAGTGCAAACGCCCGTGGCGGAGACGGTGGCGAAGGTCGTGTCGGGCCGCATGTTGGGTTTAATTCCGATCCTGAGAGCGGGTCTCGGCATGGTCGACGGCATTCTTAAGCTAATTCCGTCCGCCAAAGTGGGGCATATCGGATTGGCAAGAGACCACGAAACGCTGCAACCAAAGGAATATTATATAAATCTGCCGACAGACGCGCCGAACCGGTTGCTGATTGTCATCGATCCCATGCTGGCTACCGGCGGCTCCGCGATCGCGGCCGTGCAGTCGCTCAAGCAGCGAGGCTGCGACCAGATCAAGCTGATGTGCCTCATCGCCGCGCCTGAAGGCGTCAAGGCGTTCCAGGATGCGCATCCGGACGTCGATGTATACATAGCGGCCCTGGACGAGCGTCTCGACGAGAAGGGCTATATCGTCCCGGGCCTCGGCGACGCAGGCGACCGCATGTTCGGCACCAATTAAAATAAGGTTGTAATACAAATAGAAGTTCAAAAAGCTGCTTTTCAGCACCGAGAAGATTGGATGAAGCTAGAAGCTGAGGAGCGGAGCGTAGCAGAGCTACGTGAGCACCTGCAATGTTTCCGGAGGAAACATACTTCGTAAGCATATGCTTAGTGCCGGCTGAATTCAATATTCGATGTCGAGTAATCTCCTGGAATAGGCATCGTGATCAAAAGTAGCTTTTTGAACTACCTTTATTGGGAGTGGGATGTATTGTCTAAGATTAAGGTAATGACTATATTTGGAACCAGACCTGAAGCCGTAAAGATGGCTCCGCTCGTGCTGGAGCTGCAGAAGCGGGACCGCGACATCGTCTCGATGGTGTGCGTAACGGCGCAGCACCGCCAGATGCTGGATCAGGTGCTGGAGTTTTTCGAGATCGAGCCAAACTACGACCTCAACGTGATGAAGGAGCGCCAGACGCTGACGGAGACGACCGTACGCGTGCTGGAGGGGCTTGAGCCCGTCCTTGCCGAGGCGAAGCCGGATATCGTGCTCGTCCATGGCGACACGCAGACGACGTTTCTGGCCAGCTATGCGGCTTTCCTGAAGCAGATCAAGGTCGGGCACGTCGAAGCGGGCCTCCGGACGTGGAACAAGATGTCGCCGTATCCGGAAGAGATGAACCGGCAGCTCGCCGGCGTTCTGTCCGACATACATTTCGCTCCGACGGATTGGTCGGCGAACAATCTCCGCAAGGAGAACAAGTCGGAAGAGACGATCTATATTACGGGCAACACGGCGACCGATGTATTTCAATACACGGTAGACGATTCCTTTACGCATCCCGTCATCGAGTGGGCCCGGGGCAAACGGATGATTCTGATGACGGCGCACCGGCGCGAATCGCTGGGCGAGCCGCATCGCAACATCTTCCGTGCGGTCAAGCGCATTGCCGACGAGCACGAGGACGTCGCGATCGTCTATGCCGTACACCCGAATCCGGCGGTAAGGGAGCCGGCTCGCGAAATACTCGGCGACCACCCGCGCGTTCGTCTGATCGAGCCGCTTGACGTGTTCGAATTCCATAATATTTATCCTCACGCCTACATGATCATGACGGATTCCGGCGGCATGCAGGAGGAGGCGCCGTCCTTCGGCGTCCCTACGCTGGTGCTGCGCGACACGACGGAGCGTCCGGAAGGCATTCAGGCCGGCACGCTGGAGTTGGTCGGCACCGACGAAGAGCGCGTATACGAACGTGCGAACGCTTTGCTGAACGACACTTCCCTGTATTGCCGGATGAGCCAATCGGCAAATCCTTACGGCGACGGAAAGGCTTCCGAAAGAATCGTGGATGCGATCCTGCATCATTTTGGGAGAAATCCAAATCGGCCGGATCCGTTCACACAAAGTTCATAGTTGTCATGACTCCCTGCTCCCGAGTGCGAAATATACAGCATACAGTAGTACTGTACGGTTGCGAGGGCGGGGGAACCCACATTCTATAAGGGTTTCTCCAATTCCTTCCGCGCAAAAAACGCCGCTGTTTTCATTGACAAACCTTGCGGCGCTTGGATAAAATAAATGAGGATTGACAGGGGTTGTGGCGATATGAACCAGAATGGCAATCAAGACAATCCATGGAAGGCCGCGGCGATGGTCGGGGCTATTGGCGTGGATGTTGGAGTTTGCTTGTTTTTGGGCTATTGGCTAGGCTCCATGGCTGGGGAACGCTTGGGCGATCCGAAAGCCTGGACGGTCTCCGGACTGTTCGTCGGTCTGGCTGTCGGTATCCTTTCAGCCATTCTGATCGTCAGAAAGGTGATGAAGGGTTTCGATGGATAATATGTTGAAATCGGCATTTCGATGGTTGATCTACTTGCTGTCGACATGTTTGATTGTATGGGCATTCATCCCCACGGTTAAGCCTATAATGTTAGGTATAGCGGCGGGGCTTTCAGTCAGTGCTATGAATGCGTTTTTTTTGAAGCGCAGAGTAGGAATGATAGCGGATGCAGCATTGCGGGAAGGCAGCAAGCGAAAAGGTCTAGGATTTGGCAGCCGGATCGCGATGGTTCTGCTCTTGGCCATGTATGCCTTGAAGAATCCCGATGTAATGAACTTGCCGGCAGCACTCGCGGGCAGCATGGTTATGCCGTTCCTGCTACTGGCGGCGGCCATAGCTCAAACGATTAAGGAAAACAGCAGCGGAAAGGGGTGATACAGTACTATGCATTTATTTCCTATCGTGAACGTTTTTGGCTTGGACTTCGATTTGTCGGCGATCATCGCGATTCTTGTCTCTTGCGTGATCACCTTCATTGTTGCAAGATTGGCAGTTCGTAATTTGTCGGTGGACAAGCCAACCAAAATGCAAAATTTTATGGAATGGGTTACCGACTTCATGCACTCCACGATCGCAAGTTCAATGCCGGTTCACAAAGTCAGACCTTATTTGGCGTTAGGCATGACCCTGATCATGTTCATTTTGATCTCTAACTTGTTGGGATTGCCGTTCATGGTGGTAACGGATGCCCATGAACCTATCAAATGGCTAGGGATCGATCAGGCGTATCTTGACAGTCATGGAGGCGCTGCCCACATCGCTTGGTGGAAATCGCCTACAGCCGATTTGGCCGTAACGGCGGGCCTCGCGATTGTTGTGTTCGTGCTCGTCCATTTCCTGGGTCTGAAACTGAATAGAAAGCATTACCTGCACCATTATCTCCACCCGTATCCGGTGTTCTTCCCAGTCAACATTATCGAGACAATCGCTAAGCCGCTTACGCTGGCACTTCGTCTTTACGCCAACATTTATGCAGGCGAGGTTCTTATTTCGACCATCTTGATGATGGGATTCGCGGGTATTCCGTTCATGATCGCTTGGCAAGGCTTCAGTATTTTCGTCGGCGCCATTCAAGCGTTCCTGTTCACGGTTCTTACCATGGTTTATATCTCGCAAGCGACTGTTCATGATGATGATGAACATGTCGAAGCGGCAGCCAAGCATTAACGGCGGCAAGAGCAACAAGCTTTGGAATGCGGCAACACCCGTTCTGTAATCCAAGGTTATATATACATGAACAAATATGACTACCCAAAACGAGGAGGATTTTTCAAATGGAAGTATTGGCAGCAGCAATTGCAGTTGGTTTGGGCGCGATCGGCGCAGGTATTGGTAACGGTATGATCGTAAGTAAAACGGTTGAAGGTATCGCTCGTCAGCCAGAACAAAAATCGGCGCTTCAAACAACTATGTTTATCGGTGCCGGTATCGTCGAAGTTGTTCCAATCATCGGCGTAGTTATCGGTTTCTTGGCGTTCTTCAGCTAATAAGAATCGTACCCGGCGGGGAAGGCCTAGCCCTCTTCGCCTTTGTTTTGACCACAGAACCTTTATGAAACAGGAAGGAGTGCGGCTATGAGTTTCGTTTACACTAATACAATAATTACGATTGCGGCTTTTCTTATATTGTATTGGGCTTTGAATAAGTGGGCGTTTGGTCCGTTGTTCGGGATTATGGAGAAACGCAGACAGCTCATCCTAGAGCAAATGAATTCCGCGGAGTCCAGCCGTAAACAGGCCGAAGCTTCGATGGCGGAGCAAAAGGCTGCATTGGATCAAGCTAGGCAGGAAGCCTACGCGATTCTGGAGCAGGCCAGAACGACAAGCACGAAGCAAGCGGATGACATCGTTCAGTCCGCGAAGGCCGAGGCTGACAGACTGAAGGATAACGCGCTAAAAGATATCGAAAGCGAGAAAAACAAGGCGATCGCTGCGCTTCGTTCCGAAGTGGGCGGCATCTCCGTGCAAATCGCGTCGAAGATTATCGAAAAGCAGGTTGACGAGAAGTCGCAAGAGCAGATCGTTAACCAATACCTGAAAGAGGTAGGAAGCAAATGAGCCGCGACACGGTCGTAGCGAAGCGCTACGCTAAAGCGTTGTTTGAGCTCGCTTCCGCCGAAGGCGTCGTTTCGGAAGTGGAAGCGCAGCTAAAGCTGATCGCCGACGCTCTGAAGCAGGATGAGCAAATCGGCAAGTTTCTTTCTTTGCCGAGCGTGGATCCCGCAGCCAAACTTGCGGTATTGAAGTCTGCATTTGGCGACCGCATCTCGGTGCTGGTCCTTAATACGCTTCAACTTATGATATCCCGTGGACGCCAGTCCATCATTGCGAACGTACACGAAGCGTTCGTTAAGATCGCGGGCGAAGTGCTCGGACAAGCCCATGCGACGGTATATGCCGCTCGCGAACTGTCCGAAGCGGAGCTTGCCGGCGTCGTGGCCGAATTCGGCTCCATCACGGGCAAAAAGATCATAGCTGAGCAATCGGTCGATCCATCGCTGCTCGGCGGCATCCAGGTTCGCATCGGCGACCGCCTGTACGACGGAAGCCTGTCCGGCAAGCTGGATCGTTTACAAAAAACGTTTAAATTCTAAAGCACTGTAGATAGGGGTGAACGAATTGAGTATCAGACCTGATGAAATCAGCACGCTGATTAAACAACAGATCGAACAATATAAATCCGAGATTCAAGTCGTGGATGTCGGCACGGTCATCAACGTCGGTGACGGTATCGCCCGCGTACACGGCCTTGAGAACGCGATGCAAGGCGAGCTGCTCGAATTCGCGAACGGCGTAGTCGGCATGGCCCTCAACCTGGAGGAGTCCAATGTCGGCGTCGTTATCCTCGGTCCTTACACGGATATCCGCGAAGGCGACCAAGTGAAGCGTACGGGCCGTATCATGGAGGTTCCCGTAGGCGACGAGCTGCTGGGCCGCGTCGTTAACCCGCTGGGTCAACCGCTGGACGGCAAAGGACCTACGAACACAACTCATACACGCGCGATCGAATCCCCTGCACCGGGCGTTATCGACCGTAAATCCGTTCATGAGCCTATGCAAACGGGCATCAAAGCGATCGACGCGATGGTTCCGATCGGCCGCGGCCAACGCGAGCTTATCATCGGCGACCGTCAAACGGGTAAAACGGCGATCGCGATCGACGCGATCATCAACCAGAAGGGCAACGGCGTCAAATGTATCTACGTTGCCATCGGACAAAAACAATCCACTGTTGCAAACGTTGTGGAAACCCTTCGCCGCCATGGCGCTATGGACTACACGATCGTCGTAACGGCGAGCGCTTCCGAGCCTGCTCCGCTTCTGTTCCTGGCTCCATACGCAGGCGTATCCATGGCCGAGTACTTCATGTATAAAGGCGAGCACGTCCTGATCGTATACGATGACTTGTCGAAGCAAGCAGCTGCATACCGCGAGCTTTCCTTGCTGCTTCGCCGTCCTCCGGGCCGCGAGGCTTATCCGGGCGACGTCTTCTACTTGCATTCCCGCTTGCTGGAACGCGCTGCGAAGCTCAGCGACAAGCTGGGCGGCGGCTCCATCACGGCGCTTCCGTTCATCGAGACCCAAGCTTCCGACGTATCGGCTTACATTCCTACGAACGTAATCTCGATTACCGACGGACAGATCTTCCTGGAGTCCGACCTGTTCTACTCCGGTCAACGTCCAGCGGTTAACGTTGGTATCTCCGTATCCCGCGTAGGCGGATCGGCTCAGATCAAAGCGATGAAAAAGGTTGCCGGTACGCTTCGTCTGGACCTTGCGGCATACCGCGAACTTCAAGCGTTCGCGCAATTCGGCTCCGACCTCGACAAATCGACGCTTGCCCGTCTGAACCGCGGTGCGCGTACGATGGAGATTCTCAAGCAAGGCGTTAACGTGCCTATGCCTGTCGAGAAACAAGTTATGTCCATCTACACAGCTGTTAAAGGCCATCTGGATGACATTGCGATCGAGAATATCGGCCGCTTCGAGCGCGAATTCCTGGCATTCCTGGATTCCAATCATCCGGAGATCGGCGCTTCCATCCGCGACACGAAAGACCTTGTTGCGGACAACGAGAAAGCTCTCGTGGCAGCGATCCAAGCCTTCAAAAAAAGCTTTGCTTAAGAGGAAATTCAAAAAGTCCGCTTCCCATCACGAAGTATGCCAAGAGGCATAGTCGACATCGAATATTGAATGCAGGCGAAACTAAGCATATGCTTACGAAGTATGTTTCCTTCGGAAACATTGTAGGTGCTCACATAGCGCTGCTATGCTCCGCTCCTCATTTTCTACCTGCCTTCAATCTTCTCGGTGCTGGAAACCGAACTTTTTGAACCTCATTATGAGAGGTAGTTAAATAGATCCTCCTGCGCTCGGACTTAACAATTAGGTCCGGGCGTAGGCCCTTACCACGCCCCGGACCGATTAGGGGCACATGAAGGCGGGTGAAACCAAGTGGCAACAAACATGCGCGATATTAAACGCGAGATCAAGAGCAAACAGAACATGAAGCAGATCACGAAGGCGATGGAGATGGTCGCAGCCTCCAGGCTCAGAAGAGCTCAACAGGCAGCGCTGGCGTCCCGTCCTTACGCGGACAAGCTGAAGGAAGTCGTAGCCAGCATTGCGGCTGGTACGAAGGACGTCAAACACCCGATGCTGGAAACCCGCGAGATTAAGAAGACGGGCTATCTCGTTATCACCTCCGACCGTGGTCTGGCTGGCGGTTACAATGCGAATATCTTGCGTAAAGTGACTCAGACCATTCAACAAAAGCATAAATCCGCGGACGAATATGCGTTGTTCGTCATCGGGCGCAAAGGCCGCGACTACTTCCGTCGCCGCAATATGCCAATCGTTGAAGAGGTAATCGGATTGGCGGATTCCCCGACGTTCGCCGACATTAAGTCGGTATCGTCGTCGGCCGTCAAGATGTTTGCGGACGGGTCGTATGACGAGCTTTACCTGTACTACAATAAATTCGTCAATGCGATCTCGCAGATTCCGACGGAAACGCGCTTGCTTCCTCTCGAGGAGATTAGCGAAGGTACGAAGGTATCGACCTACGAATACGAGCCGTCGCCGGAAGGCGTATTGGAAGTGCTTCTGCCGAAGTTCGCCGAGACGCTGATCTACAGCGCGGTGCTGGACGGCAAAGCGTCCGAGTTCGGCGCGCGTATGACCGCCATGGGCAGTGCGACGAAAAACGCGACGAAGATGATCAGCCAGTTGACACTAACGTACAACCGCGCGCGTCAAGCGGCGATCACGCAAGAAATTTCCGAGATCGTTGCGGGAGCTAACGCACAATCTTAAAAGATAATTCGCATATACCGAAGGAAGCAGGAGGGAAAGCAATGAAAAAAGGACGCGTTGTATCCGTCATGGGTCCGGTCGTCGACCTTGAGTTCGAACGCGGCAATCTGCCGGAGATTCTGAACGCGGTTAAGATCGCCCAAAAAGCAACAAACGGCGGAATCGACATTAACCTTACGCTTGAAGTTGCCGTTCACCTTGGCGACAACATGGTTCGCGCTATCGCGATGAGCACGACGGACGGTCTGGTTCGCGGCATGGAGGCCGTCGATTCCGGCGCTCCGATCACGATTCCGGTAGGCGCTCCGACTCTGGGTCGCGTATTCAACGTACTTGGCGAGCCGATCGACGAGGCTGGCGACGTAACATCCGAAGTTAATCTTCCGATTCACCGCGAGGCTCCGAAATTCGACGAATTGTCCACGCAAGCGGAAATTCTCGAGACGGGCATTAAAGTTATCGACTTGCTTGCTCCTTACACCAAAGGCGGCAAGATCGGCCTGTTCGGCGGCGCCGGCGTAGGCAAGACGGTAACGATCCAAGAGCTGATCAACAACATCGCGCAAGAGCACGGCGGTATCTCCGTATTCGCCGGCGTAGGCGAGCGGACGCGCGAAGGCAACGACTTGTACCACGAGATGAAAGACTCCGGCGTTCTCAGCAAGACGGCGATGGTATTCGGACAAATGAACGAGCCGCCGGGAGCGCGCGCGCGCGTTGCCTTGACGGGTCTGACAATGGCCGAGTTCTTCCGCGACGAAGAAGGCCGCGACGTTCTTCTGTTCGTCGACAACATCTTCCGCTTCACGCAAGCGGGCTCCGAGGTTTCGGCCCTTCTGGGACGTATGCCATCCGCGGTAGGTTACCAGCCAACGCTGGCAACCGAGATGGGTCAGCTGCAAGAGCGTATCACATCGACGAAAAAAGGTTCCGTTACATCGATCCAAGCGATCTACGTTCCTGCGGACGATTACACGGATCCGGCTCCTGCCACGGCGTTTGCCCACTTGGACGCAACGACGAACCTGGAGCGTAAAATTTCCGAGATGGGGATCTTCCCCGCGGTTGATCCGCTGGCGTCCTCGTCCCGTATCCTGTCGCCTGAAGTTCTGGGCGAAGAGCACTACAACGTTGCTCAAGGCGTTAAGAAAATTCTTCAGCGCTATAAGGAGCTTCAAGATATCATCGCGATCCTCGGCATGGACGAGTTGAGCGAGGAAGACAAAATCACGGTTGGCCGCGCTCGCCGCATCCAATTGTTCCTGTCCCAGCCGTTCCACGTTGCCGAGCCATTTACGGGTAACAAAGGCATTTACGTTCCTGTTAATGAATCCGTACGCAGCTTCAAGGAAATCCTTGAAGGCAAACATGATTCTCTGCCGGAAGAAGCGTTCCGTTATGTAGGTGTCATTGAAGACGCCGTGAAGAAAGCCGAAACGCTTTAATAGCGGCAGGCGGGAGGAGTCCATATGAGTACCTTTTTGGTAGAAATCGTGACGCCCGAGCGCAAAGTATACGAAGAAACCGCGAACATGGTGAGCGTGAAAGGAGTGGAAGGCGAGTTAGGCATACTGCCTAACCACATTCCGCTCGTGACTCCGCTTCGCATCGCGCCTGTTACAATCAAGCGCGGCGGCGTAGTTGACATCATTGCCGTGAACGGCGGTTTCATCGAAGTGCGCAAAGACAAAGTTGTCATCCTGGCGGAAAGCGCCGAGCTCGCGAGAGACATCGACGTGAGACGTGCCGAAGCCGCTAAAAAGCGTGCCGAAGAACGTTTGGCCAAGCGCGAACAAATCGACTACCACCGAGCGGAATTGGCGCTGCAACGCGCGCTGAACCGTCTGAGCGTGGGCAGATAATACAGGATTGAACGAGAACGAAGCAGGGATTGACTCTGCTTCGTTCTTTTTTTGACCACAACTAGGCAATTCGATGCGAGACAGGCCCGAAACCTAACATAAATTTAGTTGCATATACCTATTTTGATTAAAAAGATAAAATAAAATGACCAAAAAACTCAAATATGATATTTTAAATATCAAAAATAATAGAATTATAATTATTTTGAAGATATTTGTCATTGCCCGATATAAAGTTATCCAAATGTCGATTCTTGTATGTTAATATAGTTAACATCGAAAGGGAAACAGTGGATAAGGATCGGGGGAGTTACGCATGTTTGACTGGCTTGGAGCAAAGACGGGATTCCCGCTGTGGATTTCGTGGCGACTGAACAAGGATATTAAAGAGGATGTCGAGCAAACGTTCGAAGGATTCGCAGAGACTCGCAAGGAATTGCTCATGAACTGGGCAGAGGATGAATGGCGCCAGCTGGAGAGACTTGGAGCCTCCATTCAAGAGGTATGGCAAGGGGATATAACGCAGCTGCAAATCAATGAATCTCTGGACAAGGTAAACACGCAGCTTGAAGTCGCATTCGCCCGAGCGATCGATATGACGGAGATCTTCTTGCTGGACGCTGAGCGGAAGGTTGTTGCAACCACGCACAGAGCTCATCTGGGAACGGCATATGGGATAGACAGCCTGATCCATGCCGGACTGGCTTACAGCGCTCAGGCCGGCAGCGTGGCGAAAAATTGTTTGTTCGGGCCTTACCATGACGAGTTGACGAAGTCCATCGGACCGCGTTCGTCTTCCTTCCACGATGCGATGACGCTGCTGTTCATGCTGCCGATTACAAGCGGCGGCAAGCTGCTTGGCACTTTATGCGGCCGTGTGCCGAACGACGTCATCGGAGACTTGATTCAGCGGGAATCCGGCCATATCTATCCCGACTCCGGAGACAACTATCTGTTTATGGCGGAGCCAGGTCTGAACAAGCAGATCAAGCCCGGGACTGCGTTGTCGCGAAGCCGGTTCGAGGATCGAACTTTTACGCATGGGGAGAACTTGAAGGATGGTGTAATGACGGAATGGGGCACGGTAACCGTAAGAGAACATACCGAGCTGGAGCTCCTGTTCACCGATCCCGCGACCGGCGAGCTGCATCCAGGGGTATCGAACACGATCCGCAACGGCAGCAATCTATTCGTGGAGTTCCCCGGTTATTCGGACTATCGGCATATTCCCGTAATCGGCAAGGGTGTAACCTTCCAGCTCCCGCATTGTCCGGACAAGTGGGGGATGATGTGCGAAGGCGATCTGGAGGAAGTGTACCGGCTTCGAAGCATCGGGTGGAGGCAGCGTAGACTACATCTGTTCGCAACGGCAGCAGCCAGCTTGTTGACTGCGGCATTAATCTGGATGATCGCGAGCGCGGCCGCTCCTTGGATAATCGTGGCTGCGGCCGGAGGCTTCAATCTGTTGTTCGGTCTCATCGTGATCGGCGCATTCAAGCGCAAAGAGGAGAACCGCGTCGTGCATCATATGCGTTCATTAACGCGATTTATCCGGATGAATGCAGAGGGCAAGGGAGACCTGACCCAGCGGCTGCCGCTTCAAGGATTCGATAACGACGAGCTGAAGGATATCGCGAAGTGGCTGAATAACATGATGGATTCTCTGGAAGGTATCATGCTGCAGGTGAAGCTCGCGGCCTCGGACGTTACGACAAGCCAACGGACGCTTCATGAATCCGCTGCGATTACGACAAGCTCGACCGGACGGGTTAGCAGCCAAGTCTCGAATATGATCGGCAGCATCCGGCTTCAGCTCAAGGACATCGACATGGCAAAGGAATCGGCCGACACGATGAGGGACACGCTCCTCCTCATGGAAGAGGAGGCCGGGCGCCAGATTAAGGTGGCACAGTCCGAGGTCGATCGGATCGGCGACAAGATGAAACATATCTCCGAGAAGGTCGGGGAGACGAACTCAACGATTCATACGTTCATGGATACGGTGCAGGAAATTCAGAATGTGCTGAAGGTAATTGAACAGATTTCGTCCCAGACGAATCTGCTTGCGCTGAACGCCTCCATCGAGGCGGCGAGGGTGGGAGAGCAAGGGCGGGGCTTCGCGGTCGTCGCGAACGAAATCCGGAAGCTGGCTACGATGACCAAAGAATCGACGGAAGAAGTCCACTCCATCACGCACAACATCTACGCCGAGGCGAAGAAGGCTTTCGCGTCCATGGAAGAAGGCACGAGGGTCGTCGAAGAGGGCAATCAGCTCGTGGCTGCAGCAATCGGCACCTTAAACGAGGTCGGGGGCAGGGATGCGCACAAGTCGGCAGTCGTTGAAGAAGTCGTACAGCTGCTGGAGAACATCGCGCTCGTCAGCCGCCAGAACCGGAAGGTGTCCGCCGAGGTGGAAGGGCGCGTGCAGGAGCTGATCGGCGAGATGAACAACGTGCAGCAAACCTCGCAGCACGTTGAATCCATTACGTCGCTGATGCATCAATTGGTCGGGCAGTTCAAGCTGACGGAAACGCGCGTTAGATAAGGGGATTCGGTTATATTCTGGAGATTATAATGGCAAAGCCGCACGGTCGACGCAAACGCGTCTTCCGGGCGGCTTGTTTGCGTTCGCGTACGGCTGATTCTCGGGCAGAGGCAGATGATGCCCGAGATACATAGTTTTACCATGGATGAGTCATCCTAATAAATAACACGACCGGAAGAAGGGAGGGGCCCGCCATGTTCGGGATGTATATGTCAAAAAAAGCCGGCAAGGACCAAAAGAAAGAACGGCGTTCGCCGAGCGCGGACAAACACGTGAACGAACAAATGAAAGATTACGAGCACCAGCCCGTTGTTCCGGTACTGACCGAGCTGCTGGACAAGATCAAAAAAGAGATGGGCGAGAGTTCGGATCTGATCATACGAGGTTTGGACTTGACTGATCGTCAAGGCAAGGACGGGGACAAGGATATTGCGCTTGTCTATATTCAAGGACTTATTGAAGATGAACGATTGGACAAGTTCGTGATTCAAACGATTCAACAGGATCCCGAGCTCCCTTCTCAGTTAAAGCAGCTAAAGGAACAAGTTCGGCAGACGAATGCGGACTCGCCCGAAGAGCCTGTTCTTGGCCGAATCAAGAGTCATCTCATCGCCATCGGATTAATTTGTGAAATCAAGACGTTTAAGGATTTGTTTGAGAAGCTGTTTCTAGGATACGCCCTCGTCTTTATCGAAGGCTCCCCCTCTGGTATCGGCTGCAATGTTTACGGAGGACCCAAGCGCTCGGTAGAAGAACCCAAGACAGAGATGATGATCCGCGGTCCCCGGGAAGGGTTTACGGAATCGCTTCGCGTAAATACGATTTTGCTTCGTCGGAAGATTCGCAGTCCGAAGCTTTGGATGGAGCAGATGAAGGTCGGCGAAATTACGCAGACTCCGGTCGCCATCATGTATATCAAGGGGCTGGCTGATGAAAGCGTGATCGAAGACCTCAAGCGTCGAATTAAGGATATTAAGAACGACGGCATCCTGGAATCCAGTTATATCGAAGAGATGATCACCGATCAGAAGTGGACTCCTTTCCCCACCATCATCAGCCATGAGCGGCCGGATGTCATAGCCAGCAATCTGCTGGACGGAAGGGTCGCTATTATCGTCGATGGAACGCCCTTCGTACTGGTGGTTCCGTCGACTCTGAACATGTTTTTTCAGGCTGCGGAGGATTATTATCAGAACTACCAGATGGCGACGTTTCTCCGCATGCTGCGATTCTCCTCGTTCTTTATCGCCCTTCTCATGCCGTCGATCTATGTCGCCATTATCGGCTACCATCAAGAGATGATTCCGACCCAGCTGCTGCTTAAGCTGGCTGCACAGCGGGAGGGCGTGCCTTTCCCCGCCTATCTGGAAGCTTTTATCATGGAGCTGGTGTTCGAGATTTTGCGTGAAGCCGTGCTCCGAATGCCGAGCACCGCGGGCAGCGCAATCTCGATCGTCGGCGGTCTCGTTATCGGGCAATCGATCGTTGAAGCGGGCATCGTGTCGTCGGCAGTCGTTATTGTGGTGGCCTTTACGGCCATCTCCAGCTTTGTCGCGCCGATATACAGCCTGGGCATCGCGGCCAGACTGCTGCGTTTCTTGCTGCTGATCGCGGCATCTACCCTTGGTTTCTATGGTATTGCCCTCGTCATGCTGCTCATTCTGCTGCACATGAGCAACTTGACTTCCTTCGGCATTCCTTATCTGAAGCCGTTTGCTCCGTTCAACTGGAAGGACTTTAAGGATACGCTGCTTCGCGTACCGCTCTGGATGATGAAGGAACGTCCGCAGCAGATAGGTGACCGCGACCAAGTACGAGACAACTCTGCTGCCGAGCCGAGAAGGGAGCCATCGCAATGAAGCGGAGACTTCCCCTGTGGCGAAAAGTATGGTCGGGTATGGCGATACGTCTAATCAAACGGCTTGCGCTGACAGTGATTATCGCATCCGTCCTGATACCGCTGACTGGCTGCTGGGATATTCGTTACTTGGACAAGCTTGGCGTCGTCATCGCGCTTGGGGTAGATGATGATCCCAGCGGCAAATTCCGCTACGAGTTGACGGTGCAGGTCGTTCTGCCGCAGAACGCGACATCGCGGGACGGAGGCGGGAACGGTAGTCCCGTCATGACATTGACGGATAAGGGCGACACGGTGTTCGAGGCCATACGCAAGATGTCTGCGAAGACTTCCCGCAGGCTGTTCTTCTCGCACACCCAGTTGCTGGTCATCCATGAATCCACGGCGAAGAAAGGCATCTTCCCGCTAATGGACTTGATCGATCGCAATGCGGATATTCGTACCGATATCAGCGTCGTTATCGCAAGGGGCGTTAAAGCGGCCAAGCTGCTGCAGATTCGAACTCAGATGGAATCGGTGCCGGCCAATCAGATCAAAGAGACGATTCTGGTGGATCAGAATGCGAAGGGGCAGTTGTACAGCGTCCTCGTCCGCGATATTACCCGAATCTCCAAGTCGGAGGGGCAGCAGATTGCGGTGCCTGCAGTCGGGGTGGAAGGTGACCCGGAGGCGGGCAGTACGAAGGAAATCGTCGACCGCATCAATCCAAAGGTGCTGCCCGAGCTTAAGACGATGGCGGTCTTTGACGGCGGCAGGCTGATCGGCTATTTGCCTCCGAAGCAGTCGCAGGGACTGACATGGTCGCTGAACAAGCTGCAGAACACGGTCTTGAAATTTCCGTGCGCAAACGGCAAGGGGCATTACATAATGGAAGTCATTCGCACGGATACGAAAGTCAAGGCGGAGAAGCCCAAAGGCGAGAGCGAGTGGCCGACGGTCAAGATGGAGATTCGGATGCAATCCAGCGTGCACGAAGTTACTTGTCCGGGCTTGTCCATTAACGATGAGCAAACGCTGCTCGCTCTGGAGGAGAAGCTCAACGCCGTAGTCGAAAAGGAGATCAAATCGACAGTCGATTGGCTTATGGATCGCAAGCTCGACGCGCTGGGATGGGGAGAGCAAATCTACAGGGACCAACCCGCGCTCTGGAAGCAGATGAAGGCGCGCTGGAAGACGATTTTTCCGCAAATCCAGTACGAAATTCATTGCATCAGCCATGTGGAATCCATGGGGGCAAGAACCGATGCCATAACGGAATGAGGTGAAGACATGCTGCATGTGCTCATCATAGTCGTTTGCGCGATCACCGTGACGATCTTTATCTGGAGGCGAAACCGGGACAAGGGGCAAGTCCGCGAGGCGAGCTGGGCGATCGTTATCCTGTGGGGAGCGGCCGCCCTGCAGATCGCCATTGCAAGGCATCTGCCGGTCAGTCTTCCGACGGATTGGATCTCGATGCTGCTGGAGCCGATTTACGTGCCGATCGTAGCGTGGTTAAAGGGGGGATAACAATGTCCATGAGGTCTGGCTATGTCAATAACGAAATCACGTCCAGGCAGGTATCCAAGTTGTTATATTTATTTTCGGTGGGAAGCGCAGCGCTCATCGTGCCGACGGCGACGGTCACCATCGCCAAACAGGACGGCTGGATTTCCATGTTATTGATCGTACCGGTTCAATATGCCATCGTGCTCGTCTATCTAGCATTGATGAGACGCTTTCCCCGAATGACGATCGCGCAATATGCGGAGTTTATTGCCGGGAGATGGATCGGGAAGTCTATCGCTCTAACGTTCGTGTTTTTTTTCTTCATCTTGAGCACTTTGGTGCTGCGGAACATGGTCGACTTCATGAGCAAGACGGTGCTGCCGCAAACGCCGACCTGGTTTATTAGCGGAACATTTATGATCGTTATCCTGTACGGCGTGTTTCTCGGCATCGAGACGATCGCCCGCACGGGAGAAATTTTGTACATATGGAGTCTGTTCGTGCTAGTTATCATCACCCTGTCGCTCATGAACCAAGTTCATATGGAGTTTTTTGAGCCCGTGCTTGCAAACGGCTTGATCACTCCGCTTAAAGGCATGTATCCCGTGCTGGGCTTCCCTTTGACGGAATGCGTCTTTTTGACGGCGATTCTGCCCATGGTTAAGGAGAGCGAGCGGGAGAAGTTGAACCGGGGGATTTTTGGCGCCGTCGCGGTGACAGGAGCGATTACGACGCTGATCGTTTTCTTGCTGATAGCCGTCATGGGATCGGGCGAGACAACTCGAAGCCCGTTTGCGGTATATGAGATGGCGAAGCTCATAAACATAGAAGAGATACTTGTTCGCGTCGAGATCCTGTTCGCCGTCGTCTGGATCGGCACCGTATTCGTAAAACTGTCGCTAAGCGTCTACGTTCTGTCGGTGCTGCTGGGGCAAGTGCTTGGACTGCGAGCCTACCGTCCGCTCGTATTCCCGCTCTGCATGCTCATTGCTCCGCTATCCTTGATCATCTACCGCAATGGCGTACATTCGACCATCTTCGCCATGAATGTATGGACCGTATACAGTGTCATGCAAGGGCTGCTCGTCCCTCTGCTGCTTCTGCTCGCGGCGCTGCTCATGCGCAAGCGAAGCCGCAAGGACGGCAGATTCCCTAGCAATGAGCCGAACGCGTAGCGGCGCGAGCTAGCCCAACTCCGTCATAGGGTTGTTCAAAAAGTCCGCTTCCCATTACGAAGCAATTCTGGAAGCTTACTCGACATCGATTATTGAATTCAGCCGAACCTTCCGGTGCTCACGTAGCTTCCACTACGCTCCGCTCCTCAGGTTCTAGCTTCATCCAATCTTCTCGGTACTGAGAACCGAACTTTTTGAACTCTCTTTCATAGACGGTCGTGGAAGCATTTGTTATAATTGTGAGGAAAAATGGGCGGCAACTTTCCTGGCAAGTCGAACAGATCCCATACCATCCTGTGACGGAGGTGATCCTGTGGAGAATTACGTCAATCACTATGTTGTCGTCGCGATCTTCGTCGTGCTGGGCATTCTGCTCCCCGTCGTCGCATTGCTGCTGGGCAGAGCGCTCCGGCCGCATAAGCCGACGGAACCGAAGAGCTCCACGTACGAGAGCGGCAACGAGCCCGTAGGCGAAGGTCAGGTTAGATTCAACATCCGGTATTATATGTTTGCGCTTATGTTTGTCATCTTTGATGTGGAAACCGTTTTCTTATATCCTTGGGCCGTTGCATACAATAAGCTCGGCCTTTTTGTTCTGATCGAAATGGTCATTTTCGCCGGCATGCTGCTCATTGGACTCCTATACGCATGGAAGAAGAGGGTGCTTAAATGGACTTGAGCCTGGAATCGATTAGTCTGGAAGAACGCAAGGAGTTGGAACGCAATGTATTCATGGGCACGCTGGAAAGCCTCAAGGCTTGGGCGCGCAGCAATTCGCTGTGGCCGATGACCTTCGGACTTGCCTGCTGCGCCATTGAAATGATGGGGACGGGAGCCTCTCATTACGATCTTGACCGATTCGGCGTCATGTTCCGCACGTCGCCGCGGCAGTCTGACGTCATGATCGTCTCGGGCACCGTGACAAAGAAGATGGGACCGCTGCTGCGCCGCCTGTACGACCAGATGCCGGAGCCCAAGTGGGTTATCGCGATGGGTTCCTGCGCGACCGCGGGAGGGCCCTACGTGAAGTCCTACGCCGTCATTAAGGGCGTGGACCAGATCGTCCCCGTCGACGTCTATATACCGGGCTGTCCGCCTAATCCGGCGGCGCTGATCTATGGCATCAACAAGCTGCAGGAAAAAATTCGCTACGAAGCCAAAACCGGAAAGCAGGTGACCGGCCGATGAGCGAGGAGGAGAAAAAGGAGCCCGGAGCACAGGACGAGGCAAGCGAGGCCGACGCGGCGGACGTGAAGGTGGAAGCCCAGCCCGGCCAAGCTGGCGTGGAAACGGCGGGAGCCGAACCGACGTCGGGGCCAGCCGTCGATCCGGAGCGCGAGGCGAAGCTGAAGGCGGCCGCGGAGGCGCGCGCCGCTAGAGCAGCTGCCAAGGCGCAGGCGGAAGGCGGCACGTCCGCAGGAGGCGGGGAGGGCGACTCCCAGGCGGAGGTGCCCAAGCCGCCGTCGATCCGGCTGCCGGAGCTCGAGCTGCTGCAGGCAGTGGTGCGCAGAGAAGTGGCGGACGATGCGCTGGACGAGGCGTATCTAAACGAGCTGAACGACGACATGCCCACGCTTGTGATCAAGAGCGGGCATTGGCCGGCGACGGCTCTGCTGCTCAAGGAGCATGACGAGCTGCGCTTCAATTATTTGCGCAATGTTACCGGCGTCGATTACGAGACGCATCTGGAAGTGGTCTATCATCTGTTATCCCTGGCAAGCAAACGGGTCGTTGCTATCAAGATCCGAACGGATCGGGACGGAGCGTCGGTGCCTTCCGCAACGCCGGTATGGAGATCGGCCGAATGGAACGAACGCGAAATCTATGACCTGCTGGGTATCGACTTTCCCGGCCATCCCGACATGAGGCGCATCATGATGCCGGACGAATGGGTAGGGCATCCGCTTCGCAAAGACTACGAACCACTGGATTCGGAGGTGTAGCCGCTACCATGATCCGCACAGAGGAACTGCTGCTTAACGTTGGACCCCAGCATCCCAGCACGCACGGCGTCTTCCGGATCGTAGTCAAGCTGGATGGGGAAGTCATCACGGAAGCGACTCCGGTTATGGGTTATCTGCATAGAGGAACAGAGAAGCTCGCGGAAAATTTGAATTATACCCAGATTATTCCTTATACGGACCGGATGGATTACGTATCGGCGATGACCAACAATTATGTCCTCGTCCATACCGTCGAGAAAATGATGGGGCTGGAAGTGCCGCTTCGCGCGGAATTTCTCCGTCTGATCGTCATGGAACTGCAGCGGGTGGCCAGCCACCTCGTCTGGTGGGGCACCTACCTGCTCGACATCGGCGCGATGAGCCCGTTTCTGTACGCTTTCCGGGACCGCGAGATGATTATCAATTTGTTTAACGAGCTGTGCGGCGCACGGTTAACCTACAACTACATGCGCGTAGGCGGCGTCAAGTGGGACGCTCCGCCCGGCTGGATGGATAAGGTCGAAGCCTTCATCCCCTATATGGAGAAGAAGCTCGAGGAATATGACAAGCTGGTGTCGGGCAACGAGATCTTCCTGGCGCGCATCCGAGGCGTCGGTCGATATGACGCGGATACGGCCATCAGCTACGGCTTGTCCGGCGCCAACCTTCGCTGCACGGGCGTGAAATGGGATCTTCGGAAGGAGGAGCCATACAGTCTGTACGACCGATTCGAATTCGACGTGCCCGTCGGCGCGAGCGGCGACTGCTACGACCGTTACCGCATCAGGCTGGAGGAGATTCGGCAAAGCCTCCGCATTCTAAAGCAGGCGGTCGCGCAATTTCCGAAGGATGGCGAGACGATGGGCAAGGTGCCAAGAGCCATTCGTCCGCCCGCAGGAGAAGCTTATGTGCGCATCGAGTCGCCGCGGGGCGAGATCGGCTGCCATATCGTATCCAAAGGCAAGGCTGAGCCGTACAGGCTCAAATTCAGACGTCCCTCCTTCGTCAACCTGGGTATCCTGCCCAAGCTGCTCGTCGGAGAGACGATGACGAACCTCATTACGATTCTCGGCGGCATCGATATCGTGGTCGGGGAGGTGGATTGCTGATGGGAGCTTGGCTGAACGAAAGCATGACCTGGGGCAACGCGTTCGTGTTGTTCATCTGGGCTGTCGTGTTTCTGCTCATTGTGCTTGGATTCGTCACGTATGCGATCTATTACGAGCGAAAGGTCATCGGCTGGATGCAGCTTCGCGTTGGACCCAACCGCGTTGGACCGCTGGGACTTCTGCAGACCGTCGCGGATATTCTGAAGCTGCTGATCAAGGAGGATACGATTCCACGCAAAGCGGACCGGCTGCTCTTTATCCTGGCTCCCGCGCTCGCGTTCGTGCCGGCCTTCGCGGTGCTTGCGGTCATTCCGTATACGGAGAAACTGTATTTTGCCGATCTCAACGTGGGGCTGCTCTATTACGTGGCGCTGTCCGGCATTACGACGCTGGGGATGGTGCTGGGCGGATGGGCCTCCAACAACAAATATGCGCTTCTGGGCGGCATGCGCTCGGCGGCCCAGATGATCAGCTACGAGGTGCCGCTTGTTATCTCCGTCGTCGGGGTCGTTCTGCTAAGCGGCAGCCTGAACCTGAGGACGATCGTCGCCGCGCAGGGAGATTGGTTCTGGCAGTGGAATTTTCTGCCGCAGATTATCGGCTTCGTCGTCTTTTATATCGCGGCCGTATCGGAGCTAAACCGGACGCCGTTCGACCTGCCGGAGGCGGAATCGGAGCTCGTGGCCGGTTATCACGTCGAATACAGCGGCTTCCGCTTCGCGTTTTTTATGCTTGCCGAATACGTCTACGTCTATGCCATCGCGGCACTGACTACGGTTTTATTTCTGGGAGGATGGCATCCTCCGGCGCCGTTTCTTGATTTCGTGCCGGGTCTCGTCTGGTTCCTGCTCAAGTTCGTCGCCGTCGTCTTTTCGTTCTTCTGGATACGCGCCACCTTCCCGCGCGTGCGCATCGACCAATTGATGGGGCTGGGCTGGAAGGTGCTGCTGCCCGTCGCGCTGCTCAACGTGTTCCTGACGGCCCTGTACCTGGAGCTGTTCGTCAAATAACGATTGGAGGAATCGCCATGCTAAGCGGAATGCTGCAAGGCCTCGGCGTCACGCTGAAGTCGATGACGTCGCCCAAGGTCACGACATCCTATCCCGACGAGCCGATTCATATGCCGGACCGCTTCCGCGGCATCCAGCACTTCATCCCCGAGCTGTGCATCGTCTGCAACCAATGCGCCCGCATTTGCCCGACGGACTGCATTACGCTGACGGGCAAGCCGAACCCGGATCCCGAGAAGCGGGGCAAGGTCATCGACACTTTCGATATCAACTTCGAAATATGCATCCTGTGCGATCTGTGTACGGAGGTGTGCCCGACGGAAGCCATCGTCATGACGAACCACTTCGAGCTCGCGACGTACAGCCGGGACGACTTGTACAAGGACGCCGAGTGGTTGACGGACAACAACACACTCGTGCGCAAGGATAACAACAACATCGGGGCTCCGGCCAAAGGAGGCGCCAAATAATTGTTTAACGTGGAGGTTAACGGACCATTTGTCGCCTTCTTCGTCTTCGCCGCCATTATGATCGGAGGCGCCGTGCTGATGATCAGCCTGGAGAAGGTCGTCCATATGGTTGTATCCATGGCGGCCGTCTTCCTTGGCCTTGCGGGGATGTACGTGCTGCTGGACGCGGAATTCGCGGCATTTGTCCAGGTGCTGATCTACGCCGGCGCCGTGTCGATCCTGATGGTATTCGGCATCATGATGACGAAACATAACGCGGCGAAGGAGCCCGTGCGCCCGCTGCACGAGACCTTGGCGGCCGTCGGGGCGCTCAGCCTGTTCGGGCTGCTGTTCTACGCGATCCGCCAGACGGACATACCGGAGAGTGGGGCAGCCGGGGCAGGCGGGGCGCCCGGTGCAGTAACGGACAACACATTAGCGATCGGCGAGCTGCTCTACACGGGCTATATCGTGCCCTTCGAGCTGTTGTCCGTTCTGCTGACCGTGGCTTTTATCGGAGCCATCTCCCTGGCCAAGAAGGAGGCGGAATAACGATATGCTGCCATCATACCTGACGCTTGCCGCAATTTTGTTCTGTATCGGCCTGTATGGCGCACTCGCCAAGCGCAACGCCATTATTGTCCTGTTATCGCTTGAGCTGATGCTGAACGCGGTCAATCTGAATTTGATTGCCTTCTCGAAGTATGGAGTCGTCCCGTCCTTGACGGGACAGATTTTCTCGGTCTTTACGATTACGGTCGCCGCTGCGGAAGCCGCAGTTGCCGTAGCGGTGCTTATCGCGCTTTTTCGGGCGCGCGGCACCGTGGACGTCGAACATATGAATGCCATGAGGAGGTGAAGCGGGTATGGACTTCTATACGAAATCGGCCTGGGTCATTCCGCTCATCCCGCTTGCCGCGTTTCTGGCGCTCACGGCGCTAGGGCGGAATTACCGCAAGGCCGGCGTCATAATCGGCACATTCGCCGCGCTGGCGTCGTTCGCGATGTCCGTGCTGGTGCTGGTGGAACGGTTCGGGCAGGATGCGGTCGACTACAACTATAGCTTCGACTGGATCCGAATCAGCGGCTATACCCTCGAGATCGGCTTCGAGGTGACTAATCTGACGGCGCTGATGCTTATCGTCGTTACCTTCGTCGCTTTGCTGGTCAACGTGTATTCGGCCGGCTATATGAAAAATGACGAACGAATTACCGTCTTCTACGGTTACATATCCTTGTTTACCTTCTCCATGCTGGGGCTGGTGCTGTCGGACAATATGCTCTCCCTGTACATCTTCTGGGAGCTCGTCGGCGTATGCTCCTTCCTGTTAGTAGGCTTCTGGTATACGAAACCGGCCGCCAAGGCGGCTGCCAAGAAAGCTTTCATCGTGACAAGAATCGGCGATGCCGCGCTCTTGATCGGCATTCTGCTCCTGTTCTGGTACATGCCGGATCATGCGCTTGGCTTTACGATGATAGAGAGCGTCTTCGAGGGGCAAGGAGGCATCATCGCCACCGGCATTACGACCGTTATCGCGCTGCTTATCTTCCTCGGCGCGGTGGGCAAGTCGGGACAATTCCCGCTGCATGTCTGGCTGCCGGACGCGATGGAGGGACCTACGCCGATCAGCGCGCTTATTCACGCCGCGACAATGGTGGCCGCCGGCGTCTACCTGTTGGCGCGTACGTTTCCCATTTTGGAGGCTTCCCTGTTCGCGAGCGATGTCGTCGCTTACGTCGGAGGCTTTACGGCATTGTTCGCCGCAACGATCGCTCTCGCGCAAAACGATCTCAAGCGCGTATTGGCCTATTCTACGATCAGCCAGCTTGGTTACATGTTTATGGCGATCGGACTTGGCTCCTGGACGGGCGGCATCTTCCATCTCTTTACGCATGCCTTCTTCAAAGCACTATTGTTCCTCGCCGCAGGCAGCGTTATCCATGCCGTCCATACGCAGAACATTCAGGAGATGGGCGGGCTGCACGCCCGCATGCGCGTAACGACGGCGACCTTCGCTGTCGGGGCGCTTGCGCTGGCAGGCATTCCTCCGCTGGCGGGCTTCTGGTCGAAGGACGCCATAATGGCGGTCGCGCTGGAGCAAAATCTCTTCCTCTTTGCGGTCGGTCTCGCGGCGGCGTTGTGTACGGCTTTGTACATGACGAGAGTGTTCGTGTTGGTCTTTCTTGGCAAGCCGAAAACGGGCTCGGAGGGCGGATTGGAAAGTCCGACCGTTCGCGCCGGCGGAGCGGGAGGGGCGAAGGAGTCGCCTCGCACGATGACCTTGCCGCTTGTCGTGCTTGCGCTCGCGGCTATCGCCGCGGGCTTCGTCGAAACGCCATGGAACGGCTGGCTTGGCGGCTGGCTGTCCGGCGAAGAAGCGGTTGCGCATGTGAGCCCGGCTGCCATCATAGGTTCAATCGCTGTGGCGGCAGCAGGCATATATCTAGGGTGGCGATTCTACGGATCAGACCGAACTCGTCCCGCCGTCGTCAAGGAAGCCGCGCCTTGGCTCGCAAGGCTGCTGGAGCGCAAATATTACGTAGACGAGGCTTACGAGTTCGTCTTCGTAAGAGGGCTTCGAGCTCTCGGCACCTTGCTGGGCGCCTTCGACACCTACATCATTGGCGGCCTTGTTAAGCTGGCGGGCTCGGCAGCCGGCATATCCGGCAAGATGGCTCTAAGGCTGCAGAACGGCAGCATCGGGACCTACAGTCTGGCCGCCGTCATCGGCATGGTCGTGCTTGCGGCCGCGATCATCGGAAGGAGGCTGTTGTCATGAGCATTATCTCCGACATTCCGGTATTGTCGATTCTGCTGCTGCTGCCAATGCTCGGACTGCTTGTTCTGTTGCTTATCCCCAAGAATCGTCATCGCGCCATCACCGCCGTTGCCGTCGTCGCGACGCTGCTTCCTATCGTGTTGTCGCTGTGGTTGTACACCGACTTCGACAAGCAGCAAGGGGGAGCGACTTACCGCGAAGACGCGGTCTGGCTGGAAGTGCCCGTTAATCATGAATGGACACAGGAAGCCGACATCATCTTCTCCTTCGACTATTCGCTTGGCATCGACGGTTTGTCTCTGCCGCTCTTGCTGCTGACGACGGTCGTGACGGCGATGGCGGCGCTTGCGGCCATTCACGTCAAAAAGCGGCGCAAGGCGTTTTACGCCTGGTTCCTGCTGCTGGAAGCGGGTATGCTAGGCGTGTTTATGGCACGCGATTTGTTTCTGTTTTTTATCTTTTTCGAAATTACGCTGGTCGCGGCTTACTTCCTGATCGGCATCTGGGGGTATTACAACCGGGAGAGGACGGCGAATCAATTCCTGATCTATAACGGAATAGGTTCCGCGCTCATGCTGATCGCTTTCGTCCTGCTCGTTAATACGGCAGGCTTCCGAATGGAGGAAACGGCCCGCGGCCTGGAGATGATCTACAGCGGAAGCTATGCCGATATTTTACGGAATCTGGCCGATCCCAATGCTTGGGTGAATCTGCCTGGCGCAGCGGCGGGCGGAACCAATCCGTTCGAGATGAGCGGCGGCATGGCCTGGACAATTTTCGTGCTTCTGTTGATCGGTTTCGGCATCAAGCTGCCGATATTCCCGTTCCATACCTGGATGCTGAAGGTGCATGCGGAAGCTCC
The DNA here is from genome assembly GCF_002165585.1 of Paenibacillus sp. MY03. Classification (NCBI taxonomy): domain Bacteria; kingdom Bacillati; phylum Bacillota; class Bacilli; order Caryophanales; family Paenibacillaceae; genus Paenibacillus; species Paenibacillus sp. MY03. The sequence goes on along the minus strand of NZ_MXQD01000020.1, from coordinate 123,994 downwards.
TCCGGCCGTTGTCATGATCCACTCCGGCATCCTGCTGAAGATGGGGGCGTACGGCTTCATCCGCTTCGGCTTGCTGCTCTTTCCCGAGCAGGCGCGCGAATGGGCGGTGGCGCTTGCGACGCTTGGGCTCATCAACTTGCTGTACGGCGCCGTGCTTGCGTTCCGGCAGACGGAATTTAAGCTGGTGCTCGCTTATTCGTCGATCAGCCATATGGGCATCGTGCTGTTGGGACTTGCGGCTTTTAATGAAATCGGGCTGCAAGGGGCGATTGTCCAACTGGTATCACATGGCTTCATCTCCGCGCTGCTGTTTCTGATCGTCGGCAGCTTGTATGAGCGGACGGGAACGACGGAGCTTCCCGCGCTTGGCGGCTTGGCGAGATCCATGCCGTTTATGAGCGGCGTGCTGCTAGTCGCGGGACTCGCTTCGTTAGGTTTGCCGGGGCTCTCCGGCTTCGTCGGCGAGCTGCTGTCGCTGCTGGGTCTGTTCGAATCCATGCGCTGGGTGACGGCCGCCGCGGTGCTTGGCATTATTTTGACGGCGGCTTATATGCTGCGAAGCGTGCTTGGCATTACGTTCGGCGAGAGGCGGGAGGAGCATGCGGCGCTTAGGGATGCAAGGTTCGTCGAGGCGCTGCCCATGATCGTGCTGCTGGCGTTTATTGTGCTGCTGGGCTGCTACCCTGCCGTACTGACGGATACGGTGGGAGTCAGCGTCGAAGGGTTTATGGATCAATTATTCGCAACCAGGTCAGGGGGTTAGGTCATGCCGGACAATACGGGATTTTTGCCTCTTACTTGGCCCGACATGCTGCTCATGGCTCCTGAATTGCTGCTGGGCGTCTGTTTTATCGCTTTGGTCGTGCTGGACTTATTTCTCCCCAGAAGCGTAAGCCGCTCCTGGATTGGCGGTTTGACGCTGGCAAGTTTGCTGGGCGCTGCTCTGCTTGTGTGGCTACGCATGAACGAAATGAACGATGGAGCAGGAGATGCGGAGGTGCTCTCGCTCCTTGGGGACAGCTATCGGATCGACGACTTCGGGAGTTTGATGAAGCTGATCTTCCTGCTCGGCACGGCGCTCGTCGTCTTGCTGGGACTAGGGACGGCTTCGCGCGACGACGCCATTACGGATAAAGGCGAATATTATTACCTCCTGCTGCCGGCCGCGATCGGCGCCATGGCGATGGCTTCTTCCGCCAATCTGGTGACGCTGTACATCGGCCTGGAGCTGATGAGCATGACCAGCTACGTATTGGTTGCGATGCGTCGCAGGAATGATCGATCCGCGGAAGCGGCGTTTAAGTACGTCGTGACGGGGAGCATTTCGTCGGCGTTCATTTTGTTCGGCATGTCGTATTTGTACGGGGTCACCGGCTCGGTGCAGCTCGGCGGAATTGGCCAGGCCCTGCCTATGGCGGTGGAAAATTACGAGGCGTTCGTCTACGTCGGCTTCGGCATGATGCTGGCGGGCTTTGGCGTAAAAGTCGCCGCCGCGCCGTTCCATGCCTGGTCGCTGGACGTCTATCAGGGGGCTCCGACGCCGGTTGTCGCGTTTCTCGCGGTGGTATCCAAGGGAGCGACGCTTGCCGTCGTGTTGCGCATTTTGTACTCGACGGGATTGTTCGCCGCGATCGACGCGTCGGGCAAGGGAGTCGGCGACGATATGTTCTTCGCGGTGCTGTTGGTTGCAGCAATCGCAATGCTTGTAGGTACGCTCGCCGCGCTGCGGCAATTGAACGTGAAGCGGCTGCTGGCGCTGTCCGGCGTCGCGAACGCGGGTTACTTGCTCGTCCCGATCGGGCTGTCCATTACGATGGTACATAGCAACAACGTGACGGAGCTTATCTTCTATCTCGCGGCTTATCTGCTGATGACGATCGGCGCCTTCGCGGTATTGACGGTTGTAAGCCGCGCGGTCGGCCATGACGAGCTGAGGGGATTCGCGGGCATGTATTATCGGGCTCCGTGGACGGCGGCGGCCATGGTTATCTTTCTGCTGTCGCTGGCGGGACTGCCGATTTCGGGAGGTTTCTTCGGCAAGCTGTTCATCCTGTTGGGGGCGGCGAACGCCAAAGCCTACTGGATCGTGGCGGCGATGGTGCTAAGCAGCGTAATCTCGTATTACTTCTACTTTGGTTTTATTCGCCAGATGTTTATGCGGGGCGGCTCGGAGGAACGGATATCGATTCCGCCGGCAATCGGCATCGTAATCTGGTTCTGCGCGGCCGGCACGCTGATCCTCGGCGTTTATCCGGGATTGCTGGTGGAGGGGATCGACGCCGTGTTTTCGTTCCAGGGAGATTTGATGAACGTAGAATAGTACTAGAGTTGAGCAGGTTGGGAAGAGAGCAGGAAGAGAAAAACGGAAGAGAACAGGAACAGAAACGGAAGAGTACAGGAAGAAGGAAGAGCAAGGGAAAACGGAAGCTGGAAGAGAAACGGAAGAGAACAGGAATAGAACGGGAATATGGTGGGAGGCCCTCGTGGCGGAGTCGTTATGCATGTCATAATGACTTTGCGAAGCGGGGGCTTTGTTGTTGTGGGCGCGGAATGTTCGTTGTAGCCCTGGAATTTGCGGATCGGATTGCAGGGTGCGAGAGGGAGTTTGGAGGAGCTGTAAGCGATTTTTTCGGGTTGCAGGGTGAGAGAGGGAGTTTTTCGAGGTCTAAGTCGATGAGGCCGACCTAACTGTCCCGCGACGCTCGGATTTTGAGGTATAAGTCGATGAGGCCGACCTAACTGCCCCGCGACGTTCGGATTTTGGGGTATAAGTCGATGCCGCCGACCTAACTGCCCCGTAACGCTCGGATTTCGAGGTTTAAGTCGATGAGGCCGACCTAACTGCTCCGCGACGTTCGGATTTCGAGTTTTAAGTCGATGCCGCCGACCTAACTGCCCCGCGACGTTCGGATTTCGAGGTTTAAGTCGATGCCGTCGACCTAGCCGCCCCGCGACGCTAGGATTTCGAGGTTTAAGTCGATGGCATCGACCTAGTTGCTGCCGTCGCCCATTTCGATGGATCAGTTGGGGCATTAAACCGAGTTTGTGTGAGTTGCAGTCTGAGTGTGAGAGTAACTATTGGCGGATGGGGCTCGTGAGAATGAGGCGTAAGAGAGTGGCTAAATGTGATTTTTCTGCTGTGTGTGGGCAGGGATTCCGACGGGAATTCACCTTTCATGGGGCGAGAGAAATGGGGCAATGCAGGTCGGTCGACGGAATTAAAAAAATAAGTGGCGACGGACCGAAACCTTGAGGCTTGTACGAAGGTATAAAGGAGGAGAGTGATTCAGCAGGTTGGCAATGTAGGTCTTTTCGGCTGTTTCCTTTTTTGGTGCTACTAAAAGAAGGGGTTACGTATGGAGGGGTCGAATGACTACTAAAATACGTAAAAAGGCAGAATATTAATGATTACAATACGCAATTGGTTCACGCATAGACAATCGCTTTCGGACGCGCAGCCGCGCCTCGAGCGCCTCACCCCACCGGGAGGCGCTCATCGTCTTGCTCTCGCAGCGCGAGGCGGCTTGCGCCGCGCGCTGCTCGCCCTGCTGCTCGGGAGCGTTGCTCTCGGGGGGCTGGCCGTCGCCGGCCCAGTCCCCGCCCTGTCGCTCGCTCCCGGCAGCGAAGCGCCTGCCGCCGCGCATGCGGCAGGCGCAGCCTCTACGGAGCAGCCGCAGAGCTGGCTGCTCCGCTGGACCGACCCCGCGCAGGCGCATGAGCTGCGCGGGACAGAGGTGCTCCGCCGCCAGCCGGACGCGGCGGTGGAAGTGGTGCGTCCCGCCGGCGACAGCGGCGAGGACGTAGAGACCTGGCTGCGCCGTCTGCGCGGCGAGCCCGGGGTCGCTTACGTGCACCCTAATGGTATGGTGCACGTTCTCTCCGGCGCCGCCGGGGCAGACAGCGGGGCCGCCAATGCGGCCGGCACAGAGGGCGACGCAGGTACTCTTGATTCGAAGTACGGACGGGCAGCAGTGTCCAAAGCCTCGCCATCCAATCCATCTGCCGGCACTGACGACGTACAGGTTTCTTCATCAAGCAAGTCCGGATCGTTGGATTCAAAGAGCGAGCCGTTCAATCGCGCAACATCGCCATCGAATCCATCTGCTGGCACTGACGACGTACAGATTGCTCCGTCAAGCAAGTCCGGATCGTTGGATTCAAAGAGCGAGCCGGTCAATCGCGCAACGTCGCCATCCAATCCATCTGCCGACCCTGACAACATGCAGACTGATCCCGCATCATCGCCATCCGCTGCCCAGAGCGAACAGGAGGATCCAACGGCTTTGCCATCCGATGCGCCGAGCCAGTCTCCAGCCGTAGACTCTCCGGCGGAGGCGGGACTGGCCGCTGTGAAGCAGCAAGCCGTGAAGGCGAACGATCCGGAGCTGGCGAAGCAGACGCATCTGGGTCTGATTGGCGCCGCCGAGGCTTGGAAGACGGTTACCGGCAATACCGGCATTACGATCGCGCTGGTCGATACCGGCGTGGATCTTGACCATCCCGATCTGAAGGATAATCTGGTGACCGGCGTCAATCTCGTAGAGCGGGGCAAGCCGCCGGAGGATGACAACGGTCATGGCACCAGCGTGGCGGGCGTGCTTGCCGCAGCGGGCAATAATGGAGTTGGCGTGGCAGGCGTGATGTGGAATGCCAAACTTATGCCAATTAAGGCGCTTGACCAATGGGGCGACGGCACGGAGGAAGATCTGGGCGAGGCTATCTTGTATGCCATGAAGAACGGCGCCAAGATCGTTGTGCTGTCCGTCGGCCTGCACCGCGAGTCGCCATATATGGAGGACATCGTCAATCAAGCCGAAAAACAAGGGGTGCTGCTGGTCGCAGCCGCGGGCAACGACGGTGTGTCCCTGGGCTCCAAGGCGGCGGTGAAATACCCCGCTGCTTATCCGACCGTGCTTGCCGTAGGCGGAGCGCGCGCCGACCGCACGGCCGACACGCGCTCCAATCCCGGCTACGAGCTGGATATTATGGCGCCGTGGCATGTGTACACGACGGCCGTCGGAGGCGGGTACAAGAAGGAAGAGGGCACGTCGATGGCTGCCCCGCAGGCGGCGGCCGTTGCGGCGCTAGTCATGGAGCGAAACCCCTCTTTTAAACCGTATCAGGTAAGAGAACTGCTTCGTCAGACGGCGAGAGACATGGGGCCGGCGGGCTTCGATTCGACGTCGGGCTACGGTCTGCTGCAAGCCGATCGCGCCGTTCTTGGCACGTTGTCCAAGGATGCGCACGAGCCGAACAATTCCAGCGGAACGGCATCGACGCTGCCCCTGCGAGCGAATCTGAACGCCGAGCTGTCGTCTGCCAAGGACGAGGATTGGTACATGGTCGATATTCCTTATGACGGTAAGCTGATGATCGGGTACGAGGGCCGCGTTGCGGCTGGCAGCCCGACGCCTACGGTCCGCTTCGGTTATTACGAGGGCGGCAAGCTCGTGCGCGAGGAAGATACAAAGCTTGCCGGCAAGTCGATTGAATTCGCCGTAAATAAAGGGTCGGGACGAATCAAGGTGCAATTCAGCAATCCTGCTCAGACTCAGGCGCTGTCGTATGCTTTAACGACCTCTTTCACCATTCGCGAGGATGCTTACGAACCCAATGACCGTATAGGGGACGCCTACGCGCTGCAGCCGCGTTCGCAGACGGTGAGCGGCAATTTTCACAAGCAGGCGGACAGAGATTGGTACGTTGTCGATTTCAAGCAGAACGGCCAGCTCAAGCTGTCCCTGAGTACGAATACCGCTAGGATCGATCCCGGCATCTCCGTGCAGCGGGAGGGCCAGACGTTAATCATCTACGACGACCACGGAGAAGGCGCTTCCGAACAAACGCCAGTCATATCCGTCACCGCGGGCAAATATTATATTCGTGTTCACAATGCGATCTCTCTGGATGCAAGTCCAGTCGCAGGTACATATTCGTTGACCATGGATTTCCAGCCGGCGCTGGTCGACCCCAACGAGCCGAACGACAAGTCATACGAGGCTTTGTTAATGAAGTCGGGCACCGAATACGTAGGAGTAATTGATAAGTCCGGCGATACGGACTGGTTCCAATTCCGGCTGAGCAGCGACAGCGCGACAGGACTGACCGTGACAGGAGTGCCGCAAGGCGCCACGCTGAAGCTGGAGATCTTCGACAAGCGCATGAAGCTGTCAGGATCGGGGACGACTGATGCGGCTGGCAGCTTGAAAACGAAGGACCAGGTTCTGGAGACAGGGGTCTATTACGTCAAAATTACGGCGGACCGCGTGTTTCAGAACAATTATTACCGTGTAAAGCTAAGCATAGATGAGCTTGTCGCAGGCTTCCGGGATATATCCGGCCACTGGGCGAAGGATGCCATCGTCAGCTTAAAGGGCAAAGGCATCGTAAACGGCTCAGCGCCTTACCGCTTCGAGCCGGACCGTTCCGTAACCCGGGCGGAAGCCGTGACGATGATCATCAAAGCCTATAAGCCGATTGTTGCGGCGCCGTCTACGGGAATGTTCAAGGATGTTGGATCGCACTGGGCCCAAGATTCCATTGCAAAGGCCGTCGCCAAAGGCTGGGTGAAAGGATATCCGGACGGAACCTTCAAGCCGGATGAGCCGATTACGCGAGCGGAGATGGCTATCATTATCGGCAACGCCGAGGGTTTAAAACCGAGAATACAGACGACGAGACCGTTCAACGATGTCGCGTTGTACGATTGGTACACTCCCATGCTGAGCGCCATGAAGCAGGACGGCAAGCTTAGCGGCGTGGAAGCGAATCTGTTCAAGCCGAACGACACGGCAAGCCGCGCCGCATTCGCGACGTTGCTGTACCGATATGTATAATGCCGTGTCTGCCCTTAGGGGATATGACGGATGAGGAGGACGGTTGGCCAAGATGTCCGAGATATGGAACGCAACGGGAATGACGGGGTTATTTTCGATCGTAGTGGAACTGCTCAGTATTTTCTTCGTCTGGATACTGCTGCAGGAGGTAAAGTGGGAGACCTTCTTCCAATACCCCCGCCGGCCCAAGGCCAGAATGCTGCAGGTGGTGCTTGCGGTCGGGATCGGCCATCTGTTTGCCGGCTTTATATTGCAGTATTGGGGTTACAGCGTCATGCTTCGAGGTTTTGTCGAATAACATGCGCGAAACATGTCAACAATGGGTAATACATAGCTTCACATCTTGACGGCAATTGTCGATAACCATTCTAGGCGCTCCCGAATTGGCAATTGCAGCCCAGGATGTAAATCGCGGAGCGGCGGGGCAAATGAATCTTTCCAGAATAATTTGGGAAAAAAATGTTCTTGTCGATTATTGTTGCCAGATGTTATGATGAAGTTTAGTGAATGCTCGAGGACTGCCAAAAAACGACAGGTTCAAAGGCTATTTGAAACAGAAATTGCAATTCGCGGAGGGACACAAGATGACCAAAATTATCGTCCGCGGAGGCCAGCGCTTATCGGGAACGGTCCGCGTCAGCGGCGCCAAAAATGCAGTGCTCCCCATTCTTGCTGCCTCATTATTAGCGACGGAAGGAGACAGCGTCATCTGTGACGTGCCCCTCCTCGACGACGTTATGACGATCCAGAGCGTGCTTGCTTCATTGGGCGCTCAGCTTACTTATAATAACGAGACGATGCGGATCTCCGCACCGATTATTCATTCTTGCGAAGCTCCTTACGAGCTCATCCGAAAAATGCGCGCTTCCTTCCTGGTTATGGGTCCGCTATTGGCCCGCATCGGCAAGGTGCGCATCTCGCTTCCCGGCGGCTGTGCCATCGGCACTCGTCCGATCGATCAGCACTTAAAGGGATTCGAGGCGATGGGCGCCGAAATTACGCTAGGCCATGGCTTTATCGAGGCAAGCGTTAAGGATCGCCTAAAGGGCGCCAAGATTTATCTGGACGTGGCAAGCGTAGGCGCCACCGAAAACATTATGATGGCCGCCGCGCTGGCGAACGGCACGACTACGATCGAAAACGCGGCGAAGGAACCGGAAATCGTGGACCTCGCCAATTATATTAACGCCATGGGCGGCAAAGTGCGCGGCGCAGGCACCGGCATGATCCGAATCGAGGGTGTTGAGCGCCTGTCGGGTGCAAGACATAATGTGATTCCGGATCGCGTCGAAGCGGGCACCTACATGATCGCGTCCGCCATTACGGGCGGCGACGTGTTCGTCGAAGGCGCCATCGCCGATCACTTGATGCCGGTCATCTCGAAGCTGCAAGAGATGGGCGTCGAGATTGTGGAGAGCGACAACGGCATTCATGTAAAAGGACCTCAGTCGCTTAAGGGCGTCGACGTCAAGACGCTGCCGCATCCGGGCTTCCCGACAGATATGCAGTCCCAGATGATGGCTCTGCTGCTTGTGTCCGAAGGCACGAGCGTCGTCACGGAGACGGTCTTCGAGAATCGGTTCATGCATGTCGAAGAGTTCCAAAAGATGAATGCAAACATTAAGGTGGACGGCCGCTCGGCCATCGTAACCGGAGGCGTGCCGCTCTCTGGAGCAAAGGTGACGGCCACGGATCTTCGCGCGGGAGCTGCGCTGATCTGCGCGGCGCTTCGCGCCGACGGAGAGACGGAAGTAACCGGATTGCATCACGTGGATCGTGGTTATGTTGACATTACGGGCAAGCTGGCTGCGCTCGGCGCAGACATTCGCCGTGTCGCGCTGGAAGATGAGCCAGTGCTGGCAAGCACATCGGTACAGATCCAGCAGCATGCCGAGTCCGCACAGCCGAATCCGCAAGTCGCAGCAGCGAAGGCTGCAGCGGTTGCTGCATCCAGTGAACCGGTCGTCGCGTTCAAGCGCGACAAGGAAGCGGTTGTGCTGAAGGTGCAGCCGACCTGGGCGTAACATTTGCGCGCATCATTCTTATAACGGGAGACGACTTTACAGCCCCGGAGCGAATAGGCTCCGGGCTGGTCAAAGGAGTCTCCTGTTTGTTTTGCGGACAAATTGTTGTTCGGCTCATTTGCTACGGGACTCCCACTTCAAAAACTCTTCCTACTTGCATCCGTTTGACAACAACCAGGCCGAACGCGATTTGCGTATGGTCAAGGTCAAGCAGAATGTTCGCACGGAGCAGGGGGCGAAGGTCCTTGCCGTCTGCGGGGCGTGGTCTCCACTTTGATCAAGCAACGCCTTTCCGTTCTTTCTTCGCTATCCCAAGCTTTTCACGGAGCTCCGATTTTGCCAGGTACCTAAGTAGTAACGAAAAATCATACACAATACGCCTGAAAAGTTGGTGAGCGGGCGTATGAGTATGAAATATCATACACAATGCGCCTGAAACGTTGGTGAGTGAGCGTATGAGTATGAAAAATCATACACAATGCGCCGGAAAAGTTGGTGGGCGGGCATTTGAGTATGAAAGATCATACACAATGTGCCGGAAAGGTAGTTGAGCGGGCGTATGAGTATGAAAAATCATACACGATGCTTCGGGAAGGTTGGAGAGCGGGCTTGTGTATGAAAAACATACACGATGCGTAAGTCGGAATTTCAGGCAATCCGCGCATGCCGGCATGGGTTGTTCCCGTAGCCATTAGGCAGGCTGCAAGAACAACCCGTCTTTACTTTCAGGCGCACGCGAGGCTACCGGAACCGAGAGGTCTCAGAGGAGAGGCGCTATAAAGGTGGCTCGCGCCCGCTTCATCTCTGTACGGGCAGCCTCACGACAAAGCAAGCTCCCTGCGAGGAGGACGGCTCCCCATCAGGCCCGCCGTGCTCCGTGACGATCCCGATCGTGCCGCCGTGCAGTTCGACGATCTTGCGCGCGATGGACAGGCCGAGACCGCTTCCGCCGATGCTTCGATTGCGGGACGGATCGGCCTTGTAGAACCGCTCGAATACCCGCTCTCGTTCCTCAAGGGGAATACCGGGACCCGTGTCGCGAACGGACACGAGGATGACGCCGTCCTCTTCGGCCGCGGCTATAACGATAGCTCCGCCGCTTGGCGTAAACTTGATGCTGTTCGCCAGCAGATTGGTCCAGACGCCGTTCATTAGCTCGGTATCGGCCGTTAAGGCGAGCGGTTCGGCTTGGAGCTCGACGCGCAGCGACTTGCGCTGCCAGGCCGGTTCTCCGGCCAAAATAATTTCCCGCAGCTGGCGGTCCAATCGGTAAGGCGCGGGATGGAAGGGATGCTGTTCGGAGTCGAGAGAGGACAGCTTGAGCAGATTGTCGCTTAGCTTGGACAGCCGGCTGCTCTCCTGCTGAATGATTCCGACATACCGCTCCTTCTCTTCGATCGTCACGTCATCGGCGCGAAGCGCCTCGGCGAAGCCGTGAATGGATGTTAGAGGCGATTGAATCTCATGCGAGACATTGGCGACGAAATCCTGCCGCATCGACTCGATCCGTGACAAGCCCTTCGCCATTGTGTTCATACTGCCCGCGAGCTCGCCAAGTTCGTCACGGCGCTTGACCGGCAGCCGAACGGCGAAGTTGCCCGAAGACATGCGTAGCGCGGCATCGTTAATATGTTTGATCGGACGGACGAGGAAGCGCGCGGCGAACAAGATAAGCACGGAACCGATCGCCAGCAGCGCGAGGAGCAAGGTGGCCGTCGTCAGGATAAAGTTGCTGTTGCGCGGATATCGATTATGCTGCAGGAAGATCGACCACTGCTCGCCGTCCAGCGTGACGAGACGGCCGATGGATTCGCCGACCGAAGGCTGGCGTGGGGGCAAGCCGGAGCGATATCCCCATATGCGTGGACTGCCCTCTCCCGTCCATGACTCGGCAGGCACGGCTTTATCTGCTGCATCACCGCTATTCGCGGCATCGGCCGGCCGGCTGCTGTCAGCTTCCGCGGCGGTTTCCCGTTGCGAGCGTATGCCTGAGTACTCGTTATCGAAATCCGAGGCGCTGGCCGACTCATCGATTGTTCCCGTTGAGCTGCCTCTCGTTTCGACCTCAATAGAATCGCTGGCAGATACTCCGTTTGTTGCTTCTACCCCTCGTCTTTCCAACCAGGGCAAAACGCCTGGCGGCCGAAATCCGTTTACTCGCCGCTGGAGTTCCTCCGCAGACTCGCCAACCGAAATGCGTTCGCCCTTGGAGCTGACCGCAAGGATAGTCATGTCCTCGATATCGGCGATTTCTTCGAGGAACCCGGACAGCGAGGATGGTTCGACGACATGATGGAGCTGCCGTATCCGCTCGAAGGCATCGTCGTAGTTCTGGGCAACCGAGCCGCGGGATCCCTTGAACAACTGGTTCGTCAGCAGGAACGCCAGCGCGATGCTTAGCACGACAACCAGCAGGAACGTAGCGACAATGCGGACGTACAGGCTGCGCGTCATCCGGCCGTAGACTCCAGACGATAGCCGAGTCCTCTCACCGTCTCGATGCGGAAGCCGAAGCTCCCTTCGGGGAATCGGGTGCGGAGCCGTTTAATATGGACGTCCACCGTTCTCTCGTCGCCCTCGTAATCGACTCCCCATAGCTGGGTAATGAGATCCTCCCGAGAGAAGGTTTTGCCGGGATAGCTGGCCAGCCTGAATAACAGTTCGAATTCCTTGGGCGGCAGCGACAAGGTTTCCTCGCCGCAGCAGATGCGGAAGTCGGCATAGTTCATGCTGATGCTGCCCAACTCGATGTTCTGGGAAGCGGTAATCCGGTATCGTCTGAGCAGAGCCTTCACGCGAGCTTGCAGCTCCGGCGGGTCGAATGGCTTGACCAAGTAGTCATCCGCTCCCAGCTCAAGTCCCTTCACTTTGTGTATCGTCTCCCCTTTGGCCGTCAGCAGCAGCAGCGGAATGTCGTAGATTCCGCTCAATTCGGAGCATAACGCCCAGCCATCCATCCGGGGCATCATGATGTCGATGATGGCGAGGTCGGGCTTTACGGACTTCAGCTTCTCCAACGCTTCAATGCCGTCCCCAGCCTCCACGACCTGATGGCCGTCCCTCTTGAGAAATAATCCGATCAGCTCGCGAATGTTGGGATCGTCGTCGACGACAACGATTTTGGGCATGCCGGTGTCCCCCGATCTACACTAATTTCTGTACCCTCAAGCATATATGAACAAGCTTAGACCAAGCTGAACCGAATATGAAAGGAAGCTGAAAATCGTGAACCGGAACGAATGAGGATGCGTGCGATGCAACGTATCACTTCTGGTCCCCCGTTCGCCGGGAGCTGCGTTCGGGCAGTAGACAATGACGTTCATATGCCGTTCATGAACCCATGCTATAGTCCCTCTTGATATCGATAGTCGGAAGGTGGAGTGGACATGAAGAAGTGGATGATCGGCGTCGGTGTAGTGCTGGTAGTAGCGGCAGCAGGCTCCGGCGGCTACTATTATTGGGATGCCCAGCGCCCGTTGGCCGCCGCGGCCGAGGCGACGTCGGTCTCAGCAAGAGCGACGAGAGGGGATATTGTCCTCAAAGTGAGCGGTTCCGGCTCCGTGGCGGCCGAGACGAAGGAATCGGTCAAGGCGGGCCTTAACGGAACAATCGAGGAGCTTGGCTTTAAGGTGGGAGATCATGTGACTGCCGGGCAGGTGCTTGCCGTCTTCGAGAAGGAGGATGTGAGCGGCCAGATCGACCAGAAGGTGCTTAGCATCAAGAAGCAGCAATTGCAATTGGAGCAGTACGAGAAGCAATATAAGGAAACGGCTGTGGCGGATGAGGCGGATCCAGCCTCACTGGCATCGATTCAGCTTAATATTGAGGTGTTGAAGCTGGAGATGGCGGCTGGCGAGAAGGAACTGGCGGAGCTGAGGGAGCAGCAAGCGGAACGGCTGGAGGTTACAGCTGCGATTGACGGAGTGGTGACGGTCAGCGAGGTCGCTGTCGGAGATACAGTGCAAGCCAATACCATCATTGCGGATATCGTTGACTACAATGCTCTTACCTTCAACGTTCAGGTGGACGAGCTGGATATGCCTCAGATTACCGTAGGCCAGTCCGCGGAAATTCATCTCACCGCTTTTCCCGACAAGACGTTCGAAGGCGAGATTCTGGAGCTCGCCAAGGAGGGCTCGGTATCGGGCGGCGTGGCGGCATACGAGGTTGCCATTGCGCTCAAGGAAGTGGAAGGCGTTCTTGCCGGCATGTCCGGACAAGCGGATATGATTATCGATTCCCGCGAAAATGTAGTCGTCGTCCCTGTGGACGCGGTCGTGGAGCTGTTGGGCCGGACTTATGTCCGCGTTCCCGCCGAAGGCGCTTCGGACGCTTCCTCGCCGGAGACGGGGCAGCCCCCGGCAATGCCGGGCGGCGAGCGTACGGGCGGCGAGCGCTGGGGCGGCGCCGCAGGAGCAGGAGCGGGAGAAGGAGCGGCAGGTCCGGGAGGCGAGAGCTGGAGTGGCGCCGCAGGCGTAGGAGCGGCTGAAGGCGCGGTAGGTCCGGGCGGCGGCCGTAGATCCGCCGTGCAAGGCGGCGCTGACGGCGAAGCAGTGCCAGAGAGGCGGGCTGCCGGGGCTGGAGGGGATATGGGTGCTATTCCTGCTATGCCTGCAGACGGACAAATTCCACAAAGGCCATCATCCGGTCAAGGTTTCGCGGAAGGGGGAGTTCCGATGCCGTCCGGTCAAGCTCGCTCCCAAGAGGCGACTTTGGCTTCCTCCGCGCCGGGCGAGGCAGACGGTCAGTCCGCACCAGACCAGGCTCCGGGAGCCCAAGCCCCGGGTGTCGGGGGACAGACGACGCCCGACCTGGCAGGCGATGACCGAATAAGCGCCATGGCGGAGCGAATCGGACTTGGCGGTCAGTTGAAAGAAGTCACGGTAGGCCTTAGCGACGAAACGTATGTGGAGATCGTATCGGGCTTATCCGAGGGCGATACGGTGCTTGTCCCGCTGCCGCAGGGTACGGTTGGAACAGCCCCGTCGTCCGCGGGTACCGAGATGATGTTCCCGGGCGGCATGGGCGGCAGCTTTGGCAATTTCGGCGGCGGAGGCTTCGGCGGAGGAGGCCAGGGATCAGGCGGCATGCGCGGTGGAATGCCGCAAGGCGGCGGTGTCCGATGATGCAGGCGAATATGGAGCCTCTTATCGACATTCGGGAGCTGTCGAAGAGCTACCTAATGGGAAGAGAGAAAGTGCGCGTCTTAAACGAAATATCTTTGCAGGTTATGCCGGGTGAATTTGTTGCGATTGTGGGGCCCTCGGGTTCGGGCAAGTCCACGCTTATGAACGTTATCGGTTGCCTGGACGCGCCGAGCGAAGGAAGCTACAAGCTGGACGGCATAGAGGTGAAGGGGCTGAGCGACAACAAGCTGGCCAATATTCGCAACCGCAAGATCGGCTTTATCTTCCAATCGTTCCACCTGCTTCCGAAGCTGTCCGCGATCGAGAACGTGGAGCTGCCGCTCGTCTACCGGGGCATGTCTTCGAAGGAGCGGCGCGAGCGCTCCACCCGCGCGCTCGCGCAGGTCGGCTTGTCGGAGCGAATGTTCCACAAGCCAAGCGAGCTGTCCGGCGGTCAGCAGCAACGGGTCGCCATCGCTCGCGCGCTCGCCGGGCATCCGCCGATGCTGCTGGCCGACGAGCCGACGGGCGCTCTGGATACAAAGACCGGTCAAGAGGTGCTCGCGCTCATTGAGCAGCTCAATGCGGAGGGCCATACGATCGTGCTCATTACGCATGACCAGGAAGTAGCCCGCCGTGCTTCGCGCATCGTCGCTATGAGAGACGGCTGTATGACCGAGCAGGAGAGGAGGATGGAGCATGAAGTTGTCCCAAGGCTTCCGAATGGCCTTCTCCAGCATCCTGTCCAACAAGCTTAGAACCGTTCTGTCCATGCTGGGCATCCTGATCGGGGTGGCTACGGTCATCGCGCTGGTCGCCATGGGCGAAGGCTCCTCCCGTCAGGTCGAGGAGCAAGTATCCTCTCTCGGAACCAACATGCTCTCGGTAACGATTACCGGTCGCGGCACGGACACGACATTAACGAAGGACGAGGCGCTCGAGCTTGCCAACATCGAAGGCATAGCCGGCGTATCGCCGGTCGTCAGCTCTTCGGCGTCGGTGAAGTACGACAAGACGAGTACAAACGTCACCGTCGACGGCATTACGACGGAGTACGAGCTTGTGCAGGACTTCAGCGTGCAGAGCGGCCGGTATATTACGGCGATGGACGAGCGCAACAAGACGCGGGTCGCGCTGATTGGCGTTACGACGTCAGACGAGTTGTTCGGCGGCGACGATCCGCTGGGCAAGGTCGTACTTGTCAACGGCATGCGCTTTACGATCGTCGGCTTGCTAGAGCCTAAGGGAAGCTCGCTAGCCGGCTCCAACGACGAGAAGCTGCTCATCCCGCTGTCGGTTGCCCAGCGTATCTTCAATAGCGACGGCGTGCGGACGGTGTATATTCAGACAACGGAGATGGATGTCATGGACGCCGTGACGTCGAGGCTGGAGACCGAGCTGACGGGGTTGTTCCGCGGCGATTCGAACAGTTATCGCGTCTTCAATCAGCAGGATGCAATGGACACGCTCAATGCCGTTAACGAGACGATGAACACCATGCTGGTCGGCGTTGCGGCCATCTCTCTGATGGTCGGAGGCATCGGCATTATGAATATTATGCTCGTCTCCGTGACGGAGCGGACAAGGGAGATCGGCATCCGCAAGTCTCTTGGCGCCAAGCGGCGCGACGTGATGCTGCAATTCCTGATCGAGGCGATGTCGATCAGCACGCTCGGAGGCGCGCTGGGCGTAGCGCTCGGATACGCGGCTTCATTCGTCATCGAGACGGCGATGGATTCGCCGACGGCCGTCTCCTCGGATATGGCGCTGTACGCATTCCTCTTCTCGGCCTGCGTCGGCATCGTCTTCGGTCTCTTCCCGGCTTACAAAGCCGCCGGCCTGAAGCCGGTAGACGCGCTGAGGCACGATTAACGCTCCTGCGGCGATGATTTGATGGGGTAAGGAATAATTCGCCATTCCATAGCTAGTTTTTCCAACAAACAGGCAATAATCCGCCCTTCCGGCGACGATCGTTGCCTGTTTGGTTTGGCTCTAGAGAGATTTACTTCATTGACTCCAGCCGCTGCCGAACATGATTTTGTTCTTCTACCCTACCAATCGGGCTCATAGAATGTAGTACAGGCGGTTAAGAGGCGGTTAAGAGAATCCCTCTCAACCGTGCTGAATGAAAGAGGGCTGCGCAGCCTGTCAGGGAAGGAGCGTAGGGTAGCATAAGAGCAACAAGATGGTTTGGCAGGTCGAAGGCAATCTATATTCCGGGCAATAAGCAATGGTGGTCTGTCTTCGGGGTAGGAATTGCGCTGGGCTGTGTCGTATTCGGTATGCGATGGTTTCTGACGGAAGCGGACAATGGGCTCGCGAAGGATGTGTACACGGCGTCCATTCCCTTTGCGATCCGGGCTACAGACGGTGATCAAGGACAAGCAATCGAGGAATCTGGCAGCATACTGGAAGATGCGGTGGACTCGAAAACAGTTGACAAGCCGGGCACTCACGCTGGTGCTTTGCCTGTCGTCGAGTCGGAGGATGGGGACAAGCGGCCAACTGATAATGAAGCCGGTACGCCGGGTATTGAGCCTAAAGGAGCAGAAAGCGATGCGATGCCGCCGGCAACATCGCAGCAAGCTCCGGGAGACGTAACCGCGGAGGACAAGTCCGGGACGCAAGCCGAGCCTGCCGTTAAGGGCGCGCTTGAGGGAGTAACCGTCCGAGTCTATCTGACCGGGACAGGCACGGTAGAGAAGGTGCCGATCGAAACCTACGTAATGGGCGTGCTGGCGGGGGAGATGCCGATCGACTTCGAGCTGGAGGCGCTGAAGGCGCAAGCAATCGCGGCAAGAACCTATATCGTTCGCAGACTGGCCTCGGGCGACAATGAGCTGGCGAGCCGGGGAGCGGATGTCTCGGATACGGTGGAGCATCAAGTCTACGTGTCGAAGAAGGAGCTCGGCAGGCGTTGGGAGGGAGATGCGGAGGCGGAAAATCTGGCGAAGCTTGCCCAGGCCGTCCGCGAGACGGAAGGACTCGTTGTCACCTACGAGGGAGAACCGATTCAGGCAGCCTTTTTCTCGACCAGCAACGGATACACGGAAAATTCCGAGGAGTATTGGACGATGTCGCTCCCTTACTTGCGCAGCGTCGACAGCCCATGGGACAAGTCGATCTCGCCCCGATACGAGCAAGAGGAGACATTCGAGCTCTCGCGATTCTATAAGCTGATGGGAATGAAAGGAAAGAAGGCGAAGGGCAAGCCCTCTATTAAACTGGTCGACAAAACGGAGGGCAATCGAATCAAGTCTATATCCGTCAACGGGACGCCCTTTACCGGAAGAGAAGTGAGAGAGCGGTTGGGACTCGCATCCTCGCAATTCAGTTGGAAGATTGGCAAGGAGGGCATTACGTTTACAACCTACGGCTTCGGGCACGGAGTCGGCATGAGCCAGTGGGGAGCGAACGGGATGGCCAAGGAAGGCCGTACGGCCGTGGATATTCTACTTCATTACTACTCGGGGACCAAGGTCGAACAAGCCTCGAATCTACCATAAGAGGCCGCAAAAGTTCCTATCGATCACGAAGTGATACTCGAAGGATACTCTATTGCGCCGAAAGCCGTACTTCTTGAACATGTACGATTAGGTCGTGTCTGAAAACCCGCTCAGGGGCATCTTTCACCGCCTTTCCGCCCCCTGCTTCGTCACTTTTGCTTGACGTACCCCCGGTACGCCTTCACAAAAGTTCCTTGCATGGAACGAAAATTCGGCAAAATCTGCTCCCCTCGGAGTATTCAGACACGCCCTAGGATAAACTCTTAAAAAATGCTATGCCTCACGTATAAACCTAGCAGATCTGGCAACAATGGCTAGTGAGGTGATAGCTAATGAATGAACAAAACCAAAACAAAAACAAGCAAGAAACTCCCAAAAATAGTCTGGGAGGCGCGTCTGCCGCAAACTCTAGCAGCGGACTGAAGAAGCTATTCGCAAAGCGATGGGTTTCTCCAGCGATCTTCATGGCTGCGGCAGCAATTATCGTTACTCTCATGTGGATCTATCAGGGGTCGGGGGAGACGGACCAAGCGACAATGGGTCCGGACAACGCCGCTGAAGAAGCACAAGGGAACGAAGAGACAGGCAAGGGCGAGGATGTCGTGGGCGTGATCACGGACGACGAGAAGATGGCATGGCCGGTAGCCGATTACAATGCGCTGCAGAAGGAAACGCTGTATTATGATGCGGACGCAAGCGAGGCCGAGAAGGAAGCGGCGCTGATCCAGGTCGGCAATTCCTTTACGGCTCATACGGGCATCGACTTTGTTGATCCCAACGGTACGCCATTCGATGTTCTGGCGGCGCTGTCCGGCAAAGTAACTTTGGTGAAGCAGCATCCGACGAACGGCACTATCGTGGAGATTAGCCATGGCAACGGTCTGGTGACGGTGTATCAGAGCCTCTCGGACGTTCAAGTGGCTGAGGGTGACGACGTTGAGCAAAACACGATCATCGCCAAGGCGGGCCGCAGCGAGCTTGAGAGCGACCTCGACGTGCATCTCCACTTCGAGACGCGTCTCAACGGATCGCCGGTCAACCCGGCGGATTTTATCGTCAAGTAATTTCGCACTAGGACGAAAGTCGTCCGAAACCGCTGGCAGGCAAGGGATTTTTCCCTGGCCTGCTTCTTTTTTTGCAAAAATATTCACTTTCCGGGCTTGTCACGCTTGGCCACAACGAATATATACCCACTCCACTCATATAATGTACCAAACTATCTCGAGTAGGGAGGCGGGAACGTGCACGATTACATCAAAGAGCGAACCATTAAAATAGGCCGCTGCATCGTGGAAACGAAGCATACGGTGCGGACGATCGCCAAAGAATTCGGCGTGTCCAAGAGCACGGTGCATAAGGATTTGACCGAGCGGTTGCCGGAGATTAACCCGGACCTGGCCGACCAGGTAAAGCACATTCTCGAGTACCACAAGTCGATCCGGCATCTTAGAGGAGGCGAAGCGACCAAGATCAAGTACAAGAAAACCAGCTCCAAGAAGCGCGAAGTGCTCGCTGCGGGCAAGGTCTGACATTACCCGAATATTCATCAAAAATTGCTTGGCGAAGAGAGGATTTTGGTCTTTTTTGACGAATAATGTACGTTAGGGGTTTTTCCACGGATGTTGGAAGGCCAAATGGAACGCCTACGTACAATTTATTAGTTGGGGGACTTACGCCTTATGCTAAGCAAGGATATCGGGATTGATCTGGGGACGGCTAATGTATCCATTCATGTAAAGGGTAGAGGTATTGTGCTTGACGAGCCTTCGGTCGTTGCGATCGAAAGCGATTCGAAGCGAGTGCTCGCGGTCGGCGAGGACGCGCACCGTATGGTTGGACGTACGCCGGGCAACATTGTGGCGATCCGTCCGCTGCGGGACGGCGTCATCGCCGACTTTGAGATTACGGAAATTATGTTGAAAGCGTTTATTGACCGGGTGGATGGCCGCAAGTGGTTTAGCCGTCCCCGCATTCTGATCTGCGCGCCGACAAACATTACGTCCGTCGAACAGAAGGCGATACGGGAAGCGGCGGAGAGAAGCGGCGCGAAGGAAGTTTACCTGGAGGAAGAACCGAAGGCCGCGGCTATCGGGGCCGGCATGGACATCTTCCAGCCTAGCGGCAACATGGTTGTGGACATCGGCGGAGGCACAACGGATATAGCGGTGCTGTCTATGGGCGACATTGTAACGGCATCTTCCATAAAGGTGGCGGGCGACAAGTTCGACGATGCCATCATGAAGTACATCAAAAATAAGTACAAGCTTTTGATCGGGGAACGGACCAGCGAGGATATCAAGATCAAGATCGGCACTGTCTATGCGGAGAATCGGAACGAAGAGATCGATATTCGGGGCCGGGATATGGTGTCCGGCTTGCCGCTGACCGTAACGATTCGCTCTCACGAAGTGAGAGAGGCGTTGTGGG
Source organism: Paenibacillus sp. MY03 (assembly GCF_002165585.1). Lineage (NCBI taxonomy): Bacteria > Bacillati > Bacillota > Bacilli > Caryophanales > Paenibacillaceae > Paenibacillus > Paenibacillus sp. MY03. Next base: position 104,075 of record NZ_MXQD01000020.1, on the reverse strand, counting down.
ATTCTGTTATGTCGATCGTAGCCGCAGCCAAATACGTGCTGGAGCAGACGCCGCCGGAGCTGTCGGCGGATATCATCGACAGAGGCGTGATTCTGACCGGCGGCGGAGCGCTGCTGGGGGGCATGGACGCGCTGCTGGCGGACGAGCTTAAGGTGCCGGTGCTCATCGCGGAAAATCCTATGCACTGCGTCGTAAAAGGGACGGGCATTCTGCTCGATCACTTGGACAGGCTCAAGAAGTAAGCCCTGCGGCATAGGAGCTTTGGATGGGGACCCAGGCATAGGGGCGGCATGGCGGAGCAAGGGCGGACAAGCTTGGCAGAAGCGGCGGATTCCCGCAGGTAGGGCGCCTTAGGGGGGCGCGCCGAGGCGGAATATAAGTCTCTGGTCTCATGTTCAGCTATTAAGCGGTCTTGATTCCGGACCGATAAATATAGAAGAGTCATCACATTGAGCAGAACTTAGGACAGAACTTAGGAGGAGTACCGTGCTAAGAGGTCTATATACGGCAGCGTCCGGCATGATTGCGCAGCAACGCCGACATGATACGGTTACGAATAATATATCCAATATCAATACGCCGGGATACAAACAGACGAACGCCGTGACGCGTTCATTCCCGGAGATGCTTCTGTCCATGACGGGAGTGCAAGGCGCAGAGCGGACGGAGATCGGCCGATGGACGAGCGGGGTGTTCGCCGAGGAGAGCTTGTCCATTCATCTGCAAGGCGACTTGACGCAGACGAATCAATCCTCCGACTTCGCGTTGATCTCGGACATCGAAGTGGATGGCCTTACTTTCGACGCATCCGGCAAGAGGGTATCGGCTGACGGCGAGGTAGTCTTTCAGCCTCAGGCATTCTTTACGGTGCAGGATCCGTCTGGCGAGATCCGTTACACGCGCGGCGGCAAATTTACGTTAACGGGTGACGGCTTCCTGATGACAGGCGATGGTTCATTCGTGCTTGGCACGAACGGGCAGCCGATTACGCTGCCGCAAGGCGTAGGGCTCGACAACCTGGTGCTTACGGCGGATCAACGCTTTATCGACGAGAATGGCAACGATGTCGGCGCGCAGCTGCTCATCTCCCGGATCGAAAATCCGAATGATCTCGTGCGCGAAGGCAATGGCAACTTCCGCTTCAAGAACGGCGAGGGAGAAGTGCAGGCGATTGCAGCAGATGAGCGTATCGAAGTCAGACAAGGCTTCATAGAGCGCTCCAACGTCGATGCGGCGCAAGCCTCGGTGGATCTTATGGCGGCGCTGCGCGCATACGAAGCGAACCAGAAGGTCATCCAATTCTACGATCAGAGCTTGCAGAAGGCGGCGAACGAGATTGGCCGCGTTTAATGACTAAGGGAACAAGGGGGAATTACGCGGCATGAACGCTTCGATGATTAACGCCATGGTGTCGATGAACGCCCTCCAGCAGAAGCTGGATCTGTTATCGGATAATATTGCCAACGTCAATACGGTCGGCTACAAGAAGAAAGAAGCGTCCTTCGAGGATCTGCTGACGAACATGAAGACGCAGCCGGGTTCATTCGAACGACCGGGACGGCTGACGCCGTTGGATCTCAATCAAGGCTGGGGCGCGCGGGTGACGATGATTCAGCCCAATCTGACCCAAGGTCCGCTTAAGTCGACGGACAATGTTTCGGATCTCGCCATCGAAGGCAATGCCTTGTTCGAGGTCCAGGTGGATGGAGCGGGGACGCGCGCTTACACGCGCAACGGAGCGTTCCAGTTGACGATGCGGGCAAACGGTGATACGATTTTGGCAACGGAAGACGGTTATCCGGTTGTGGCGAACGTGCCTGACGGCAACGGCGGATTCGTGGAGGGCAACGTTGTGCTGCCGGCAGGGTACACGCTGCGCGTGGATGCCGATGGCACGGTTCGCGGCGTATCCTCCGAGAATACGATTGAGCTCGGCAGCATCAAGCTGCTGCAAGCTTCCCGCCCTGCGGCGCTTACGCCGGTGGCGGACAATTTGTTCACGATTGCGTTCGGCATTAATGTCGACGACGTCGTGCAGGAGATTGTGCCGACGATGGATAATCGGATCGCTCTGCGTCAAGGCTACTTAGAGCAGTCTAATGTACAGCTTACCGACGAGATGACAGAGCTAATCAATGTCCAGCGCGCTTATCAATTGGCAGCAAGAGCGTTATCGTCCAGCGATACGATGATGGGTATTGCGAACACGATGCGCGCGTAGGATGGAATGAAGGTGATCGTATGGCTGACGAACGAAGAGATTCGAGCCGTATCGAATTGGAAGACAGACCAGCCCCGGGCGGAGTCAGAGCAGGCGGAGCAACGGCCGAGCTGAGGACTCCTATGAGGAGCAGCGGATTGTCCCGTATGGAACGGCATGGCGGATCTTCGTCGAACTCGAGCACAGCGAATGATCAAGAGAAGGAAGTCCCTGCTAAGAAGGCGAAGCTGATCTTCGGCAAGAAGAAGTCGGAGGAGCCCGCGAAGCCGGAAGCGGAAGATCCGGTGAACGAACCGGAGTGGGATGAGGAAGCAGAAGAGGAACGCGAATACCCGAGATGGGCAGTCGTGTCTTTCTGGTTGTTCCGCAAGAGTATCGTCCCCGTCGTCATGATTGTGATGCTCATCGTCGGCTTGTATGCCGGATATGTGTTCCTCGGCGACGCTCCCAAGGATGAAGTGTTCAAATGGTCGACTTGGCAGCACTTGTACGACCTCGTTTTTGCAGAGTCTTGATTGGCTATATTCATTCCAGGCCCATGGCCTGACGCGCGAGTCCTCCTGGAGACGGGGGGCTTTTTTGTTGTTTAGGAGAGACGTTATTTGGAAAAATCCGTTTCGCTCGTGACACGCGAGTATGAAAAATCATACACAATCGAGTTGGAATGGTGGATTCGGGGCAAACAAGTATGAAAAATCATACACAATTGAGCTGAAATGGTGGATTTGGGGCACACGAGTATGAAAAATCATACACAATCGAGCTGGAATGGTGGATTCGGGGCAAACGAGTATGAAAAATCATACACAATCGAGCCGGAATGGTGGAATCGGAGCACACGAGTATGAAAAATCATACACAATCGAGCTGGAATGGTGGATTCGGGGCACACGAGTATGAAAAATCATACACAATCGAGCCATAACAAAAGCCCCTCCATCAGGAGAGGCTCTTTATCATGTCAATTAGCTCAAGGAACAAGGAGCAAGGAAGCAAGGAACTTGCAAGACTCCCTGCTGCCCTGCTGTCCCCGTTGCCCCATTAATGCGCTGCACTCACGCGTTGCTCAGCGGCTCCCTCTTCTTTAGGAGACACGGATCTTCTAATGAAGAAAGACAATACAAGAGCGACGATCGCGAAGATCATGCCCAGCCGGAAAGCGTCGTGGATACCTGCATTCAAAGCGAGGGCTCCAAGCGCAGGATCAGTCGGATCAGCCGCCGTAAGTGCATAATCCTTGGTTCCAGACGACATTACGCTGATGAAGAACGCGATGCCAAGTGCACCGGCAACTTGCTGGAGGGTGTTCATGATAGCCGTACCATGCGGGTAATACTGGCGAGTCAATTGGTTCAGACCATTAGTCTGAGCCGGCATCATGATCATGGACATCGCTATGCTCATGGTGCAGTGAAGCAGAACGATCGTCGATGTTGCGGTGTCGAGCGTGATGCGCGTAAAAAACCACATGACCAGCACGAGAATCGCGCAGCCTGGAATAACCAGCGCTCTCGGGCCGAACTTATCGAACAGCTTGCCTGTAACAGGAGACAGAAAACCGTTCAGAATGCCGCCCGGCAACAGTACGAGACCTGCTGCGAATGCGGTCATGCCCATACCTTGCTGCATCAGAATCGGAAGCAGCATCAGTGTGGAGAACAGCGACATCATAACGATGATTACCTGCACGGTGGCAAAGGAGAACATCGGAGCTTTAAACGCCCGAAGGTCCAGGATCGGCGTCTTGGAAGTGAGCTGACGCCAGATAAATAAGGCAAGCGCTACGGTTCCAGCAGCGACGAACGCGTATACGCGTGGATTCGACCAGCCGTTCTCCACTTCGCCAAGGCTGCTGAAGCCATAGACGATGCCGCCGAACGCGATCGTGGACAACAGGATGGAGAGGATATCAACCCGCGGTTTGGTTACATCGGTAACGTTTTTGAGGAAGATGAACGCAAATATGACCGCGAAGATCGCGAACGGCAGTACGAGATAGAACAACCATCTCCAGTTCATGGATTCCAGAATCAGACCGGAGAGAGTTGGTCCGATCGCAGGCGCGAACATGATGACGAGACCGATACTGCCCATGGCGGCTCCTCGCTTCTCGGGCGGGTACAGAACCAAAATCGTATTCATCATAACCGGCAGCATGAGGCCTGTGCCGAATGCCTGGATGATGCGTCCAACGAGCAGGAAGGAGAACTGCGGCGCAATGGCGCACACAAGCGTTCCGATGGAGAACAAAATCATGGCGCCGAGGAACATCTGTCTCGTCGTAAACCACTGCACGAGCAGGGCCGATGCCGGAATAAGCACCGCAACGACAAGCATGTAGCTGGTCGACAGCCATTGGATCGTTGTATAGGCGACGTTGAATTCCTTCTGAAGATCAACAAATGCGATGTTCAGCAACGTTTCATTAAGGATGGAGAAAAATGCGCCGATGATGAGAGAGATCAGTATCGGCAGTCGTTTGATATTGCCCAGATCGATCGATCCGGGTCCTTGCGCGGATGCTGCGCTTTGCATGAAAGGTACCCTCCGTATCCATAAAAAAATAAATCATTTTGTCTTGTAGTGTAGCCCTATTGTTCCCGTACAATTCCATGCAGCAGAACATGAAGAGCCGCTTTGTAAAGCTCCAATGTTTCCATTGGATTCATGCTGCCGGCCGTTTCGTTGATGCCCCGCACCATGCCTTCTAATATAATGCCGTATTGCCTGGCGTTGCCCGGCTTGAACTCTCCGTTGACAATGCCTTCCGTCATAAGGCCCTCGTAGAAAAGCCGATTCTTCTCGATCTTGGCCGCGAGCAGCTTTCTGACCATGCTGGATTCCTCGGCGTGGCCTTCAATAAACTCACACGCAGCCATATAGAGCGGATGAGCGAGCCCCTGCTTGGTGGAGAATTCAATCACTCCGAACAGTTGATCGGTCACAGTGTCGTAACTGGTCTTATGAACCTCCCAATTGCGATACCATTCTGTCTCGAGCAGCTCGGCAATATGTAGGAAAAGCCCTTCTTTGCTCTTAAAGTGATAATAAATGTTGGCTTTGCTGCATTGGGCGGCTGCAGCCATCTCCACGATGGAGGCGGCGTTGTACCCCTTTTTTGCGAATAACTCGCTTGCGACTTCGACGATTCGATGTTTGGTTTCTTCGCTTTGGAGTTGTTTTTTGTTCAAATTTCACCTTCTTTCTAAGTAGGAAAGTTGGGGCCGACTACATCATACTGAACGCTAAGTCAGTATTTTATCATGGAGGGAATTTTTAGGCAATCGGTCCCGGGACTGAGGTCGATATGGATTTGTTTTCATTTTCGAGGAGGTAGTTTATAATAGTTGGGAACCAAGGTAGACCATGTACGGACAATCGCCGGGGAGCGTGATGTGTTGAATCTGCCGAATTTGTTGACGTCGCTGCGTTTCGTCCTCATTCCCGTCTATATCGGAATATTCGTCAGCGGACACATGATTCCCGCGTTTCTTGTCGTGGTCGCCGCCGGCGTGACGGATGTGCTGGATGGTCATATCGCCAGAAGGTACGGCCAGGTGACTCCCGCAGGGGAGATGCTGGACCCGCTGGCCGACAAGCTGATGCTGTTCACGGTGATCGTGTCGCTGCTCGTTTCGGGGCATATTTCCTGGTGGGCGGCAGGTGCGATGTTTTTGCGCGATTTGGGAATGATAGCCGCAGGGCTTATCGCCCACTTCCGCAAAAAGAAAAACGTGCCGGCCAATTGGATGGGGAAGCTGACAACGGTCATGTTCTATGCGGCCATCATGTTCATCTTCTTCGAGGCGTCGTTTGCTTCGACATACTTATGGATTGTGATCGCTTTTTCGTTCGTGACCACGTTCGTCTATGCGGCCTCGTACCGGACATTGAACCCGCCTCAGCCCAAGACCCCTCACATGTAACGCTATAGCATCATCATCATCGCACAGGACAGAAAGAGGCCGGGCGACGAACGCTTCGGGTTCTTCGCCAAGCCTCCTTATCTTAACCTTCGCAAACTGCAGTTTTGCGCAGGATAACCTTAGTGTTTCTGACTAGGACATGTTTTATACGGACACGGACATGAGAGGAGCTTATTAAATGTTAGATATCAGCCAAATCCAGGAGATTATACCGCATCGCCCGCCTTTCCTGCTAATCGACCGCATCTTGGAGGTGGAGCCGGGCGTCAGAGCCGTCGGCATCAAAAATGTAACGATGAACGAGCCGCATTTTGTCGGCCACTTCCCGGGTTATCCCGTTATGCCAGGCGTATTGATCGTCGAGGCGCTGGCGCAAGTCGGCACTGTAGCTATGCTCATGGTGGAAGCGAACAAGGGCAAGCTGGGCTTCTTCGCGGGCATTGACGGCTTCCGGTTCCGCGATCAAGTGAAGCCGGGCGATACGCTCACGCTGGAGGTGCAGATTACGCGCCTCAAAGGACCGATCGGCAAGGGACAAGCTACAGCGAAGGTTGGAGATAAGATCGTTGCAGAGGGCGAATTGATGTTTGCGCTGTCGGAGCGGGCCTAGATAAAACCAAATTTCGATAAGTGGCGGAGGGAATCCTTATGATAAACAAAGAACAGATTCAATTGCAATATGAAAGCTGGTTGGGCGATCCATTGATCGATGCCGCGACCAAAGAAGAGCTGGCCGGCATCTCGAGCCAAGAAAACGAAATCGCGGATCGCTTTTACCGCAACCTGGAGTTCGGCACGGGAGGTCTGCGCGGCGTAATCGGCGCCGGCACGAACCGGATGAACGTGTATACCGTGGGCAAAGCGACGCAAGGGTTCGCGAACTGGCTGTTGTCGCAAGGCGAGTCGCCATCCGTAGTGATTGCTCACGACTCCCGCCGCATGTCGCCGGAATTTTCGCTGGACGCCGCGCTGGTGCTGGCGGGCAACGGCATCAAAACGTACCTGTTCCGTTCGCTCCGTTCGACGCCGCAGCTGTCCTATGCGGTAAGAGCGCTGAGTGCGAGCGGAGGCATCGTCGTGACGGCAAGCCATAACCCGCCGGAATATAACGGCTACAAGGCTTACGGGGCGGATGGCTGCCAATTGATCCCGGAGGATGCGGAGCAAGTCATCGCGGCTATTGCGCGGATCGATAGCTTGGGCGATGTGAAGCGGATTTCGCGCGAAGAGGCCGAGGCGCAAGGACTGCTGGTTTGGCTGGACGAGAAGGCGGATCGCGAATACGTAGAGACGGTCGTCGGAGAGAGTCTGAACCGGGAATTGCTGCAAGGGGAGCTGGGAGAAAAGTTCAGCATCGTATTCACGCCGCTGCACGGTACCGGCAATGTGCCGGTTCGCGAGGCGCTGAAGGGCGCAGGTTTCCGCAATGTACATATCGTGCCCGAGCAGGAGCAGCCGGACGGCAATTTCAGCACGGTGAAATCGCCGAATCCCGAAGAACGAGAAGCGTTTACGCTTGCGATCGAGCTGGCGAAGAAGGTCGGCGCGGATATCATCATCGGCACGGATCCGGACGCGGACCGCATGGGCGCGGTCGTGAAAAACAACGAAGGCGAATACGTGGTGCTGTCGGGCAACCAATCCGGCGCCATCATGGTTTATTACAAGCTGAGTTTGCTTAAAGAACGCGGCCTGCTGCCGGATAACGGCGTCGTCGTCAAGACGATCGTAACCAGCGAGATGGGCGCGGACATCGCGAAATCATTTGGCGTGGAAGTAGAAAATACGCTGACCGGCTTCAAATATATCGGCGAGAAAATGACAAGTTACGAACAAACAGGGGAGCGTTCCTTCCTGTTCGGCTACGAAGAGAGCTACGGCTATCTGAGCGGCACCTATGCCAGAGACAAGGACGCGATCGTCGCCTCGCTTCTCATCTGCGAAGCGGCGGCTTACTACAGCAGCCAGGGCAAGACGCTGTATGACGTGCTGCTGGAGCTGTACGCGGAGTACGGCAGCTATCTGGAAGGGCTGGAATCCCGCACGCTCAAGGGCATCGACGGCGTGGCGCAGATCGGCGCCATCATGAACGACTGGCGTTCGAACCCGCCCGCGGAGATTGGCGGCGTCAAGGTGACGGAAGTGCTGGACTACAGCAAGGGCCTGGACGGACTTCGTCCGGAGAACGTGCTCAAGTACCGTCGCGCGGACGGTTCCTGGTTCTGCCTGCGGCCGTCGGGCACGGAGCCGAAGATCAAGGTTTATTTTGCGGTGAAGCAGGATTCCCCGGAGTCGGCGAAGTCCGCTCTGCAAACGTTGAAGGAAGCCGTTATGTCCCGCGTCGACGGCGTTCAGTAATCGATAAGCAAGCTTAGAGGTGGAACGGAGGATTTACGTGCGTATGTTATGGCAGCGATGGAATAGGCAAGCGAAAATAGGGTTATGGGTCATTACGCTGATCGGAATCGTGGCGGCATTGCCGCTGGGCCTTCAAAGGATGACGATGGAGGACTCCGCCAATACGGTGGAGTACGCATTCGATTACAGGGATCTGATCGAGGTGGCTGAACATCAGGCGAACCCACGGGAGTTTCTGGACGAGCAACTGGGATTGCTGAAGGAAGCGGGCGTCAATACGATGGCCGTCTACGAAAGCACTCTGAAGGAGCTTAGCCAGGCAGGAAGGCTGACGTATTACAACGAGAAGGACGCCGCGCTTCTGCAGGGCAAGCTGCCTAGCGAACGCGTCAATTATACGTATATCCTGTTCGCGGGCGAGGAAGAGGAAGAGAAGGTGGGCAAGGTCGTGCGCGAGGCGCTTGACCGCTCGGGCGTCACTTACCGCGACTGGTCCTTCGGCGATCGGAAGGGCATGGTGGTGGAGCAAGCTCTGACCGCCGTTCATCTCAAGACGATGGACTTCGACCCGATGTCGCTGGAGAAGCTCCGCGAAAAGGGATTCCACATTCTCGCGAGATTCTCGGACAGAGTGGTCCCTTATGATGCAGAGCGTACCAGCGCGCAACTTGCCATGCTCAAAGATTATGGCGTGACAAGACTGCTGTTCGACGGCGAGAAGTCCAAGGGCGCAAGCGATCAAGGCGCTTTGGGCAGCCTGGATAGCTTCGGCACGCTGCTTAATGATTACGGAATCGGGCTGACGGCGATCGAGAATCTCAAAAAGCCGCAGCAAGGCATTCATAAACTTGCTTATTTGACAGATTATAATGTGGTGAGGGTGTATTCCTTATCGCCTGAAGACAGTATCGAGATGACACGCGAAGGCATTGCCGACCGCTTTCTCCTGGCAGCCAAGGATCGCAATATCCGCATGTTCTTCTTGAACACGATGCTGCAATCCAGCATGGATACCGGCAAGCTGAACCATTCCGCGGACAAGCTGGCGATGGTAATGGGCGGCGAGGACGGCGTTATCGCACAACTTGAGGAAGCTGGTTTCCCCCATGGGATAGCGCAGCCGTTCGAGTCCGTCAACGCCTCGTGGGAGAAGCCTGTTCGCGCCGTTGTAGCGCTTGGAGCCATCGCGATCATTACGCTTTTGGTCGCCGCATTTTTGCCCGCGCTCGCGATACCGGTGTTCCTGCTCGGACTCGTGGGATCGGCAGGCCTGTATGTGCTTAACAGCTCGCTTATGGAGCAAGCGCTCGCGCTGGGCGCCGCGGTAAGCGGACCGACGCTCGCGATGATCTGGGTCATGAACCGCATCTATGCCCGGACGATCGGCAATCGTCGGATGGTGGGAGGTGAAACCTGGAAGGTAGGCGGAGCTTCTTACGAAGGAGAACCAAGAACGCAGTGGGTATTCCCTGACGTGCCTGCCGGCAAGCGGATCGTCACCGCGCTGAGCTGGTTCATCGTCGGCACGCTGATTACGCTATCGGCGGTACCGCTCGTGTTCGGCCTGTTGCACAATATTACGTACAGCCTGGTGCTGGAGCAGTTCCGCGGGGTTAGCGTCCTGTTCTTTGCGCCGCTGTTCCTTGTAGCCTTCTACGTGTTCCTGTATGAAGGAAGCGACGGTCATGGCGTTGTCAAGCGCGCGATCGGCATCCTGTCTCGTCCCATTACTTTATTAATGGTCGTGGGCGCGATTGTCATCGGCGCTATTGGTTTCTACTATATCTCCCGTTCGGGCAATGCCGGACAAGTGAGCTCCATCGAGCTGCTGATACGCGGCTGGCTGGAATCGACATTCGGCGTACGTCCGAGATTCAAGGAATTTATGTTAGGCCATCCGCCGCTTCTGCTGGGCTTGTTTCTGGCGATTAGATACCGCGCGGCTTGGGTGCTCATTATCGTCGGAACGATGGGGCAATTGTCCATGGTAAGCACGTTTACTCACTTGCACACGCCTCTGTACATCTCGACGATCCGCACGCTGCTTGGTCTCGGAGCGGGCATTCTGATCGGACTCGTATGTATCGGAGCCTGGATCTTATTGGAGGGAGCTTGGCGCAGATGGGTTCAGCCTCACATTCGCAAACCGTCCGCATAGCCATATCCGGTTACTACGGCTACAGCAACAGCGGAGATGAAGCGGTCCTGCGCTCCATCCTGCTGGCACTCGAAGAGCAAGGGGCTGCTCAAGGCGTACGCGTCCAGCCGGTCGTCCTCAGCGCCGATCCGGCGTGGACGAGCTCCATGTACGGCGTGGAAGCGGCGCATCGCATGCGTCCGGCCGACATTTTGCGGACGCTGCGAGGCTGCGACGGCCTCATTAGCGGCGGCGGGAGCCTGCTGCAAGACGCTACGGGAACGAAGACGATTCCGTATTATACCGGAATCATGAGACTGGCCCAGCTGCTGGGCAAACCGACGTTCGCATACGCCCAGGGCATCGGACCGGTAAATCGCCGATGGATGGATCCGCTCATTCGCGGCGTTATGCGGCGAAGCGCTTATGTGTCCGTTCGGGATGCCGAATCTGCGGACTTGCTCGCACGCATTGGGGTAGCGCGAGAGAGGATCGAGGTTGTACCCGATCCCGTTATGGGGCTGCCGTTGCCGGAGGGCGCAGAGACGTCGGTGGATGCCGACGCATTGCAAGCGCCAAGCGGGGCGCTCGCGGCCGACCTCGCTGGATCAGCAACTGCGGATAACGCATCGCAGTTGTCGACGGGAATCGGCCAGGCGGCACTCGGGGAAGCTACGCTTCGCGGCGTCAAGCCGCCAGTCTCGCCGGACGCGTCTGTCACGCCGATCGTCGGCGTGTCGCTGCGAAGCTGGCGACAAGACGGCGCCGACTTGGCGCGCGCGGCGGAAGCGCTGATCGCTCTGTCTAAGCGCCGCCCCGTCACGCTGCGCTTTCTGCCGTTCCATACCCCTTCCGACGTCGTGACGTCGCAAGAGATGATCGAACGGCTGCGCGGCAAACTTGGCGAGGGAAGCTCGGCGGAGCTGGCCGCTCCCGGCGATGACCCGCAGCAGATGCTGCTGGAGGTAAGCCGTTGCGATGTTCTGTTCGGCATGCGTCTTCATGCGCTTATCTACGCGGCGAACCGGATGGTGCCGATGCTTGGACTGTCCTACGACCCCAAGATCGACCATTTCCTGCATCGCATTGGCCTGACGGCGATAGGCGATACGGAGCAGCTGGATCCCGAGCTTTTTGCCAACGAAGCGGTCGCGCTGCTCGACAATCCTGACGAATGGCGCAAGAAGCATGTACCCGCAATCGACCTTTTGAAGCAACAATCGCAACAACCGGCGCAACAAATCGTAACTTACTTGCGTCAATATAGATCGAGGTGATTTCCTCATGTCGAAACAACATCCAACCGTGACGATCTTTGGCATACCGTTCTCGAAGATGAGCATGGACGAGACGGTCCGTTATTTGACAACGGCAATCGAGGAAGGACGCCAAACGCATATCATTACGGCTAATCCGATTATGATTATGGCGGCTTTGGACAATCCCGCATTTGCTGACATCATGAATAAAGCCGATCTCATCGTACCGGACGGTGCGGGAGTCGTATGGGCTGCAAAATATGGCGGAAACCCCGTCGCCGAGCGCGTTACGGGCTTCGATCTTATGCATCGTCTGCTAGAACAGGGCGAGAAGCGGAGATGGAAGGCGTACCTGCTTGGCACATCGCAAGAAATTATCGAAGCGGCGGCGGAAAAGCTTCAGCTTCAATATCCGCAAGTTCGCATCGTCGGGTATCGCAACGGATTTTTTGGACCTGACGACGACGCGGAAATCGTGGATGAGATTGCCTCGCTTCAGCCGCATTTGTTGTTCGTGGCCAGAGGCATGGAAAAGGAAGCCTGGAATGTGCAGTACAAGGAGAGACTTGGCGTTCCGTTTATCATGGGCGTCGGGGGCAGCTTCGATGTCGTGTCGGGCAAGCTGAAACGCGCTCCGATGGTGTACCAGAAGCTTCGTCTGGAGTGGCTGTATCGGCTGCTGCAGGAGCCAACGCGCTACAAAAGAATGCTTGCGTTGCCGAAATTCGTCGTGAAAGTGATCCGCAACAAAGAAAATGTAACAAAATCCCGCCCAATTGGGTGAAACTACGCCTTTTTCAATGAAAATTGGTTGAAAACGGCGTTGGTATTTCTTTTTCGATCAGGGTATAATTCACTCTGGAGCAAAACGAAGAAGCGTTGGCGGCGACTGACGGATCGCAATCGTTCCCGAATCGTTCGCATAAGGTATCGTTTCGCAGTGAAAGATAACGGGGTAATAGCTTGTTAAGCGACCTGCTTAGGCTTTCAGAAAAAGGAGAGTTGTACACATGCCTATTGGCTTCTTGTATTCCATAGGATTCGTAATCGCATTATTGCTTGCATTGGGGATGACCCCGCTCGTTAAAAAATTCGCATTTAAGATCGGCGCCATCGACAAGCCGAATCATCGGAAAGTACATACGCGCATCATGCCGCGTATGGGCGGGCTGGCGATCTACGTCGCATTTGTGGGAGCCTTCCTGCTAGTGCAGCCGTTCATTCCCGAAGGGCTGTTGCGGCCGCAAGACGTCAATATGATTAATGCCCTGCTCGTCGGCGGTACAATCATCATCATTTTGGGCGCCCTCGACGACCGCTTCGAGCTGTCGGCGAAGGTAAAGCTGCTGGGTCAAGTCGCAGCTGCGTGCGTCGTTGTATTCGGCTTCAACGTACACATCGACCTTGTTAACGTACCATTTGGCGAAACCATGCAGCCAATCGCGCAATGGATCGGCATTCCGCTGACCATTTTATGGATTGTCGGCGTTACCAACGCCATTAACCTGATTGACGGACTGGACGGCCTCGCTGCCGGCGTCTCCGGTATCGCCATCGCAACGATTGCGATCATGGCCTCGCTGATGGGCTTCCAGCCTGTTATTTTGCTCAGCACGCTGCTTTTGGGCGGCATTATCGGTTTCCTGGTGTTTAACTTCCATCCGGCCAAGATATTCATGGGCGATTCGGGCTCCCTGTTCCTTGGCTTTAGCTTGGCCACCTTGTCCATGCTGGGCTTCAAGCAGGTTACGATCGTATCGTTCGTGACGCCGCTTTTGATCATCGGCGTGCCGTTGTCCGACACGTTTTTCGCCATCGTTCGCCGCTGGGTAAACAAAAAGCCGATCTTCGCGCCGGATCGCGGACATCTGCATCACCGTCTGCGCGACCTTGGCTTCAGCCATCGCCGCACGGTTCTGATCATCTGGGGAGTGGCTGCCCTTTTCGGAGCCATCGCTATCGTACAATCCGCTGTCGTGCAGTCCAGCGCGGCTAACTGGATTACGTTCGCCGTAATTTGCTTGCTCATGTTCTTCCTGCAGATTGGTGCCGAGCTGACGGGCATTGTCGACAAGACGCGTCGTCCGCTCATCAACTTCCTGGTGCGCATCGGCTTGATTAGAACCGCCAAGACGCAAGCGCAATCGCGCGGCAAATAAAGTCATTATTTTTGTATTCCGAGCTCCGCAACCTGCTTTTACGCAGGGCGCGGAGCTTTTATTTTTGGCTACACAAAAGCGCCAGGGGGTCGCAAGTCCCAAGTTGATCCCAATTGCCTCTAATATCCAAGACGTCCCTAAACATATGCCGCGCTCGAACCGATAAAGAAAGTACGTAACTTTTCTGATGTCAGTGCGTCTATCATGTAAATTATAGGAAAGTATGGGGTTTCTACATATTTGACCTATAATTCTCGGAATGAAACGTGCTGTGCCTCCAAAGGATGGCTCAGCCGTTTCACCTTGGACCAACTAAATCTGACTAAAGAGGAAGAGGGAGGAATATTATACGCGGCTTCGACATGTTCGGCGCGAGGGTCAAGCTTTCTGGCGACTTTAGACCTAATCCGTCCAAACGTTCGTATGCTCCATGCAATTAAACCCGTATTTAAGGAATGAACTACATAAAGGAGGAACATGTTTTGAAAAGAGCATTATCACTTATTCTGACCATCGCCTTGTTCGTCACGCTGCTGCCGAGCTTCGCAGCCACTCAGACGGCTTCGGCGGCGGGAGTATTTTTCTTATTCCCTAACGAGCACGACACGCCAACCAATGCCCGCATTGTATCCACTGAATCCATATCTCTTCAAGGGACGATTAATGGCGTTGTGGGCAGTTCCATCAGCTACAACGTTAAGCAAGTGACGGCTTCCGGCACGGTATTGAACACGACGGAAGAGATTACGACGGGGATCTCTACAACGGGAGACAATCGAATCACAGTCAGCAGCCTGATTTTGTTCCCTGGCCTTAATAAAATCACATTCAAAGGTATTGCTGGCTCCTCCGAAGTTAGCGAATCCATTTATATTGATTACCGGAACAGCCCGATGCTGTATGATCTTAAGATTACGTTCGAGAACAGGGATTATGAAATGCCTGAATCTCAGCCTACCATGCTGTACTCTACGGCACCTGCAATTCAAGACAAAGGTCAAATCGTCATATCGGGCAAGGCCCCGAACGCAACCAAGGTGACTATTGTCATTAATGGCCGCAGCTATGATTTCAACGTGTCCACGGCGTCGAGCGAAAGCCGCTTCAGCACGTCGCAGCTGACGATTGACAAGGGCATCAATAACATCACGTTTAAGGTTATTAATGGCGGGCAAGTCGTGGAAACAACTCGCGAGGTAGCCTTCTATAACGGAGAAGTTACTTACTATAATCTGAAAATCAAGGATTCTCAAACAACTCCGCAAGTCGTCAACCTTGAGAACAATCTAAACTTCCTGACGCCAAGTGTAGCTGCGAACCAGCTCCAAATCAGCGGAACGGCAATCATTCCGCTTCCGCTGCGCGATCTGCCATCCAATCCGAACAACATCATTGATCCAAACGGAGCAGGCGTTAACTTTGCTGCAGAATTGGCAAGTCGTCTCAAGATGGAATTGCAAGAAGGCAACGGAACAACACAAGTCATAACGCCAGTAGGGAGCAGCATTACGTATACTCCCGCGACCATCGATAACAATTCGACCAAGTTTATAAGCGTTAACTTCACCTATTTGTTACCTGAGCTTACGTTTGACCAATCCAACCGCATTCGTTTCATGGCGCCTAACAATTCTGCCTTCAATTATTCGAACTGGACAAGCTTCACCGTGCGCGATAGTGATGTTGCCTATATCTACGACATTAACTATCTGTCCGGCTTCGATAGCTCCATGACGAGTCCAACGACCAACGTGTCGCGTATTCTGGGTCTCCAAGGCACGGATATTGCGAGCGATGGCGTTAATGTATTTTCGATGCCGATGGCCGTAGAAATTCTGGTTGGTAATCATGCGGCGCTTGGCACAGCTTTAGGGAATTTGTTTAAAGTGAACGGGTTGCAAGAGAGCGACCCGAACGCTAAATTTAAACAAATCAATTCTGCAAGCACTACTCCTTTGACTGAGGTTGTCTACCGGACGGTTAATGGACAATCTGTGCCTTTTCTTAGAGCGTTCGTACAAATTAATGAGCTCCCGAGATCCGGGACCAACACAGTAGGCTTCACTCTGAACAGGACGACTGAAGTATCATCAGAGACGAAACAGATTATTGCAAAGCTGCTTTACGGCCCTCATATGAAGTTCGACAAAGTTGTAGACGGGATGAAAGTGGAGTTCGACTCTGTTCGTGAATCCAAAGACAGCCTGATTAGCAAACTGGGCGACTTGAAGGGTCAGCTCTTCAACGTTGTTAACAGCGCCGAAATTGGTTATGGAACCTCTGTCTTCCTTTATATTAATAATGTTGAGATACCGCTTGAGCAAGACGGAACGATTACCAAGTTCAAGCCGACTAATCTGGGCAGCACTAATACTGCGAACCATGAGGCAGCCAGAGATCGGATTTTTGGCGTGCTTAACAAAGCCGGGGACAACACGATCAAATTCGTATTCCGTTCGGAAAAGAACAACTATGAGAATACGCTGAAATTTACAATCGTACCAAGCAATCTGCCGGTTATTCCTGCACCGAATACGAATGGCGTTTTCCCATACAGCTTAAACCTGACAACACCGTTGCCGAACGATCCGAATTTCCCTAAACAAGGGACTGTATTCACAACCAAAGAAGCATACTACAACGTATATGGCACATTCGATTTCGTCGACCTGGGCAGCGACTTCAGCAATAATTCCAATACGGCTCATGCTGCGTTAGGGGATAAACAAAATTATATCGTGACGATTGCTTCGCCGAATTGGAAAACCAACGTAAAGTGGCATCTTGGCATGGAATTCACTCCAACTCGCGGCGGTGTTCCGCTTGCGGGGTACGAGTCGACTCCGTTCAATAGCACAGGCCCGAATTCGGCTTCAAATCCATCGACTGACGAAGCAGATATTGACTTCTTCTATGATGTAGACGGGCAATATTTCTATTATAAGATTACGAAACAAGTCATGCCGTCAGACGGAAGCGCGATGGTGTATGTCACTACCGTCTTTAATGCGGGCGAAGCAGGACCGCGGGCGACGCATCGTCTGGAGATCGATTCGGTATCGATTCCGTACACGATCCAGAAGCCGCTTAAAGAAGAGCTCGTTACGAATCAAAACTTCGTGGAGGTCATTATTTCGTCTCCAGGCGCGGATTCCATGACGATCAACAAACAGCCGGCGGAAAAAATAACTTACATTAATTACAATGAAGGCGAAAATCTAATTGAAGCGTTCCGAGTCGTCGTCAAAGATTTGCGTGCCGGAAGAGAAACGAAGATTGACTTCGAAATCACGCGCGGCCAAGACAAAATTAAAGAAGAATTAAAGATCAAATACGTACCGACGAATATCCCGGGCGCACAGATGCTGGAAACCATGAAAGCATCGCACAAGCTGTTTAACAACGCGCTTACTCTGACATTCGGCAGAAATACGCAGTTGATTCGCCCGAAATACAATAACTCGTCAGGCGAAGCGACGCAGGTATACAACGGCAACGATATTCTGTTCGCCATTGCCAACCCGAATGACGGCATCGTCAATCGTCATATGTACGATAGCCAACCGCCTAACTACTCGGCGAACAGCCAGGCGGAAGGCAATCTGCATATCGGATACCGATTCCAGGATCAAGCCCGTCAGTTCATCAAGGCGAGTCCGCTCTTCTGGATCGACGCTGGACTTGCAGACAATCCGGATCCGTCATCACCGGCCTATGACCCGATAACAAGCGGTATGGATCCATTCCCGTTCCCTAACGTTGTCGGCAAGCACACAGGCACATTCGCAAGCCGCTGGAACCAGTTCAACCGCGAATTGATCCCTAGCGCACCGGGCAGCCTGACGATTACGTATGACTCTAACGTGGTCCAAAGCGCGGGAACGACGATTACCGTCTTCCGATTTGATCCTTACAATAGTACTTGGGAGAACATTGGCGGCGTTGTCGACGAGAAGAAACGGACCGTAACGGTGCCGTTCACGAAGTTCGGCTACTACGTTGCCGTTAAGCTCACTCGCGGCTACAACGATATTACAGATCATCCTTATGCTCGTGAGGCCATGGAAGCGATCTTTGCCAAAGGCATCATGAACGCCATTGATCCAATCGGCATATTCGGCGGAGACCGCTATGTGACTCGCGGAGAGTTTACGCGCATGATCGTCAGAGCGATGGATCTTCCGCTTAACTACGAGGGAGATCACCACTTCTCCTATTACCCGGAGACGATTACGAATGCCAACAACGCTAGCGCGATCTATGACTATCGCTACATTGAGACGGCGGCAAGAGCCGGTATCGTTAACGGCAAGCGTCCAGGATTCTTTGACGAGGATGTAGAGCTTTCACGCCAAGAAGCTGCGACGATCCTTGCAAGGGCATTGCAGTTGAAGCTGGAGACCGATTCGACGAAAGCGAAGAGCGCGCTGGATAAGGTGTTTAAGGATTCCGGCACGTTTGACTTCTATTCCATCCCGTCCGTCCTGGCGATCCAGAAGAAAGCCTTCATTCAAGGCAAGCTGATTAATCCGCTTGAACCGAAGGATGGTTCCGTATTCGAGCCGAGAGCGCGTCTGCTTCGAAGCGATGCGGCGATTATCATGGCCCGTGTCATGAATGATATGAAGAAGCTTCCTAAGATTTATAACTAACTTTGCTTAACGGCGAAGGTCAGCGATTGTGCTGGCCTTTTCCGTATACATATTCGTTTCAATCGTCTAATGATTGGGTAATGAAGCTTGTACTAGTTTCATAGGTGCAAACTTATCCATGGAAAATGTTTAATATCGACGGTGCGTATGAAAACAAGCTATACTAACAAAGTGCAAAAGTGAGTGCGTAAAAATGAGACGATCCTCATAAAAAGATTTTCATGAGAATCGCAACTTTTTCGCGAAACCAACGTTTAAATACATGACGTTGTCACAAGGGCGACGAAATGATGGTTCAAAACGGCCTTTTACAAGGGAATAACTGGGATGATTTCTCAACTTCCTCTTTACGGTAGCATGAGCCCATTGTATAATGTTATAGTGATGCGGCTAGTCTAGCATCTATATTTTCATGGTTTACAAGTTTCTACGACATTGGCTTACATAGGGTTAACCATGTCTGTAGACATCATTTATACTAATATATGCTCAACTCTGGGAAGGGGGTGAATTGGCTATGAGGGAAACGAGCAATTCACTATCTGTACTAAACTCTCAACAACCGAAGCAATTTAGAGGAGGAGAAAAAAAGGTTATGAAGAAAAGTTTATCCCTGTTAGTTGCGATCGCAATGGTATTCTCCATGTTCGCAACTGTAGTATCCGCAGCAGAAGAACTTACAACAGAACAAAAGTATGAAGCACTTGTAGAAGCAGGCATTTTTGAAGGTTACGACGATGGTGAAGCTCACCTGGATCGCGAAATGACTCGCGCTCAAGCTGCTAAAATCATCGCTCTGCTGACTGGCTATGAAGAAGGCACTGAAGTTGACGACGCAGGTTTCACTGACCTGAAAGGCGCAACTTGGGCTGCTGACTACATCAACTATGCTGCTGGTCTAGGCATCCTTGAAGGCAAAGGCAACAAAAAATTTGATCCAAGCGCTAACGTAAAAGTTCAAGAGCTTGCTAAGATTGCTGTTGAAATCCTTGGTCTTGAAGTTGACGAAGACGCAGAGGTTGAGGGCGAAGTTGATGCTTGGGCTGTAGCTTATGTAGCAGCTGTAGTAGAATCTGGCCTGATCCCGGCTCAAGAAGATTACACTGCTCCAGCAGTACGTGAACTGCTCGTGATTGCAGCTTACGCTTTGGCTGAAATTATCAACACTCCAGACGAGCTTGCTCTGGCATCTGTAAAAGCTGTTGGCTCCAAAAAGATCGAAGTAAACTTCAACAAAGCTGTTGAAGATACTTCCAAAGCTTCCTTCGTAGTTAAAAAAGGCACAGTTTCTGCTAATGTTGCTAAGTCTGAATTTAATGCAGACAAAAACGTTGCAACGCTTGAGCTGAGCAGCAAGTTGACTGAAGGCGAGTACACTGTAACAGTTTCCGGTCTGACTGAAACTGCTTTGACAGGCAAAGTAACAACTACAAACGAAAAAGTAACAAAGATCGAAGTTCTTTCGACAGTTGCTCCGCTTGTAGACGGTTCTGACGCCGACACTACTAAAGACGATCTTTCGATCCCTTACAAAGTAACTAATCAATACGGTGAAGATGTTACAAAAACAACTTCCGTATACACATCCCTTGGCACTGCTAACGCGGCTAATGGCGTTGTAGAAATTGATGGCACTTATAAAGTAGGCGATATCGTTGCTTTCACAATCATTCACCAAGAGACTGCTACTTCTGTAGTTGCTACTCTGACTGTATCTGCTGAAAGCAAAATTGCTGAACTAGCTGTTACTGGTCTTTATAACAAAGATGGTAAAACATTGAGCGAAGATACTAACCTTTCCTCCGATCTGTTCTACCTGCTTGTTGATGCTAAAGATCAATACGGTATGGCTGTTACAAACGCAGCAAAAGCAACTAGCGATGTTATCGTAAACGAAACAAATATTGGTGTTGTAGTTGCTGGAGCATTCACAACTGTAACAGTGGACGGCGCAACAAAACTGGCTCTGCAATTGAATAACCCTGCTACTAAAACTACAGCAGTAGTTGGTCAATCAACTGTAATGCTGATCTCGAACACAACGGGCAAAAACGCTTCTCACAATGTAGTCGTTGCTGAAGCTGCTCGTGCTGATGTAATTAACCTGCAACAACCTGAATTGGTTGCTAAAGGTGAGAAAGCACTGATTCCAGTTGAAGCATTCGACAAAGATGGTAATGCAATCACTGATGTTAACTCTCTGAACCACGCAACTAAAGGTGTTAAAGTCACTGGAGTTACCGGTTCGAAATTCATTAAGAACGACAAAGGCATTTTCCTTGAAATCCCTGCTTCCAACTTCGCAGCTCTGACTGACAATGCAATTGTGTCCATCGTTGCTCAAACTGCTAACTTCAAAGTTACAACCTTGACGTTCACTGTAAAGGCAGCTGCAATCCCAACTGTAATCGTTGGTACAGATTCTGGTTTCAGCAAAACGCTGAAAGCTTCCGAAGTTAGAAACATCGCAGTATCGAACTTGGTTGTTGAAGACCAATATGGACGCGTTATGTCTGATGCAAGTGTTCAAGCTTACCTGACTGGCGGTAAGAAAATCGTAGTTGCTGATACAACTTCTGCGATCGTTACTTTGCCAACTCCAGTCGCACCTGCAACAACAAATGACATTGCTGGCACTGGTTCTGTAGCAATTACTGCTGGTACTTCCAATGGCACTGAAGTAATCACATTGACTCTGCATGACGGCACTAAACTTCTGACAGGTAGCGCTGCTGATGTAACTCTGCGTGTAACTGACGGTTCCGAGTATACTTCCTACTCCGTTGACGCTGTAGGCACTGTATATGACGAAGATGCCGCTGGGAAAACGGACAATGTTGCTTACAACAAAGAAGTAAAAGTCTACGGTGTATTGGCTGATGGTAGCAAAGTTCAATTGACTAAAGGTGCAGACTACACTGCTACTTCCACTAACAGTGCTGTACATGCTGATCTTAATGAAACTGAGACTGGCACAATTCTGAATGTTAGTTCTGCTCTGAGCTACGCTTCTGACAAAACAGAAGTTGTCCATCCAATCACTGTTACAATCAACAAAACAGGCGCTCAATTCACGCAAGATGTGACATTCAGCAAAGTAGCTCCTAAAGTTGCTTCTGTTAAGTTCGTTAATAACAATGCAACTAACGCAACTACAATTACTGCTGTAAACGTAACTGCAGGAACATTCAACCTTGCTAACCTGAATGCTGGTGCAAGCAATACAAACATCGTTGTAACTGATCAATACGGTGTATCCGTAGTTGCTGCAGCAAATACTGGTGTGATCACATTTGCAGACAGTACATCTGTAGTTGCTCCGAACGTTGTTATTCAACAAGTAACTGGTTCCGTAACTCCAACAGCAAATGGTACTCCTGCTGCTGCAGTTACTGACCTCGACGTTAACGAAGTTATCAAAGTTATCGTAACTTACGTTGGCGGTGCTTCCGCTGAGTTGACTGTAACTCGTGCATCTTAATTAACAAAAATGAGCCCGCTATGCGGGCTCTTTTTTTGTTTTTAAAAAAGAAAAGTTCATTTTGAATTCATACATTCATGTTAGAATGGTACTGTTTCAATTAAATGTGGCTAAAAGTGTCTGAAGCGAAACAAAATGCACATTAGACTCGTTTAAATAGGTATAAGATGGAGGAGGTCACTTCAAAATGAAATGGTCTAAAATTTTTATAACTGGTATTGCGACGGCAACGATTTTTAGTACAGTTCCAATAACAAACCTTAATGTAGCAACTGCTGCTTCCATTGAGCAAGTGTTAAGCGGTCAAAAGGTGAAAATCACAAATAATGCCACACTTACCATTCGTGATGCGCAGATCTTATCACAGGAGCAGGGGAAACTGTTAGCTTTTACGGTTGCCATTAATAATACCGGTACGACCTCGATTAATCTTATTGATTACTGGATGAGAGTCAAAAATAAATCAGGTAAAAATTTTAAATTAAAATTAGCTGAAATGGACAAAAATAAAGGAACAGTTGTTGCAGGTACTACTACATATTTAACTTATTTTGCTTATGTAGATGCAAACACCAAGTTAAGTGATATTATATACGATGCCGTAAAATGGGACTTCAGCGTTCCAAGCTATGAGAGAGTGTTAGGAACCATTACTACCCCCGCTAATGCGAGCGGTTTAACAGATGTGAATAAGAGTAGCACCATTCTCCTAAATAATTCACTCGTTAACGGAACGGTAAAGTCATACACCGCTGTAAAAGACCAAATTAACACAACTGCCACTATAAGATTTGAACTACAAAATACAGGTAATAAAGCTGTGGATTTAAGCAAGTTAACATTTAATATACAGACTAACGATTGGTCGGTATATAAAGCTGATGTTTCATTGTCTTCGAACTCAAGCCTTGGATCTAAGCAAACGACTAGTGTTCTATTAAACATTAGTTTGCCTAACAATGTAGCAGCCAAGACACTTTCCATAGTTCCTGCAATTATAGATGAAGCCAATAAAATTGAACTCCCATTGGGGGCATTTGCGTTGCCTTCATTAAGTTCTACAAAACCTACGGCAGTTAATAAAACATTCGTAGCACGAATCAATAGTGAAAATGTAGAAACATCTATTGTCTCTTCTGAGCTTCTCGATAACGACAGCAGACAAGAAGCCTCCATTGAATTTAAAATGAAAAATACAAGTGGAAAGACAACTTCTTTTAACAATGTTGAATTCTTTATCGAAACAAGCAATGGTACAATGTACCCGTTAGAATTTAATAAAGAAGAGATAGCTAAATTACTGCCAAATCTTGAATATACTGTTGTGCTTAAGGGTATCGTTCCTAATGATTTAAACTTGAATGCGAGCAGACTTATTATGAAACAAACTGATAGCGAAGGTGCACGAAGCTACCTTCTTGGATTATATGCCCTTAGCAATGATGGCATTTCAGTTGGAAATGATAATATCTATCGTACGAAAGATTATCAAGTCGATCTGTTATCCATCAACCGAATTCCTGATGAGGTGGATGATGTATTAGTTACCCAACTCTCTATAACCAATAACAGTAACAAAGCGATAAAATTACCTGCATTATCGGGTTACTACTTAGCTGATGGTGTTAAAGTAGAGACAACAACAAACGAAATAGCGTTGGACAATTCAATAAATATTGCGCCTAAAGCCTCCTATCAATTAGTTGTTTATACGAAGGTCCCTTATACTGCAGAAATCCATGATGTTGCTTTCGTTCTCACACAGAAAAATGGAGAAACTGCAAAAAATTTGTATCAATATAAGGCTCAATTGCCTGAGTCTGTAGGTCAGTCTATTAAATCGCCGTATGTTATTGATAACATAGGAAAAAGGGCTAGTATTCATGTTAAAAATGCAACGATTAATAAGAGCTCAAACAAAAACTATTTCTACGGCGAATTTGATCTGGTGAATAAGGAAATCCGAACTTCCAATGTCTCTCAATTGGGAGGATATCTAGAGGATTCTCAAGGTATCCTTGTACCAATCACATTTACAGGGATCGAGGATAAAGTATTACCTAATGGAAAAGTCTTGTATGCTGCATATGGATTGCTTCCTGAATCTTTCGACCAAAAAAAATATAAATTATACATTGGTCAAGCTATTGCAATTGGCTCGGTGGAACAAAAAGAAAAATTATTAGTAAACCCAGTAGCATACGCAATGAAAACACAAACCCAAGAATTGAATACGAATCTACAAAATATTCAATTTGGGGGTCATGTTCTCAATATCACTGAGGCGAGTGCTAATGTTCGAATCAAAGATGATTTTATCTATGAAGGCATTGATCTGAACTTGAAGTACGATCTTAATAAAGATGACACTTATCAAACGTTACCAAAAGATCAGAAAATCATAATTGAATTAGTTGACCAGGGTCCTGCGAAAGCCACATATTCCAAAGAATTTACTTTAGCGGACGGAGAAAATCAGATTGACCTTGGCAATCAAATTCGATTGCCAATCTATTATGCAGACGAAAAATTGATGACTAAAATCAGTAGCTTCCAGAAGTATACTCTAAATATTTTTACTGCTTACAATGATCAAAAGATGTTAGTGGCTTCGAGAGAGATTCAATGGTTTTACTCAGATTCTCCAGGAAAAGACGCAGTACAATAATAACTACCCATCTATCCCCCAATCTAGTATCCTTGTTTAGGGGATACTAGAAGGAGAGGAGACTTCGTAGTGAAACAGAAGGTATGGAAGCTGGCGGGAGCGGCGGTTCTGATCGCGACAGGCGTATGGGTCGGCATGGTGGCCGGTAATCCACTCGCGGCGAACTCAAGCGCCGTGACTCCAGGTACGATCGAAGATCCGGTCGTGACGAAGAGTTACGTGGATGAACAGATCGCGAAGCTGACAAATGGCGGAACGATCGGTAATGGTTCAGGCAACAACGGCAACAATGGAGGTAACAACTCAGGCGGCAATGGCAGCGACGGAGGCTCTAGTGGAGGAGCAGCAGTAAAGCTTGAAGTTGTCGAGCTGCCAGTAGGTAAGACGTTGATGGCGGCCGCAGGGACGGAAGCGGTTGTTCGCGTAGGCAAAGCTATCGCCTATAGCGCGACAACGGACGGTTTGTCCGACCTGACGGAAGGCATTGACATTAAGAACGGCAAAGACGTGCCTAAGAACCATCTTATTTGGTTTCCGCGCGATGGTCGTGGCATCAAAGGGCACGCAGACGAAACTGTTCCACTCACGTTAATTATTAAAGGCCCTTATACCATTCAATAATGGGTTACCCCATAATTCAGTCGAAGCAGCTGTTATCGCTTATACAAGCGGTAGCGGTTGCTTTTTTATAGGTGCAGCAGTTTTCCTAAATAATCACCGCATGTCATAATCTGCACATACTGACAATAGATTATACGCTTGAGGAAGCGCAGTCCGAAGCACAATAAGGTCGTAAATCAAACTTTCGGAGGTGCTTCCCATTATGAGTCGCTCAAATAAAGTGATTGTGCCGCAATGCAAATCGGTCCTGAATCAAATGAAATATGAAATCGCCGCTGAATTCGGTCTGATGAATGGCGGATATACGGCAGGTAGTGCGGATACTGAATTTGCTGGAGAGCTTGGCGCAGTCCATGCTTCCGGTGCGGGCAGCGTAAACTGGTCCACATTGTCCTCTCGCCAGGCAGGATCCGTCGGAGGAGAGATTACCAAGAGGTTGGTTTCCCAAGCCGAGCAAGTGATGAATGGCGGTTTGACGCTCTAAAGTGAACGTACGGATCACATATGGACCAGGAATGTCGCTCTAAGGCATACGCCCGAATCACATATTCGCTATGGTTGACAAGATCGGTGTCCATTGACACTAAGCGACATTTTCGGTATTATGACTTTTTAGAAGAAGAGTTGTCTAACAACCTTTTCCTTCGCGGAAAAGGTTCATTTTTTGTGTAAAACGTTTATCTTTATTAGATACTAAGGTTTGTAGGAGGTTGATAAGGATGTCGGTAAAAGGACGCCACTTATTCACATCAGAATCGGTAACAGAAGGCCATCCTGATAAAATATGCGATCAGATCTCTGATGCCGTACTTGATGCATTCCTCGCGGCTGACCCAAATGCGCGCGTAGCCTGTGAAGTTTCCGTCGCAACAGGACTCGTACTTGTTATCGGAGAGATTTCCAGCAAAGCGGATTTCATTGATATTTCATCGATTGCACGCAAAACAATCAAGGACATAGGTTACACGCGAGCGAAGTATGGCTTCGATTCGACCACATGCGCGGTTCTGACATCGCTTAATGAGCAGTCCGCGGATATTGCCCAGGGCGTTAACGCCGCGCTTGAATCGCGTGAAGGCAAAGATATGAGGCAGGAGAACGAAGATATTGGCGCAGGAGACCAAGGCCTGATGTTTGGCTTCGCGACCAATGAAACGCCTGAGCTTATGCCGCTGCCAATTGCGTTGTCGCACCGTATTGCGCGTCGCCTGGCCGAAGTGCGCAAGAATGATACGTTGGGCTACCTTCGTCCGGATGGCAAGACGCAAGTGACGATCGAATACGTGGACGGCAAGCCCGTACGCGTCGATACCATCGTTGTCTCCACGCAGCATGCCGAGGAAATTACGTTGGAGCAGATCCAGCAGGATATTATGGAGCATGTGATCAAGCCGGTTGTACCTACGGAATGGCTGGATGAACAGACGAAATATTTCATCAACCCTACAGGCCGTTTCGTTATCGGCGGTCCTCAAGGCGACGCGGGTCTGACGGGCCGCAAAATTATTGTCGATACCTACGGCGGTTATGCGCGCCATGGCGGCGGTGCATTCTCCGGCAAGGATCCAACAAAGGTTGACCGTTCCGCGGCTTACGCAGCGCGTTACGTGGCTAAAAACATTGTTGCCGCGGGCTTGGCCGACAAATGTGAGATCCAGCTTGCTTACGCCATCGGCGTAGCGAAGCCGGTATCCATTAACGTTGACACTTACGGCACGGGTAAAGTATCGGAAGAAATTCTCGTTGATCTGATCGCGAAGAACTTTGATCTTCGTCCCGCAGGCATTATCAAGATGCTGGATCTTCGCCGCCCGATCTATGCGCAGACAGCTGCTTACGGTCACTTCGGCCGTACGGATGTCGATCTGCCATGGGAGCGCGTAGACAAAGCCGAGAAGCTGAAAGCCGATGCAGGCGTACCTGCATAAGAGATCAAGCAAGATGCAAGCTAGCAGTTCTTCTTCATTCCTTCATCATTAATCGCAACCTTAACGTCGTTACTACCGTTATGTTCCATGACGGAGTACGGCGTTTTTTGTCGTTAGCCTAAATTATTGGGGCGCAAAAGCCGACAAATAGGGTACGAGCGTAAAGCCTAAGGAGTGAATATCGATCATGAAAGTAACCCGCAAGCTGTCTATACTACTTGCCATTGCCTTGCTTCTGCAGATCGGCTTGCCTGCTGCAGGATGGACCCTGAACCAGAGCGCCGTGACGGCGGCACCAGCAGGTCCTGTAACCGTTAGTTTATCGCCCGCCGATAATTTGACCGGAGTGCCGTTAGGCGCCAATCTGATCCTGACCTTCGACGAAGCCGTCCGGGCAGGGGCCTCGACCTCATACATATCAATATACAAATCGTCCAATAACAGCCTGGTGGAAGCGATCAGCGCCACTTCCGGACAAGTGAGCATCAGCTCCAATACGGTAACAATCAATCCATCGCTCGCTTCGACGAATTACAGGTTCGAGCTGAATACGGAATATTATGTGATGATTGATGCCGGAGCATTCCTCAACGTGTCGAACGGAGCGGCTTATTCGGGCATACAGAACGCGACGCGCTGGAACTTCCGCACCGTTGTGACGGAAGATACGGTGAGGCCGACATACGTATCTCGCACGCCGGAGGGCGGTACGCACGCCATTACGACCTCGCTCTCCGTCACATTCAGCGAGCCGGTCTATGCCGCTTCGGGCAACATCGTCCTGAGTTCGACAGATGATATGCGATATATACCGGTCACGGCAAGCAGCGTGACGGGCAGCGGCACCAATACGATCTCCATCATCCCGGACGGGGCTCTCATGCCCAGCACGACCTATACGGTTACGGTTGCAGGCGACAACTTCGAGGATGCGTCCGGCAACACGTTTGCGGGCATGTCCTGGTCGTTCACGACAGCAGCGGCGCCTCTCAACCTGGCTTCGACGGATCCGTTCCATCCTGCCGATAACGCCATTCTGGTACCGAATGACAGCAATCTTACGATACGATTTGATCAGGCGGTACAAAGAAGCGCCGGCAAATCTATCGAGATCCGCCGAGTTAGCGACAATGCGGTCGTGGAAACTATTGTGGCTAACTCCTCGAGGGTGACGCTTAGCGAAGGCAACACCGTCGCGACGATCGATCCCGTCTCTAACCTCGCCTCAAGCACGGCTTATTATGTCATTATCGAGCCAGGCGCGTTTACGAGACCATCACCGAATACGTCGGATTGGTTCTACGGCATCTCTGCGGCGACGATCTGGAACTTTACGACAGGTTATGGCAATGATGTTACGCCTCCAGGTCTCACCGGCGTTACGCCGACCTTCGGAGGCACAGCCAGCGGCACCAATACGCTGCTGACCCTAACCTTCAACGAAGATGTATACCCGAATACGGGCAACATCGAAATTCGTCAGTATAACGGAGGGACGTTGTTCCGCTCCATCCCTATTACGTCGCCGCGCGTAACGGGCGGCGGTACAAAGCAGATTACGGTAGATCCGAACAAATATATTTCATCTTCCGATCCGGCGAAGTCGTTCGTCAACAACACCCGATATTATGTCACGATAGGCAATCGCGCGATTAGAGACGGCGCAGGCAATTTCTACGCCGGCATCTCGAGCACAACGGGTTGGACCTTCACGGTTACGCAGGATGGCACGCGTCCGATGCTGAGCTCCTTGACGCCGGCGAATGGAGCTACTGCCGTTCCGGTCCAATCGCAATTCGCAGCCTTATTCGACAAGCCGGTCATGACCGGACCGGGAGCCATTACTTTTAATCCGGCGAGCTCGAGCGGCTCGGCTGCTTCCGTCACGGGATCCTTTAGCGTAGATCCCGCCAATAACAAAAGGATTCTGATAACGCCTAGCCAGCCGCTCGCGGCTAATACGAACTACTATGTCAATATCGAAGAGAATGCCGTGCTGGATCTTGTCGGTAACTCTTTTGTCGGGATTCTCAATACGTATCAGTGGACGTTCCAGACGATAGGCGGAGACACGACGCCGCCGACGATCACCAGATCGGAAGTGGGCGGCTCCATCATTCGCTTGATCTACAATGAGCCGCTTAATGCGGAGCTGAAGCCTTCGCCAGCGAGCTATTACGTCACAGTCGCCGGCGCTCCGCGCAACGTCACTGCCGTGAAGGTAGAGGGCAATATCGTCGCGCTGACGCTGGCAAGCTCTGTGGGCAGCAATCAGAAGGTAGTGCTGTCGTATACGAAGCCGGCTACCGGGCTAGTTCAAGATATGTCTGGCAACCAGGCGGCTACGATTACGAATCTGGAAGTATCGAACGGCTCGACGGGCACCGTGCCTGTCGTGAGCAGCGGAACGGCCTATGGCAACACGGTCAATCTTAATTTTAGCGAGTCGCTGTTCTCGGTTAACACCTTTGCTTACACGCAGTTCACGGTTACGGTCGGCGGGGTCAGCTACAGTCCGACGGCGATCTGGCATAGCGGGAACATCATTCAGCTGACGGTCAATGCTTCCATAACGAGCAATCAGCCTGTATACGTATCCTACACTCCGAACAGCTATCCATTACTCGGCGTGTCAGGCAATACGGTAAGTGCGTTCAGCAATTATACGGTGAACGGAGGCAATACGGGCGGCGGTACCGTAGGAGATTATTTCGCGCCGACGGTTGTAAACATCACGGCTAACGGAACGTTGGTGTCCGTCAAGTATAATGAACCGTTGAATTCCAGCACGGCGCCGGCCATTTACCAATATAGCATAACGGCCGACGGCAGCGCGAGAACGATCAGCAACGTAATTGTGGCAGGCGACACCGTTTACTTGACGCTTACTTCGGGAGTGGCGACGACGCAGCAAATTCTGGTATCCTACATCGCGACGAATGCGACGTTAAGGGATTATTCCGGCAACTCCGCGGCTTCGTTTACGAATATAACCGCTAACAGCGGTACGGGGACGGGCACCGGACAGATAGGCGCGCTAAGGGGCGCCATTCTGAAAGGACGGACATTGACGTTAACCTTCAACGAGACGCTTAACCAGGTGTCTGTGCCTTCGAGCAGCACGTTCGTTGTTCGCATCAACAATCTCGTCAGAACGATCAGTACCGTGCAAGTAGCCGGATCAGCCGTTATTCTTACATTGTCCTCTCCGGCTAATGTTGGAGAATCGGCAACCGTCTCGTATCTGCCGACAGGCGTGGGACTCGTGACGCTCGGCGGCCAGTCCGTGGCCAGCTTTACGAATGCCAACGTCGCGAACCAGACGACGCTGCTGGATAATCTGACCGGCGATTATGAAGCATCGGACGGCGGAGGCATCGCGATCAAGTATACAGGCGCGACAACAACGACCGACATTTCGCCTGCAGGCGTTTCCGCAAGCCGCTATACCGTGAGCAACGACAAATTTATAGCGGCTGTGACGACAGCGCGCAATGCGGGGCTGACAAGTCCGCGAATCGTGTTTAAGGTACCGGATCACGAACGGGCCGGTATTGCGGCGATCAGCCTTATCGCGCTGGAGATGGCGAGCAAGCAAGGCGGAGACGTGACGTTCGGAGTGGAGCATAAGGGCGCCACTTACGAGGTGCCGCTCAAGCTGCTGAACTTCGCCAAGCTGTCTTCTTCTGTAGGAGGCAATGGCGTATCCAGCCAGTTGCTCATCACGATTGATCAGGGCGCTAATGACCAAACAGCTGCTTTGTCCAAAGCGCTGAACTCATCCAAAGCCCAAATCGTTGAAGGTCCCGTCCATTATGAGACATTTGTAGTCAATGGTTCTACAAAGGTTGCTTTGACGGATTTCAGCGGTTATGTAGGAAGATCGCTAAAAACGACGGCCAACATCATTGAAAGCCAGTCTGCTGCCGTCTGGTTGGATCCGGTAACAGGTACGCTCTCTTACGTTCCGACGATATTCAAGGAGGAGAGCGGCGGAACGAGAGCCATATTCAAACGCAAGGGCAACAGCTCTTACGCGCTCGTCAAGAATACGTCGAGCTTTAGCGATCTGAGCACGCATTGGGCGAAGGATACCGTGCAAATGATGGCTCGCAAATTTATTGTCGAAGGACATTCGACAACGAAATATGAGCCGGACAAATCGATCACGCGCGGCGAATTCGCCACTTATATCGCCAAAGGCCTCGGATTGACGGGGGATAGAACGGCGGCGGCCAAGTTCTCGGACGTGAACAAAGACACGGTGATGGGAGCGTATATCGGAGCTGCATCCGCAGCCGGCATCGTTAACGGAGTCAGCGCCTCGTCGTTTAAACCGAACTCTCCTATAACTCGCCAGGACATGGCGACGATGATGATGCGCGCGGCGAAAGTGGCGGAATTGACCGTAACGCTACCAGGCAGTGTGGATTCGTATCTGCAACCTTTCGGGGATCGGGGCAGCATCAGCTCTTACGCCAAGACAAATATGGCGCAAGCGATCTATCTCGGCATCATTAACGGCAAGTCGAGCACAAGGTTGAGTCCAACGACGAACGCTACCCGTGCCGAAGGCGCGGTCATGATTCAGCGTCTCCTGGAGAAAGCCGACTTCCTCACACCGTAATTCAACCAGTAGGGCGGCAAGAACGGAATCCATCGATTCCGTTCTTGCCGTTTTTAAGTTAGGGCGTTCGCATTTTTACCATGCTGCATATAATGTGTTGTTAAACCACATTTGATATGTGATAATGAACATACAATGATCTATTTACGGAAATACTGAGAAGCGGTACGAACAATGAAGCCGTCCGTATTCATCATATTGGTGCAAGGGGAGGGAGAGACGATGATTCAGTCTGGTACTGTTACATCGGAAATGCTGGCATTCATCAAGAATCAAGTCCTTACCGTCACAGACATTACTCGGTCAACAAAGCTGACTGAAATACTGGATTTGTATGCCGCGAAACTTCCTAGCGAGGATGTTTTTGTGGTCCAGAACAGCAGAAATAAAGACGCGCAGGCGGTCATTGCTGATCTCGAATACTTTCAGGAACTGTTAATGTACAAAGAAGCTGTCGAGCAATCCATTGATGAAGTTATGCATCAACTCGTCCTGGAACGGAAAGACAAACCGGCTGAAATTGACTTGGCACACGTCATTGCCGATCAGGATCTGGATATGGAACGTATCATGAAACTCGCCCAGGACGGCGATTTTGAATAATGACACGCGAGGAAATCGAACAGCGATTGAATGCGCTGCTATCCCCCTATAACGTCGTTATAAAATTTGGCCAAGACGCCGTTGAAGACTTAGCGAGTTACAAGAAAGAGCAACGAGAGGAAATCATTGCGCTAATCATCAAACGTGGAATAAAAGGCCCGCTTATTAAGCCGGATGGCTTAGGTGACCCCTTGCATGGAGAGCTCCATGGGTTCACCAAAATCAAGCCTAAAAAACTCGGGTTACGTATTGTTTATCGCCCCTTGCAAAACGGCATGATACGAGTAGAAGTGATTGCCATCGGACCCCGGGATAAAAAGAAAGTTTACGCGCTGGCCGCCGGCCGCATCATGGAATTCAAAAAGGAAATGGATCATGATAGATGAGCAATCTGAGTTTGAAGCGCATTGAAGTTGGTTGGCGATAGTACGAAAGGGACCGTCAGGGTGGTTTGTCTCTGACGGTTTTTCTCAATGGCGATTAACAATATTTTTCGATACATGAAGGATGATAAGAGTCTTTTATGCAAATGGGCGTAACTTTTCTATTAAACTTGTAGTCTATTATAAGTAGACAACAGAGGATGGGAGAGTTGCAAAATATAATGGGCAAGTTGAAGCAAGGCAAACACGGTCGGATGAAGAGAAGAGGGCATTTAGGGACTAAAGTGATTATCGTGGCGATGAGCGGCATTCTCATTGCAGGACCGGTCGCGTCTATAGCGCCGGAGGGACTGGGGCAATGGCTGGCTCCTCATGTGAGCGCAGCGACGGCATCCCAGCTCAAGCTGAAGTCGCAATCGATCTTAACATCGGGCGCCAAGCGTCTGGATTATAGTTTTACTACAACAAGAAGCAATAAGAGCGTTAAGACAGACGTGCATGTGATCGAAGTCGATCTGTCGAATCCATATGTGTCGCTGGACACGATCAGCGGGAAGTCGGGAAGCGTCGGTCAGCGGAACAACATTCTCAATATGACCAAAGAAAGCGGAGCCATCGGCGGTATTAACGGCGATGTTTTCATCATGTCCAATAGCGAAGGCGCGCCGCTCGGGGCACAGGTGCAAAATGGCGTGCTGACTTCGACTCCTTCCAGATTGGGCGGCATGTACGCCTTCTCCCTTACGAAGGATCGCCAGCCTGTTATCGATTCGTATTCCTTTACGGGGACGGTTACGGCATCGAACGGGAATACGTTTAATCTGGAGGGAATCAACAAGTCCGCTTATTTTGGCGAGACGGACGGGATTACATACAGCCATTCCAACATGATTTATATCTATACAAGCGCATGGGGCGGCGCGGAGCGTCCGATGAATTCCGCGACCAAACCGACGGAAGCGCTGGTCATTGACGGAATCGTTACGGAAATTTCCGTTGAGACGGCCATAAAGACCGCCATTCCGGAGAATGGCTATATTCTTCGCGCCGGTCAAGGCGATGCTGCCAAATTCATAAGAGAGAATCTCAAGGTAGGCGAAGCCGTAACGGCGGATTACGCCCTGAGGTCGAAAACGAAAGGCGTCAATGTTGATCCGGCGTCATTCTCCATGCTGATCGGCGGACATACACTGCTAGTGGACAATGGAGCCGCTTCGGCGTTCTCGCGCGACATTGCAGGCGTCAGTGGCAATTCTTATACATCGAGATCCGGCATCGGCTACTCCAAGGACGGCACGAAGGTTTATTTGATTACGGCGGAGAAGTCGGGAAGCAACACGGGACTCAGTCTGAAGGAGCTTCAGCAAGTGATGGTACAGCTCGGCGTGTACAAAGGGCTGAATCTCGACGGCGGCGGCTCCACGACGATGACGGAGCGTCCGCTGGGCAGCACTTCCGTACAACTCGCCCACTCTACCCAGGAGAGCTCGCAGCGTGCGGTTTCCAATGGAATAGGCGTCTTTACGAACGCGCCGCAAGGTAGTCTTAAGAGCATGATGGTCAGGGGCTCTAACGTGATGCTGCTTGGCCAAAAAGTGACGTATGGAGTAAGCGCCTACGATACGTATTACAACCCGATGAGCGTTGATGCATCCGCGCAAACCTGGACTTCGTCCGCAGCCGTAGGTACGTTTAGCGGCAATGTGTTTACCGCGACGAAGATCGGCAAGACGCAGCTCACGGTCAAGTCGGGCGATGTGACGGCCAACTATGATGTCGAAGTTATCGGACAGGAGCAGATCGCTTCGATGAAGATCAACGCTTCCGCAGGCATGTTGTCGCCAGGCTCGACGCTTCAGGTGCCGATCACGGTCAAGCTGAAGAATGGCAGCACCTATAATCTGACAGGAGACTCGTTCGTTTGGGAATTCGTCGGCTTCGATGGCGAATACAAAAATGGAGCGATCTCGGTCGGTGAATTAAAGAAGGATGCGACGACAGGTTATGCGATTGCCCGTTACGACGGATATGGCACGACGGTTCCTTTCGTAAAAGGCGAGCAAGCGTCGGTTATTGAAGACTTCGAGACGGCCCGCTATGCCATTACTTCTCAGGTTACGCCGCCTGAAACAACGAAGGGTACGGTTAAGATCGTGACCGATCTGCCTGAGCAGAAGAGCGGCAAAGCGCTGCAAATCGGGTATGATTTTACGCAAGGAACGGGTACAAGGGCCTCCTATGCGGTGCTTGGCAACGGACTGACATTATCCGGTACGCCGTCTTCATTGACGATGGACGTCTATAGCGATACGAGCAATAACTGGGTGCGCGCCGAAATCGTAGACGCGGCGGGCAAGACGCATCTGCTCGACGTTGCGAAGGAATTGAACTGGACAGGCTGGAAAAACGTGAAGGTCGATCTTTCCGGAGTGGCGTTCCCGGCCAAGCTGAAGCGGGTCTACGTCGTTACGCTGGGACAAGCCGATGTCGAGAAGCTTCCCGTAGGCACTATTGCCATCGATAACTTGACGCTTCGTACGGCGACCGCCGTGAAGGAACCGGCTCGCGCTTCGATCGTGATGACGGCCGGCAGCACGAAGGCGACTGTCAATGGCAAGGCCTTGACCCTGGAGGCCGCTCCTCTGATTCAGCAGGGCTCCACCTACGTGCCGCTGAGGTTCGTGACCGAAGCCATGGGGGCAGAGGTCCTGTATGACGACAAGACAAGAAGAGTGACCGTCCTGAGGGGATCGCAAATGCTGGAGATGACGATCGGCAAGAAGGACTATACGCTTAACGGCGTTCGTTATACTTCTGATGTGGCGCCATTTACGAAGAACGGCAGAACGTTGATTCCGATCCGATTATTCTCGGAGAAGCTTGGTTTCAAGGTGAAATATGAGGATAAATTAAGACAGATTACGATAGATTAGGCTGGACGCCATAGGGCTAAAGTGTGGTATGATGTAATGGAATATCCAATAAAACCGTGTTCCCGGTCAGGATCTTCGGAACAACCTCTATAGGAATAAGGGAGTGCCAGGCTGCCGTGGATCACCTGACCGTTGACATTAATAGAGTTATTGCAAATGCCATCAAGGTGATGGAAGACAGCAAGTACCAAATATATGAAATCTGCGAATCGGCCCGTTCCGAGCTCGAAGCGCTTGAGCAGGAGCTGGAGCAAGTGCTCCAGGAGACGATTCGCACCATCGATAAGGTTGACAAGCTTGAGCAGGAATACCGGCTGGCCCGGATCAGGCTCACGGAGGTCAGCCGCGATTTCGTGCGATATAAGGAAGAGGATATTAAATCCGCTTACGAGAAGGCCACTCAGATCCAGCTGGATCTGATGGTCTATCGCGAGAAGGAGAACTATCTGAAGTCCCGCCGCGACGATTTGCAGAAGCGGGTTCGCAATGTGGAGAAGTCGGTGGAACGAGCGGAGATGATCGCTTCACAGATGAATGTCGTGCTGGAGTATTTGACCGGCGACCTGAATCAGGTGACGAGAATCATGGAATCCGCGAAGACAAGACAGTTGCTGGGACTCAAGATTATTCTGGCACAGGAGGAAGAACGCAAGCGGATCGCGAGAGAAATTCATGACGGCCCTGCGCAGTCGCTCGCGAATATCGTTTTGCGCACCGAGATTGCGGAACGCATGCTGATCAAGGGTCAATTCGAGCTGGTACAGAACGAACTGGTCGATCTGAAGGGACAAGTCCGCTCCGGTCTGGAAGAAATTCGCAAGATCATCTTTAATCTTCGGCCGATGGCGCTCGACGATCTTGGACTGATCCCGACGCTCAGGAAGTTCACCCAGGACTTCGAGGAGAAGGCCAGGGTCCATACCAAGTTCGAGCTTTCCGGCAAGGAAATCAGACTTCCATCAGCTATGGAGGCAGCTATTTACCGCATGGTCCAGGAGGCTTTTTCGAACGTGCTCAAGCATGCAGAGGCTTCACACGTTTCCCTCGAAATAAGCTTTCATCCCCAGATTATTACGCTTACCATACAGGATAACGGAGTAGGTTTCCGAGTTGAAAGCATCAACCAGCCGCCCAAGCGCAATGCGCATTTTGGCCTAATAGGCATGAGGGAGCGGGTGGAGTTGATCGAAGGAAGGATGGATATAGACTCAAATCCGGGACAAGGCACGAAGATTGTTATAGAGATTCCTACGACTTCCGAACATAGAAAGGAGATTGAGACTAATGAATCAGACCACGTCTAGCGGCCACAAGATCAAAATATTGTTGGCTGACGATCATCAACTGTTCCGCGAAGGATTAAAACGCATTCTCAATATGGAAAACGATATCGAGGTTATCGGCGAATGCGGAGACGGTATTCAGGTTATGGAGTTCTGCAATCATACCATACCGGAGATCGTTCTCATGGACATTAATATGCCCATCGAGACGGGGGTTGTAACCACCGAACGGCTTAAGTCGATGTTTCCTGATGTAAAGGTCATTATTTTATCCATTCATGACGACGAAAGCTACGTGTTCGAAACCCTTCGCAAGGGCGCGACGGGTTACTTGCTCAAGGATATGGAGGCGGAGTCGCTTATTAATGCGATTCGTTCCGTACAACAGGGCTATTCTTATATCCATCCCAAAGTCACGGGCAAGCTCATTAACCAGCTACGCCGGATGACCTACCTGGACGAGATGGGCGTTGCAACGGGCGCTGCGGCCGCGAAGGAAGCAGGCGTTAAGTATCACGCGTCGGAAGAGAGTCCGCTTACTCGCCGCGAGGCGGAAGTACTTCGTCTGATGGCGGAAGGCAAGAGCAACAAGATGATCGGGGAGTTCCTCTTCATCAGCGAAAAGACCGTT
Source organism: Paenibacillus sp. MY03 (assembly GCF_002165585.1). NCBI lineage: Bacteria > Bacillati > Bacillota > Bacilli > Caryophanales > Paenibacillaceae > Paenibacillus > Paenibacillus sp. MY03. The sequence continues at coordinate 66,205 of NZ_MXQD01000020.1, read as the reverse complement.
AAGAATCACGTCAGCAGCATCCTTCAGAAGATGGAAGTCGACGACCGTACGCAAGCGGTTATCAACTCGATCAAGTTTGGATGGGTGACGTTGTAAAATTCGATGGATCGTGAGAAGAGCTTGGAAGCTGCGAGGGTGCAGATTTCGGGGCTCTTTTTTGCATTATCGATGGTATAAGGTGGTCATTTGATTGAATAACAAGTATCTCAATCCATCTGGGAAATTATATACTTGCAATGCAAGCGGGTTGCATAAGGTGAATTTCGAGGCTGATCGATTGCTTATTACGCGGGCTGGCAATGAAATTAGGGATACAGAGACCGTTCGGGACCTCTCTCCCTCGCCTGATTTATTTCGTACGGCGCTGCAAGAATGGAAAAATAAGCTGGACGAAGAGGAATGGTGGCCCCTATATGAAAAAAGGTTCTTGAAAGAACTTGAATGGGAAACCAGAGTAAAGGCTTTGCGAGAAGTATATAAGCGGTTAATAGCCGGCAAGAATGTGGTCCTTATTTGTTTTTGTCCAGATCATCGTTATTGTCATCGTAAGTTGGTAGGGGAGTTCTTCAACAAGTACGGTGTCGAAGTGCAAGAGTTAAATCCAATTAAAGTTGAACAAATTAAATTGTTTTAGGAGTTACATATGAACGCGGGAGCAAGCTTCATTTGGATTGCTCGTATCGGGGAAGAGTCGGCAAAGATTAATGGAAATAAAAGCAGCAGGGCCCAGGGAGGCCGTGCTGCTTTCATTCCGGAATTATTTGGAGTTGCGTTGACGTTGTCTGAGTGTCAGCAAGCCGGAAACAAGAACGAAGCTTCCCAGCAAATAGTAGGGCATACGACTTGTATCGCCAGTCTTGGGCAGCGTATCTATCGGAGGCAGATTCTCATCTATTGCTTGATCAACCTTCTCGTCAGGCCCTCCTCTAGGAATCTCCTCCTCTTCGACGATAAAGATCGTCTCGGTTGGCTCTGGCGATTCTGGCGGAGTCTCCGACGGTGTCACAGTAGGTGGCACGGTAGGCGGAGTCGTAGATGGCGGTATAGTAGCGGTAGCGCTTGGCGGTACGCTAGGCGTAGCGGCAGGCGGATTTGTCGGCGGAGTCGTAGGTGTCACAGGCGGATCGGTCGGTGGAGTCGTAGGTGTCTCAACAGGCGGATCAGTAGGCGGAGTCGTAGGTGTCTCAACAGGCGGATCAGTAGGCGGAGTCGTAGGTGTCTCGACAGGCGGATCGGTCGGCGGAGTCGTAGGTGTTGCAGGCGGATCTGTCGGTGGAGTCGTAGGTGTTGCAGGCGGATCTGTCGGTGGAGTCGTAGGTGTTGCAGGCGGATCTGTCGGCGGAGTCGTAGGTGTTGCAGGCGGATCTGTCGGTGGAGTCGTAGGTGTTGCAGGCGGATCTGTCGGTGGAGTCGTAGGTGTTGCAGGCGGATCTGTCGGTGGAGTCGTAGGTGTTGCAGGCGGATCTGTCGGTGGAGTCGTAGGTGTTGCAGGCGGATCTGTCGGTGGAGTCGTAGGTGTTGCAGGCGGATCTGTCGGTGGAGTCGTAGGTGTTGCAGGCGGATCTGTCGGTGGAGTCGTAGGTGTTGCAGGCGGATCTGTCGGTGGAGTCGTAGGTGTTGCAGGCGGATCTGTCGGTGGAGTCGTAGGTGTTGCAGGCGGATCTGTCGGTGGAGTCGTAGGTGTTGCAGGCGGATCTGTCGGTGGAGTCGTAGGTGTTGCAGGCGGATCTGTCGGTGGAGTCGTAGGTGTTGCAGGCGGATCTGTCGGTGGAGTCGTAGGTGTTGCAGGCGGATCTGTCGGTGGAGTCGTAGGTGTCACAGGTGGATCGGTAGGTGGAGTCGTAGGTGTTGCAGGCGGATCAGTAGGCGTAGCCGAAGGAGACGGACTAGGCGTCGTACATCCGGTGGCCGATTGGAACGCATATTTGAGCAGGTAAAAATGTCCGGTTCCAGGCTGCAGATGCTCCTGAACAGGACCCAAGTAGAGGTCAAGCTGCGAAGGACCGCACGGAGGCAAGTCGATCGTGAGTTCATATTTGCCCGGCGAATCTGCCTTCAGCGTATGAGAAGAAAACAATACTTGGTCTTCGTAAGGCAGCGGCGAGCTGTCATACCTATAGTCGGAGAACGTAATTTCAACGCAGTCCATCGTCGTTTCGAAGTAGGCTGTCGCTGTCCCGTTGTTATGGATGACGATCTGTATCCCTTCTCGATCGACGGCATTGATGTTTTTGGTGTAAGTCTGGCAGATTGGGGCAGGTACAGGTGCGGGGATAGTACCATTGGCGGAGTTGTCGCCTTCGGCCCAAACAATGGAACTTAACGGAAATGATACAATTAGTATCATTGATAATAAAAAAGCAAGTCGTTTCTTAACGGTTGACATGCTTTCACTCTCCTTCTATCAGTAACTGCGGCTCTCCTCCGACATCCTGCAAGGCGATGCTAGTCGTTTCCCAACGCAATACGCTGTCCAAGTCTCCGGATGACTTCGGTAGCATAGGGCATGACATGGAATGCCGAATAGTCATTTGAATATATGCATAGGGCTTGTACAAAAATGATAACATATTATGAATATACGGCAAGGGTGTTATTTTGGGAGATGTTGGGGATTGGACCGAAATGATTGTCGAAATATGTAAGCGGATGCACATTATAGCTTCTTGTCCTGTTCTGCCGTAACCGATGGGCTCCTTTCGGCATATAGTGGCATAGAGGAGGTGGCTGATATGTTAGAGCTTCTGCTACTGGTCATCGGTTGTTATGCGGCTGCAGCGCTTCTGGTGCATCTGGCATACAGGTTCGGAGGGGAACGCGAGAAATTGCGCAAACATTACGTGCTGATCGCGGACGGGCGGCAGCCTCATATGGAATGGTATTTGCGATCCATACATTCTTTCTCGAGTTGGACGGGGAGTGACATACGGTTGACCGTTCTTGATCGCGGTTTGACAGACGAGTCGAAAGCGATCGTAGATCGGTGGAATCGCGAAAGCCATTTGGTAGAGATGTTGCGGACGGATACGGGCGAATCTGGCGTTACTGACGGCAAGAGTTATTCATCAAGCGGGGATGGAGCGGTTCATCTGTTATGGCTCCTTCAATCGAGGGGAATCGTATCCGAAAGGGATTATCCTGTATTGGTAGATTTACAAAATCCGGAAGACTTGTCTAAGATGCCTTTTTAGCTTATAATCGCCTTATATACCATAATAACTTGAGAGAATCCAAGTGAAGCACACTTGATTAATGCCGGCTAACGGCTTAATCGGTGTGCTTTTTTGTCGTGGACTTGAAGGGACGCAAGGAGACAGACGCCGGGCGAGATTAAAAAACAGAGCAGTTACGAAAAAGGGGGAACGCAGTTGAAAGCATATGTGTATTTGTTGAAGCAAAACGAAGAATGGACAGCTTGGATGACTCTGTCGCCCGAGGTGGATTACGCTTTTTGGTTCGGAAGAGGGAGCGCCTGGCAAGAGGCGGATTGCGCTTGGTACTGGCAGGAACCGCTGCCTCTCGGTCAGGCGGCCGAGGCGGTGCGGCTGTGGAAGGAACGAGGCCGGCGCGGAAGCAGAGCGTTGCTTGCGAAACAGGGATGGGCAGCCCTATGGGATCGGGGAGAGACCACAGAGGCCGTGTGGCAGGCAGAAAGTGTAGGCAAGTCGGATAGCCGCAGCAGGAAGCAGAGGAGAGCTCCTGGCGAAGCGGAGGCTGTCGGAAGGATGTCACGACTCATTGATGAAATCCGGACAGCAGACTTGGGGAGGCGAAGAAACTGGCTGTTCGATTGGGGAAAAGGAGCGGTGGCAGAGTGTTATGAAGGCGGCGGATTGTATGGAGGGAATGAGAGTGAAGAGAGTGGAGGGAAGTGTGGGTATGACGGGGACAGGCCTGGATTGGGGACGAATGGAGGGCAAGAAGGAAGAAGAGAGGTGCCACTGCAAGGTAAAGATAGGGGCGGCATTGGGGAGATGCGGAAAGCTGCTGCGATAGCAGGTAATGGTGGCGGCAGCATTAGGGAAGCACAGCATGTTAAAGCGTTAGCAAGAAACGGAGACGAACGGTGTTATGAAGGTGAGCGTGTCATTAGAAAGGGGCGGCGCAGAAGTGTGGTGCGCTGGAGCGCAGGTGACGGGCGGCAAGTTATGGATGCCGACCGGTGGAGTCATGTGGCGGCAATCGCGAAGCTTGCCGCCGGGCTCTTGCAGGGACGCGCGCTGCTAAGCGTGGAAGCGCGCGCCCTGCTCGCCAGCGCAGCCGTGCCCGGCGCCGAGGCCAACTGGAGCGAAGCGATCCAGTTGGCTGCGCTGCTCGGGCAGGTGCGCCTGAGCGGATCGGTCGCTGCCCCCGAGGGCAAGCGGGCGGACGCCCGGCGCCGACTCCGCTGCATGCGTTGCGGCAGCGGAGAGGCGCATCTGCGGCGCGCGCCATGCATGTCCTGCGGGCGCGACTGTGCCTATTGCGAGGCCTGTATTCTGATGGGCCGGAGCCGGGAGTGCGAGCTGCTCATTCGGGGCATGTACGACTCGCCCGTATGGAAGGAACAAGGGCTTGGCAGATGGAAGGCGCTCCGGCGTCAGCCGATGCCGGAACGACTTGGCAAGTGGGGACTAAGTCCGGCGCAGCGGGAGGCTACGGCGAAGGCGCTTCATTTTCTCGAAGAGCATCCCGTTGGAGAGAGAATGAAAGGCACTCGTGTACCACGCCTTAGTAATACGCTTGGCAGAGCGATCACGCGATTAATGCCGTCTGGCCGCTCTCGGAAATCTGGTGCAAGTGACATGGACCAGCAACCCGGAGATGACGAATCGGATACGCGTCCTCTACGCGGGAATCAGGAGCAAAGAACACGAACCGCGATCGAGGAGCGCTATAACTATTCAGGTCGGCGCGAGGGCGAGGGCGATAGAACAAGCGAGGGAACAAGCAATGGCATGAGCAAGGGAACAAGCGGCGGAACTAACAGTGGAACAAGCAAAGAAACAAGCAAAGTAACAAGCAAAGGAACAAGCAAGGACAAGGGGACTAAGCTGCATGTCGTAGAAGCGGGGGCATCTAGCACGCGGAGCTCCGTTCTGGAGGAGGACAAACCCTCACCCGATCGCAGCTTCCTTATTTGGGCGGTGACAGGAGCGGGTAAAACGGAGATGGTCTTTCCGCTGGTCGAGTCTATCATAAGCAGAGGGGGGCGCGCCTTGATTGCATCTCCGCGCAGGGACGTCGTATTGGAGTTGGATCCCCGGATACGGAAAGCATTCCCTGCATCGAACGTTGTGACGCTGTACGGAGGGAGCGAACAACGTTGGGACAGGGGAGAAATCACTTTGTCGACGACGCATCAGCTCATTCGATTTCACGAAGCATTCGATCTCGTCATCGTCGATGAAATTGATGCCTATCCGTACCATGGAGATCCTATGCTGTATTTCGCGGCAGACAAAAGCCGCCTTCCCGGCGCGCCAAAGCTGCTGTTGTCGGCAACCCCTCCTCGTGAGCTTCAATATGAGGCCAAGCAAGGCAGGCTGGCGCACGCGCGCGTGCCCGTGAGGTATCACCGACATCCGCTTCCCGTCCCCAAGTTGCTTCGTTCGCCAAGTGTCCGCCATTTGCTGGCAAAGGGGAGTGTGCCTGCCTCGCTCCTGCATGCCATTCGTCATTCGTTGGGGCGCGGGGCGCAGGTATTTCTATTCGTACAGCGTATTAGCGAATCCGAGCCTATGGCCGCGCTGCTTCGCAAGCAGTTGCCGGCGAGCGAGATCGAAGCAACGTCCTCCAAGGATCCTGACCGCGCTAATAAAGTCATTCGCTTTCGCACCGCCGAGACCCGATTGCTGGTGACGACAACCATTCTGGAGCGGGGTGTGACAGTTCCGCGGAGCGATGTTTTTATCCTTGATGCGGACGGCAAGTTATTTGATGAAGCGTCCCTTGTGCAGATGGCAGGGAGAGCTGGACGATCGGCAGATGATCCTGCCGGCAAGGTTTATTTTATCGGACCGGCCAGGACGGTCTCACAACTGCGGGCTGTTCGTCACATCAGGGGGATGAACCGAATCGCAGCGCGAAAAGGTTTCTTGCTCGAGGTTCGCCGTAGCGACAAGCAAAAGGAGAAGGGCACATGAGCTTTGTTCAGTGGCTGGCGGCATTAAAGAAGAGTTTGACCGGAGCGCATAATTTGGTGGATTGGCTGACTGTCGGAGCGGACAACTGCCTCGTGTGCAATGGAATGATTCGCGGGGAATCGCAGCATGATAGAACCGCCAAAGGGCTGCTATACTTGCGACAATCCTTATGTCATCGTTGCAGGGAGTCTATTCCATGGATAAATCGAGTGGAGTGCCCTCATTGCGGCCGGGATATGAATTGCGAAGATTGTAAGCGCCAGCCGAACCGGCATTTCCGGTTAAATCGAAGCGCTGTTGCCTATGATGCCGTGATGAGGAGCTGGCTGGCGATGTACAAATATCGCGGACTGGAGCGGCTTGGGCCTGCTCTGGCGGAGATGTTGTGCCCAGTATACGAACGACTAACCGAAGCGGCAGGCGGCCGATGGGACGCCATGACATATGTGCCAATCAGCGATATTAGAGCAGAGGAACGAGGATTTAATCAATCGGCCGCGATGGCCGAGTATGTCTCGAAGCGTTATGGCATTCCGTTGCATTCGCTGCTTAAGCGTACGCGGCATACCGAGAAAATGAGCTTCAAGACGCGAACGCAGCGTCTAAGAGATGCTCAGGGGTTATTCGCGCCGAGGGAAGCGGGTTTTCAAGAGCTTAGGGCAAATCACCCCCTCCATATTGGAGAAAAAGCCATGAATATATTGCTTGTAGATGATATTTTTACGACAGGTAGTACTGCGGATGCTTGCTCCAAGGCGCTCCAAGCGGGAGCCCGGTTACTGGATACAGAGGCATGCATCTATGTGTTGACATGGGCGCGATCCTAGAATCATCCTGTGCTGAAGTGGTGAAGGGACGTAACGCAATCGCCAATCATTTTGCTAATGAAATGAGCCTTGAATTCCGTTAAACTATAGTAAGAGCTGGTTTTTACGGACAAGGAGGTCGTTGAGTTATGAATTTGGATAATTGTCCTCGCTGCGGCAAGCTATTTGCCAAAAACTTCAGAGATGTTTGCCCGGTCTGCATTCGGGACATCGATAGAGAGTATCAGTTGTGCGCAGATTATCTGAGAGAGTTTAAAGGTGCGATGATTGGGGAGTTGTCGGACCAGACCGGCGTCTCCATCAAACAAATCACGAAGTTCATTCGAGAAGGACGTATTTCGATGGTTAATGCCCCAAATCTTTCTTACCCATGCGAATCTTGCGGTACATTAATCCGTGAGAATCATATCTGTGACAGCTGCCGCGCCCGTCTTGTTAAGGACACAAACCAGATGAGACGGAATGAAGCCAGCAAAGCGGCGATGACGGAGGAAGAGAAACGCGCAGCGCAGGCCGCATACCGTGGGATATCCCAGTATAAGGACAGATAAATCAACAATACTATTAAATAAAGCTTGACTAAAGCCGATAATACTTGCATAAGGTATTCGGCTTTTTTAGTTCCCGTAAATGAATGAGGTGGATAAATTGAAGATAAACGAGACCAATCGCATAGGCGGCACAAATCCGTACCAGAAACATTCGGAATTCAGGGCGGAGAGCGCCAAGAAGGCCAAACAAAAGGACGAAGTGCAAATTTCGGCCGCAGCCAAGGAGATGCTGACGACGAGCAAGCTTAACAGCACGGAACGTACAGAACGTCTGAACGAGCTCAAGCAATCCGTTGCCTCTGGCACATATCATGTCGATGCAGGCAAGATTGCAGAGAAGTTATTGCCTTATTTAAACAACAACAATTGAACGGAATAAAGGCGGGATGAGCGGATGTCGATGACAGGCATGATCGAAATATTGCAGCAGCAGTTGAACTTGTACGAGAGGCTGCTTGTCTGTGAGGAAGAGAAGAAACCGCTTATTCTAGCCAATGAAGTTGTTAAACTGAACGTTCTAACGCAGAAAGAAAAGCTGCTGACCGCCCAAGCCGATGAGTTGGAGACAAACAGACTGCTCATGACGGCTAGACATTTCAAGGAGCTGGGCTTCCGCAACCGCTCTGGCATATTATCGGATCTCATCAAGTCCGTCAATCATCCGGAAGAGAAGCGTCAGCTTATGGAGATGCACGAGTCGCTGACTCGCGTACTTACCAGGCTCAAGCAAATTAACGAAGAGAACCAGATGCTCATCCAGCAGTCATTGGATTTCGTTAATTTCTCGATCAGTCTTATGGTCGAAGATCCTAACGAGGACGTTACGTACCAGCATCCAATGAGCACCAACTACGGGAATAAGCGCAATTGGTACGATTCGAGAGCATAACGAGGAGATGAAACGATGAGATCGACCTTCCACTCGCTGGAGACGGCAAAACGAGGCATTTTCACGCAGCAGGCTGCGATCAATACGGTTGGTCACAACATATCTAATGCCAATACAGAAGGGTTCTCACGGCAAAAGGTAACAATGGTTGCAGCGAGGCCGATCGAGGCATATGGCTTAAATCGCTCGAACGCACCGGGACAGCTTGGTACGGGTGTTGAATTTACTTCAATTACCCGTATTCGCAATGCTTTCCTGGATCAGCAATACCGTGAACAAAGTCATGGTGTTGGCAGCTTGGAGATTCAGACGGATACGCTTAACAAGCTCGAGGGCTACGTCAATGAACCTTCTGATCATGGAATTCGTGCAGTCATGGAGAAGTTCTGGAGCTCATGGTCTGACCTGAGCAAGGACCCAGAGAACGTAACGGGACGGGAAATTTTGCAGGAAACATCGAAGGCGTTAATGGATACATTCAACGAGCTGAATCGTCAATTGACGGATCTACATGCGGATTTAACTTCCAATGTCGATGTAAAGGCGTCAGAAGCCAATTCGCTTCTCTCTACCATTAGTTCATTGAACCGGGAGATTGGCAGAATCGAATCCATTGGCGATAGTGCCAACGATCTTAGGGATCAACGGGATCTCATGACGGACAAGCTCTCCAAAATCATGAACATTACAGTATCCGAAACTAACCAAGGTTATACCATTAACATGGGGACGACGAACCTGTTGGAAGGAACGACAGTCACTCCGGTCACTGCGGGAACGCTGGAAGCCGCGTATACTAGCGGATCTCTGCAGGGCGGAGAAGTTCATGGCATGATCGTATCCCGCGATAAATACGTGACGGAATTCGCGAGTCAGTTGCACACGCTAGCGAATACGATTGCAAATGGGGAAATCGAGGTTACGATACCCAAAGGGTCGGTTCTGCCTGGTACTACCGTGCCGCTTGCTGCCGACCAAACCATTACGGTTAACGGTATTAATGGATTGCATAAGCTTGGTTACACGTTAGAGGATCCGGCTACTGCCGGACAAGATTTCTTCGTCTTTACCGCTGATCCGAACAGTTTGACAGGTTGGAATTATCAGCTTAATGCATCTATAGCGGCCGACTCCAACAAAATCGCTACTTCGTTGCGCACGACTACTGACGGTGGCGGAGTAACAAGCGTAATTAAAGGGAACAACGGATTGGCGCTCCTCATGTCCGAATTAAAAAACGTAAGGTTTGCTTTTGATGAGACTGCAAAAGGCGGAGGTATTACTCAAGCAACGGTTAGCGACTTTTATGGTGCCGTTGTCGGTGCTCTTGGCGTTCAAAGTCAGGAAGCGGATAGACAGTACAACAACTCACAGATGCAATTGGACCAAGTTCAAAGCAACAGATTATCCGTCAGCGGGGTTTCTTTGGACGAAGAAATGTCCGATCTGATTAAGTACCAATATGCCTACAGCGCATCTGCAAGATTCATGACTACATTCGACGAGATGCTGAATAAGCTTATCAATGGAACAGGAGTCGTTGGCCGCTAATTTAAGCGGTTATCGCTAAGGGGGAACTGGAGTATGACGCTTCGAGTAACGCAGAGTATGATGCATTTGCAATTGTCTAGAAACTTAAACAGGAATATGACCCAGATGGAGCAGTTGCAACAGCAAACGGCGACTGGTCGCAAGATCAACAAAGCATCCGATGATCCGGTAGGTATTACATATTCCTTACGGTACCGCTCGGAGCTATCGGCCACGGAGCAATATCAGAAGAACGTAGACGCTGCGCTCTCTTGGCTTGACTTTAATGATACAGTGCTCAGTCAGGCGGGAGATGTTTTGAAACGGGTTAAAGATTTATCTATTCAAGCTTCGAATGGAACCAATTCGCAAGTTGCGCTTGATAGCGTCAAAAATGAAATCATTCAACTGAAGAATCAGCTTGTAGATATTGCGAATAGCAAGATTAATGGAAAATATATATTTAATGGGGAGAATTATGACCAAGCTCCCTACAGCAAAACAAACCCAAAAGCTTCTGAAACGGATAATGGAACGATACAATACGCCGTTGGTTTTAATATGACATTGGATATTAATCAGCCAGGTGAGAAAGTATTCGGTATTGCTGATCCCGCAGGTACGACAGATAATGTTTTTTCCGTATTGGATCGAATAATAACAGGGCTAGAGAGCGGTTTGCATGATTCTATTGATGCTGAGTTTTCAAATATAGACATAAGTATTAATCGAATTTTAAATATACGGTCGGAGTTTGGTGCTCGAACGAATCGGGTAGAGCTGATTCAGAATAGACTTGGAGATTTAAATATTAATTTAACTGGTATGCAGTCAAAAACCGAAGATGCTGATTTCGAAAAGCTGCTTATTGGTGCTCAGATCAACGAAAATATTTATCAGGCTTCGCTATCAGTTGGTGCAAAAATTGTTAGTAAATCCTTAGTGGATTTTTTAAGGTAGTATGTTACCGATACCACAAATTCAAATTCAGTCGACATCGGCAAAAATCGGCATGAAGAGTGAGGCAGGAAAATTTGATATCTCGCAGCCGAGAGCACAAATGAATATTCAGACCGAACCGTCCACTTTGGATATTAAATCGGAGCAACCTGTTGTTATCGTAGATATGTCCGCGATGTGGGATGCGCTTAATGGCGGCAGTCATCTGCAGTTTATGAACCGTATATATAATCAAAGCGGTAAGTTCGTTGTAGAAGCAGTCAGAGGCACCGTGGAGGAGTACAACAGAATTGGAGAGATACTGACTGACGTCGACCAAGTTGGTGAAGCTGCTTGGTCTAATCTTACGAAGGAGCCGATGCAAATTGAAGTTTATGGTTCTGCTTCGTATGATAATGTTCAGTTTGAGGCGAAAATTTCAAAACCGGACATTAACTTTAATCGTGGTCATGTAGAGATTGATATCCGTCCCCAAAAGGTGGAGGTCTCATTCACAAGGGGGCAGTTGCAAATTTACATGGAACGTTATCCATCTCTTCAAATAAGTGTACCCAAAGTTAATATGTTTGGATAGCCATGATTTTGGGAATCCGTATAGGTGTAGCAGACTTATACGGTTTTTTTAATTTAGGGAACAGATATGCACTACGAACAATTTCCAACTGTCGTATCGCAAAATAGTGAAATGAGGTGTAGTTATGCTGATGCAATCATCACGTTTAGGTGAAATCGAATACGATGAAAATGAAGTGATTTCTTTTAAAAATGGGATACCTGGCTTCAAAGAGCATAAAAGATTTAAAGTGATCGCAGTGGAAGACAGCCCATTTATGTATCTACACTCAATAGACGACGGTGCACTATCATTTATAATCGTATCGCCTTTTGATTTTTTTCAGGAGTATGAATTCGATTTGCCTGATTACGTATTAGATGAATTGAGTATTGCAGAGAACTCAAGTCTGAAAATCATTAGCATTGTAACCATTCGGGATAATCTTGCTAATGCAACTATTAACTTGGCTGCACCGATCATAATCAATGTAACCAGCAAACGAGGCATACAATATATATTGCCGGACGGCAAGTATAAAGTAAGCCAATTACTCTTCACAAAACAAGATATGGAGTAAGGGGGGGATTTAATGCTTGTATTGTCTAGAAAAAAAGGAGAATCAATACTGATTGGAGAAGATATTGAAATAAGCATAATTGAGATTACTAACGACCAAATAAAGCTAGGCATAAAAGCACCCAAGGAAGTTGCAATCTTAAGAAAAGAGTTGTATGTATCGATCGAGCATACCAATCGTGATGCAGAACAGTCTCCAATAAGTATGACAGAACTTAAAGAACAGTTTAATTTGTTGAAGAAAGAGAAGTCTTAGGAAGACATAAACTACTGGTTATTTTTTTTGGATCTCAGCATTTTGCAACCCGTGTCTTTTTTTCAGAGACGCGGGTTATCTATATGTATGAAAGATTGCCGGCTAGCTTAGGCTGGCTATTTCCGCTCTCATCAAAACAATAAAAACAGCCGAAAAAAATGAAGACTGCTATAAACATTTCCGAAATGCCGCCGATAATATTAATATAGCCGTTATATAAACAACTGCTAACCACAAGGATGTGGAAATCACAACATTTCAGGGAGGAATTATCAATGCGTATTAATCACAACATCACAGCTTTGAACAACCACCGTAACATGGGAATGAACGATGTTAAGGCTGGAAAATCCATGGAGAAACTTTCGTCCGGGCTTCGCATTAACCGTGCTGGCGACGACGCTGCAGGTCTTGCTATTTCCGAGACTATGCGTGCTCAAATCCGTGGTCTTGAACAATCCCAAAAGAACGTTCAAGATGGTATCTCCTTCGTTCAAACAATGGAGGGTGCACTTAACGAAGTAAGTGCAATGTTGGTTCGTATGAAAGAGCTTAACGTTCAGTCCGCTAACGGAACTTACAGCTCTGATGATACTGCAAACATTACTGCGGAGTTGAATGCTCTGAACTCCCAAATCACGCAGATCACAACGACGACTAACTTCAACGGCAAGAAACTGTCCGATTCCATCGACATCAGAACAAGTGACGTTGCAAGCACTGTCATTACAATCGGTTCAACAACTGTATCGCTGGGTTCGACAGGTGAGTCTGACGTTGATGCTGCAATCAAATCGGTTACAACATCGCGTGGTACATTGGGTGCTCTTCAAAACCGTTTGGAGTACACTTCCAACAACCTTGGTACTACGATTGAAAACATCAGTGCTTCTGAATCGCGTATCCGCGACACAGACATGGCTAAGGAAATGGTTGAGCTCACGAAGAACAACATTCTTCTTCAAGCTTCCCAAGCTATGCTTGCGCAAGCGAACCAACAACCGCAAGGCGTTCTTTCCTTGCTCCGTTAATCATCTTAGAAAAAATAGGGCGCCGATTAAAATCGGTGCCTTTTTTTTGTATAAGAAACCCCCCAGTTCGACTGAGGGGTTCAGGAAAGCTTATAGCTATACGTAAAAATCCCATTGACCTTTATGATATAGGGCCGATGGAAGCCACCGGCTAAGTCGGTGGTTATGACTATATATACTAATGAAAATCTGTCATATACCGATAAATAATATATAAGGAGCTAATCGGGAGGTTATGAGATGATTACTGGAATTGCCGGTGGCAGCTACTCCGGAGGAAGCCAGGCAGAGAGCCGGCCTGTTGCTCGAGAGTATGCACAATATCAACAAAACTCTGAACCGATTACACCTACTCCAACATCAAGTATATTTAATCAACCAGATACAGGTGTAAAGAAATCTATTGGCGACGAACAATGGGACAAGATTTTAAGTGCTGCTGTAAAGGATTTGCAAGGGCCGAATACTTCACTAAGTATTTCAGTCCACGAGGAATCCAATCAACTTTTAATAAAAGTAGTAAATAAGGATTCGGGAGACGTAATACGCGAAATCCCTCCAGAAAAGACCTTGGATTATTTAGCGAATTTATTGAAGTTTGCAGGAATCATAATAGACAAAAAGGTTTAAGGAGGTTGCTAGATGCGATTATCAGGCTTGGCATCTGGAATGGATATTGACACGATGGTGAAGCAGCTAATGATGACTCGTAAAGGGCCGTTGAACAGGCTGCAACAAGAAAAGCAGACACTCGAATGGCAGCGTGAATCCTATCGTGAAGTGAGTACCAAATTAGTAACTTTAGTGAACGACAAAATGACAAGCTTGCGGAATACGTTTAATAATCAATCGTTGAAGGCTTCGACAAGCGGCACTAATCCTGATGCGATCTCGGTGGTAGCGAGGAAGGATGCGACAAGACTTCCGGTAAGCATTAATGTAACCAATACTGCAACGGCATCATCTGCGACAGCTACTTTTACCGGTATTACCAGGGATTCTCTTGTAACTATTGCATCTGGAGGGGCAATTTCGAACAGCTCATCTATTAATATCGTAATAACAAAACCTGACACCTCATCAGAGACATTAACTGTAAACTTTGAAGCTACCGATACGATGCAATCTTTAGTGAAAAAGATAAATAGCCAATATGGAGAAAAAGTGTCGGCTACCTTCGACAGTGCCTCGGGGAATCTGGTTGTACAAAATAAAGTAACAGGGGCTAGTGCAGGCACGATTAGCCTGGATGGCGTTCTGTTTAGCAATATTGATCCGGAAGTTTCAGTTGCTGGACAAGATGCGGTGTACACCATTAACGGTACAGATCCGAGAACTAGCTCATCTAATACGATTACTTATGATGGACTTACCATCACATTGAAAAGTGCAGGCACCGCAACGGTTACGACTGCAGCTAATACTGACGAACTCGTATCGGCAGTAAAAACTTTTATTGAAGAGTATAATTCCTTGCTGTCGCTTATTAATGGTAAAACGAACGAAGAACGCTTTCGTGCGTACAAACCATTGACAGATGACCAGAAGGAAGGAATGACAGAAGACGAGATCGAAAAGTGGGAAGTAAAATCAAAGAGCGGGCTATTAAGAAATGATAGCATTCTCACAGGGATCACAAATTCGCTACGTACATCTATGGTTACAGGTGTTGATACAGATTATGGTTCAGTGTCTATAATGGATTTGGGTATTGTAACAGGCTCTTATGGCACAAGGGGGCAGTTGAAGTTAGAGGACGAAAGTAAGCTGCGTGCTCTTATTGAGCAGGAACCGGAGAAGCTGAGCGCCTTTTTTGGAGCTAATCAATTTGGCACTGACGCTTCATCCAAAGGCATGTTAAATCGTATTACGGATATTGCGAAAAAAGGGATGGATGATCTTTATAACAAGGCGGGCACATCTAGAATAAGTGCAGATCTTACTTCAGGATTTCTTGCCTCGAGTATAATAGGAAATCAGCTTAATCAGCTCGATTCGCGAATAGCGGAACAGAATCGAAAACTCGTTATTTGGGAAAATAATTATTATAAACAGTTTTCAGCAATGGAGTCTGCAATTAATAAACTAAACAGTCAAAGCAGCAGTATCACGAATTTGTTATCGTAAGAAAGGAGCGTCAAGGTTGATAACAACACCTTATGATAAATATCGTCAAGCACAAGCTCAAACTGTGAATGGTTCCAAGTTGGTAATCATGCTATATGAAGGTGCAATCCGTTTTACCAAATTAGGAATTGAGGGTATTGACAACAAGAACATTGAACAAGCGAATAACAATTTGATAAAAGCGCAGGCGATTATCAATGAGCTTGTCGCAACCTTGAACTTCGATTACGAGATATCTAAACAGTTGGTTCAATTATATGAATACATGTTGCACTTGCTGATCCAATCCAATTTACGCAAAAGCACATCTGAGGCAGAAGAAGTTGTAACACTCCTGACAGAATTAAAAGAAGCGTGGGTTACGATTAGTAAATCCGGCGATGCAACCACACATGCAGGGGCGAATCGTGCATGATCTGACGCTGCTATTAAGCAGACTTCGGGATTTAACTGTAACGATTGTCGAGAATATCGATAAAGTTACCTATGAGAAACTGGAGACTTTTGTCGAGGAGCGAGATGAACTTTGTGCCGACCTCATAAACAAGAGTAAATTGAGTGGCGGGTTAAATGAGGAGCAGAAGGCAAGCTTGAAATGGATACTGTCGCAGGATCAAACCATCTTAAAAAAGATGGAGCATTACAGGGATGAAGCAAGTGACTGGTTGCTTCGAAATCAGCAAAATAAGAGTAGAAAACTAGCTTATAACGCGGAATACGACTATGAGAGTATGTTTATAGATTTTAAGAAGTGAATAGCAAACAAAAACCAGTTTCAAAATCGGAAACTGGTTTTTGTTTGCTATTCGGTATAGCTACTTTATAATAGACAGTTTGCGTAACAAAGGGAAATAATCATATAACAGGTTCATATAATGAAGCTTCTTTGTCTCATTGTTTGAATGACTGATGTAATAACCAAGCAGTTGTTTCGAATCCGGGCCAAGTTCAATTGCTCGTTCAAGAAAGACGAGACCGTCATCAATTAGGTTGTTATTGAAATGTAGGAACGCTAGGTTCTCGCACCCCGAAGCAGTTAACTCATTTCGTTCCAGTACTATTTGATAGTAATTCACGGATAGATCAATTTGGTTCTTTTTAAAAAAGAAATTAGCTAGTAGGTTTAGAAGCGCAGAATGCTCGGCTCGTTGAACTACTCGGTCGAACAACTCATATTTTTTCAACAAGAAGAGTTCGGATGCAAACTCGAATATTGCGAGAGATTGTTCATCTGACCATTCATCGAGTATCTCTTTATCATGAATGAGCTTTTCATATAATGCTGCTGGAATAGATAGTTCATTTGCAGCCGTTTGAAAGATTTCAAGAGATTTTTCGCAGACTCCCCACAATATATTGCCTGCTGCGACGCAGCGAAGTGTACTGCTTTGATCGATAGGTAAATCTATCGATTTAAGAAGTGCTCTGAAAACTTGTTGTTGATCATGTAAGATTGCATATTTAAGCTGTATCTCCATTCGAAGTAAAGAGGGATCGTTTAACTCGGAATAGTAAATCTTTGAAAGCTCGGTCTGCCCGATATTTGTTAAAATGCTAACAAGCATATGCAGGTCTCTCTGCTTTAGTTCAGGGTATAGTTTATCAATATATTGCTGAACAGATTGGACGGATTCATGGTTTGCTAAAACGTCGAGAAGCTGACTCAGTGCATTATATTCATTTGGATTAGATTGGAGTATCTTTGTTTGATAATAAACGAAACTATTCAAATCCTGCTCTATGGAGGCGAGATGTGCCAACCTATTTAGAGGTATGCTTGACCCATACAAAGGGTTAATCAACCAAAATTTACTCTTGGCCGACAACTGTTCCGCTTTTTGAATAGATTTTTCGAAAGCAGATTTGGATTTTCCGTACATTCCCATTTGTTCATAGATAATGCCTTGAAAGCAATGGTATTCAGGAAAATTATCATAGGCTTTGAAAAACTTTTCATTAAGCTCCCATGCGTCAGAAAGGCGATCAAGCTTTAAAAATATATTCCATATTTTTGATGCGCAGTCGAACCTCCAAGGGTGCTGCGATGTTGTTTTTGAGAATGCTCTTTCATAGCTGTATAACGCTTTTTTAAGATCCCCTTTAACAGAGAATTCATTTCCTACGCAAAAATGATCGTATGGGGTGAATCCCGTTTTTTTCTTTAGTTCTGAAAATATTTTTTCGTTTCTTTGCTGCTTTCTCTTTTTATCTATGACGTCCAGAATATAACCGGTATGAAACACGGTTATTGGGGAGGCAGTAACTCTTAATGTTTCGCCGGAAGTATTTATCAGCTGCTCATGAATGGGGCGTTCATACTGAATGCCTTGGAAGTTAGGGAATAATCGAGGTATCGATGCTTCCGTTAATTTGGTCGAATGGATTGATTGCCCAACGTAGCTTACTACAGATATGGTGTATATGGATGAAGGAGTTATCGCTTCTTCCTGTAAAAACAAGCGAATCCTTGCAATATCATCAGGATTAATATATTCGTCGGCATCCAACACGAGCACCCATTGCGATGTTGCGTGCCGAATACTTTCATTTCGAGCAACTGAGAAGTCATTTACCCATTTGAAGTCATATACGTGATCGGTATATAAAGCGGCAATTTTCTTCGTTGAATCGGTTGAACCTGTGTCGACAATAATGAGTTCATCAGCTAAATCATTTACACTCTTGAGACAGCGTTCCAGAACATCATCCTCGTTTTTTACAATCATGCATATAGATAAGAGCTTCTCCACGATGCTAGATCTCCTAACTTATCGATATTATAATCAGTATTATATATTATATCGTCATTTAGATCGCACTTATTATATTAGAATGCTGCCTGTGTAAGATGTCTACATAATATGTAGTAAATCAAGACAAACAAATGATTAAAAAGACCATCATCTGTTAGCTCGGATGTCTAATAAAACCGTGGATGTATCCGCTTCCAAGAAATTGTTTGACAATTCCATGATTTCGGTGGTATAGTCAATTTGTGGGCCAGACCTCATTGAAGCCTCACAGTATTTGAAGATGAAGGGAATGTTTGCGAATGCAAGGTAAAGTAAAATGGTTTAATGCAGAAAAAGGCTATGGATTCATCGAGACTGAGCAAGGCGGCGACGTATTTGTTCATTTTTCCGCAATCCAATCCGAAGGCTTCAAAACGCTTGAAGAAGGTCAAGCGGTTGAATTCGACATCGTTGAAGGCGCACGCGGTCCACAAGCTGCAAACGTAGTCAAACTGTAATCATCCGGCTATTATTAGCCACTGAAATAGATGGTTCAATTGACAGTGCCTATCACAAAGCTCCGGGGAAACCCGGAGCTTTATTTTTTATACACCAAACATAGTCGCCATCTCTAGGGTGTATACCTAACTGGGGTTGGCAAACGACGTGGTGGACCTACCTAGGAGATCAGCCGTTTCGTTGGACTGCGATCTGGTGAATCTATCGATGATCTTCCCGAATGTCAGTGATCTGCTGAAGCGTTTGTCGATCAGCGAGCATTTACCCTTAATTTTATGGGTGGAATGTTCGATATACTAATATATATATGCTCATTAAGAAGGTGCTGGTGGATATGGGACTTCTAGATCGTTATAGAGGAATGAAAGTTCTGGTTACAGGACATACAGGATTTAAAGGGTCATGGATGAGCAAGGTACTTACTCTAAGTGGAGCAGAGGTTATCGGCTATGCCCTTGCACCTCCAACCGAACCCAGTTTGTTTAAATTGTCAGAAGTAGACAATAAATTATCTTCCATTACGGGAGACATCCGTGACCTAAAGAGATTACAGGATTGTTTCGCTACTTATCAGCCAGAAATCGTGATTCATATGGCAGCCCAGCCATTGGTTAGGGAATCATATAAAAACCCGGTTGATACATATGCAGTTAATGTAATGGGAACTGTTAATTTATTGGAAGCCGTGCGCGGTTGTGATAGTGTGAAATCGGTAGTCAATGTAACAACAGATAAAGTTTACCGAAATAAAGAGTGGGGTTGGGGATATCGTGAAAACGATGAATTAAATGGTTTTGATCCATATTCTAATTCCAAATCGTGCTCTGAATTAGTGACTTCAAGTTATATCAATTCCTTTTTTTCTTTCCGACAACAAAGTTGTGCGATTTCAACCTGCAGAGCAGGCAATGTAATTGGTGGTGGCGATTTTGCAATAGATCGGATTATTCCCGATTGTGTGCGAGCTGTCTCAGCAAATCGTGAAATTATTGTACGCAATCCAGCCTCTACCCGCCCGTATCAACATGTGCTTGAACCCATATTTGCCTATCTTCAATTGGCAATATCGCAATTAGAGAATTCAAAATTCGCGGGTTCCTATAATATCGGACCAGATGATGAAGATTGTGTTTCCACAGGGGAGCTAGTGGATATGTTCTGCGGAATCTGGGGAGAATCGGCATCATGGAATTGCATACCCGAAGAGAACGCACCTCATGAAGCGCATTATTTAAAACTCGATTGTTCCATGTTCAAAAGCGCTATAGGTTGGAAGCCAAAGTGGCATATTGAGGATGCTTTAAAGAAAACGGTTGAGTGGAGTAAAGCCTATCAAAATGGTGAAAACATTAGCGAAGTTATGAATCGACAAATTCTAGCCTACGCAGAGGGATAAAGGAGGGTGCGCTTTGAAAAAGGCTTTGGTAACGGGTGCGAACGGGTTCTTGGGTGCAGCTCTCATAAATGAATTATTAAAACAAAATGTATCGGTT
The DNA here is from genome assembly GCF_002165585.1 of Paenibacillus sp. MY03. Lineage (NCBI taxonomy): Bacteria > Bacillati > Bacillota > Bacilli > Caryophanales > Paenibacillaceae > Paenibacillus > Paenibacillus sp. MY03. The sequence goes on along the minus strand of NZ_MXQD01000020.1, from coordinate 46,033 downwards.
ATTGCTGCGGGGCGTGAAGGAAGAGACGATCATATTCCGAATCACGAGAAAGTGCGTTTTGTTTCTTTTGATATAAGCCGGATTTGTGATCTAAAAGATAAGATTGCCGATACAGATATCGATGTCTTCTATCATTTAGCTTGGGCAGGGAGTGCAGGTCCATCGCGTGCTGATACAGCCTTGCAGCTGCAAAATGCGCAGTGGACAGTGGATAGTGTTCGAGTTGCAAAGGAAATGGGCTGTAAGCGATTCGTAGGTGCGGGAAGTATTATGGAGAAAGAAACGACGACGGTTGCGTTTTCCCAAGGAAGCGAGCCTGGGATGGGCTACATTTATGGTGGAGGGAAGTTGATTGCCCATTGCATGAGTAAGTCTGTGGCCGCTCAACTTGGAATTGATCATCTATGGGCGGTTATAACTAACGCATTTGGCGAAGGGGAAATATCCCCGCGTTTTATCAATACGACGCTCCGCAATATAATGAATGACAAGCCTTTACAATTTACAGTTGGGACACAAAATTATGATTTTGTTCACGTGGCGGATGTGGCTAGAGCATTATATCTAATTGGTGACAACGGGAAAACGAATCATGAGTACGTTATTGGAAGCTCCAATGCACGTCCGTTGAGAGAATTCATCCTCGAAATGAAAGAACAGCTTGCACCGGAAAAAGAGTTTCAATTCGGGGATGTTCCCTTTACTGGCGTTAATCTTCCGATGGAGGTATTCAACTGCTCAGAAACCGAGCGGGATACAGGTTTTCGTGCCGAAATTTCCTTTTCCGAAGGTATTGTAAGAACGATGAAATGGGTTCAAAGAGAGGATCAATAATCATGCAGAACTTTTCGTTTCACGCCACAGAAATAGAAGGATTGATGCTTATAAAACCTTTTATAGCCGAAGATGAGCGTGGTTACTTTATAAAGGATTATTCCCGTGAAGTTTTCGAGAAGAATGGGATTCGTCATAATTTGGAAGAAGTTTTCTATACTAATTCCCATAAGGGAGTTATACGTGCTATTCATTTCCAACGTGTTAAACAGCAGGCGAAATTGGTCCGATGCGTTCAAGGACATATCTTCGATGTCGTGGTAGATCTGCGTAAGAACTCAAAAACCTTTGGCAATTGGCAGGGATTTTATTTGTCTGGAGAATCGAACGATGAGTTGCTTATACCTGCAGGCTGCGGGCACGGCTATCTAGTATTAGAACAATCCATCGTGTCTTACAAATGCGCAGAAAAATTTTACGGCGAATATGATGATGGCATCATATGGAACGATCCGGCATTGGCTATAGAATGGCCATTGAACCTAGTAGATGGAAGTGTCATTCTTTCTGCAAAGGATCAGAAATTACAGACATTTGCCCAGTTTGTAGATGTATACGGTGGCTTCTAATCTTCTGGGAATGAAAGGATGCATATGGAACAGATAAAAGTTACGTTTTTAATGATGGCATATAATGCAGAAAAGTATATTGCAAAAGCAATCGAAAGTGTCCTTAACCAGACAGAACGCAGCATTGTTCTTTGCATTCGTAACAATGGCTCTACCGACTCTACCGGCGAGATAATTAGGCGATATGCGGAGTTGGACTCGCGTATTCATGTTGTCGAAAATGAAAAAAACAATGTGAGTCAAGAAGGAATAACTCCCTTTCAGACAGGTTGGTGGCCTTATACTGAAGAGACTGCGGGTGAATACTTTTCTATTATAGATTCAGATGATTACTTAGCGCCTGATTTTGCAGAAGTTATGTATAGTGCGGCCAAGCGAGCATCTGCTGACATGGTGGTTGCCGGACATTACTTTGTGAACGAAGAAACGAATGAAGTTGTTGGACAACGCACACCCCCAAGGGTTGAAATGGATAAAATCGAGGAAATTGGAGTCAACTTCGTTCAACTTTATAATGGCATGCGAACTTGGTGGGGGAAGTTATTTCAAAAGGATTTTTTCATTCGTCATCATTCGGAATGCTGGGATAACATTGAACCTTTATCATGGACGATTGATACTGTTGTTATGTTGAACTATCTGGTTCGTTGTAGGATGCTTGTTTGTATTGATCGACCTCTTTATTATTTTCTGAGCCGAAAAAACTCGTCCTATAATACTCGCCCATTTGGTTATCTTCGTTTGTGCGAAGCGGACATTTTATACTTGGCAGGCTTTAATGTTTTGGACAAATTGAACATTCGATCTTTAGAAAATGAGGCCTTCCTACTTAATTTACATTGGACTTATATAGTGGAAGCATTAAACGGATTAAATCACACCAGTAATATGATTTCGCCTTTAAAAACGCTCGAGAGACTGGGTGATTTATTTAGTAATAGTATAGTGAGTTCCTACTTGGAATCCTCTTTTGCTCAAATTTTTGTCACTTGTGAGCCTTATATCCGTAGAGCGATGAATTCCGAACAAGAGAAAAACGTAATTTGGGGATCCTACTTATCCCGTCTTGTTTATCTAATGGAACAAGTTCCACAAGATACAAAACTATATTTTCCTTTGCTGTTGTCCTGTGTATGTGATCCTCAAAATAAGAATCGTGCTGGAAGAGGGTTCATTCTAAAGGCTAATCAAGAAAACAACAATACATCATATGGTCAGAAGTGGTTTCTGAGTTGTTCTAGGCAGATTCAAGAGTACTATTATGAACACCCGCAGCTACTAGTCGAGGAAATCGATTCTAGGGATCGGGATGATTCTCTCACTGAAAAAGAGAATTTATTAATTGAAAGCTTTCAACAAGAAGATATGGCGAAAGCGTGTGATTTGATTGAGGAAATCAGTCAGCAATCACCACTAAACCGGATTGCAATGTATTATCGCATTTATGTAGCTACATTAATTGATGAGTTTCCGCTCGCTTTAGTCATGGCAGCTTCCGCTAAGGTCCTATGGCCAAACGATATGGATATACAGCTATTGTACTGGAACATTCTGAATTCTTCGAACGATTAAATTATTAAAGGGGACTGAACATGAAGGTTGTTATTCTCGCAGGGGGACTCGGGACCCGTATTAGTGAAGAAAGTCAAGTGCGTCCTAAACCAATGATTGAAATCGGTGAATTCCCAATACTGTGGCACATTATGAAAATTTATTCCCATTACGGTTTTAATGATTTTGTGATTTGCCTCGGTTACAAAGCGCATATGATAAAAGAATTCTTTGCGGATTATTATTTGCATATGTCTGATGTTACGTTTGATTTCCGTAATGACAATCAAATGGTGATTCATCAGAATGTAGCAGAACCATGGCGTGTTACCTTGGTTGATACGGGTCTCTCGACTTTGACGGGAGGACGTCTCGCGCGCGTTAAGAAACATATTAATAACGAAACGTTTATGCTCACCTATGGAGATGGTGTGAGTGATATTGATATTCCTCGATTACTCGATCATCACAGAACCCATAAGAAGACTGTTACACTTACGGCTGTACAGCCAGGGGGGCGTTTCGGTGTTCTAAACCTTGATAATGCGGGAACTGATGTAATTGGTTTCGCCGAAAAATCAGTTGAGGAAGGCGGCTGGATCAACGGTGGATTTATGGTCATGGAGCCAGAAGTTTTCGACTATTTAGATGGCGACTTTACCGTTCTCGAGAAAGAGCCTATGGAGAATCTCAGTGCTAATGGCGCTTTATGCGCGTATAAGCACTACGGATTCTGGCACTGTATGGATACTTTGCGCGACAAATTGGTTTTGGAGAATTATTGGTCAAGCAAGAGTGCCCCGTGGAAAATCTGGGATGAAAACAGGAAATCGGGGATAAATGTATGAATAGTCCGTCTATTAGCGTAGTTCTTCCCACCTATAACCGTTGGATGTATTTGCCGCGAATGTTGGATAGCTTGCTGGAGCAAGAGTTTCGTGATTTCGAGATCCTACTCATCAACAACGGTTCAATAGATGATGGAAAAACCGATGAAATATGTTGCGCCTATTCGGAAAAGTCCTCTGCTATTCGTGTTTTCTCTATTGCCGAAAATCAAGGTCCTGCACCCGCTCGAAATCTTGGGATTCAGGAATCTACAGGTGAATATTTGATTCATCTGGATGATGATGACTATTGCGAACCCAACCATCTTAAGTTGCTGCATCAGCTGATCGTTCAACAACAAGCGGATGTTGCTATTTCGGGCTCGGTTCATGAAACGAATGGACTAATAGAGCCGAATCATGTGTATGAAGGGACATATGTTTGGAATCGCGCCGAGACGGTAAGTGAATTTCTCAAGCGGGAGAAGTTTAATACAGGGAGCCAAACGAAGCTTTACCGGCGCAGGTTATATGATGGAATCCGTTATGTCCCTGGGAAAATAATCGACGACATTCATGTGACGTATCGCCTGCTTGCGAATATTAATAAAGCGGTTGCTCATGGAATCCCGACATACCGATTTTGTAAGCATACGAACAATACCACCTCATTTCTTGAACAGGATATTGTGTGGCCTGAACTTTTGGATGAGTATTTAGCCATGCAGCTAGATAGGGTTGCTTATATTTCTGAGCATGTACCGGAGGAGTGCAAGCACGTACGATATGCAGCATGGTCATATATGATTTCAATGGTAGAGAAGATCCATCATGGTCGAGGGAAGGGTTGCGAGAAACAATTAGATATCATGAAAGTAGAATTGCTCACTCATGCAGAGGAATTCCTTCATGCTCCATGGATCACAGAGAGAGAACAAAAGCTTATGAACGCTCTTGTGTTAAACGAACAAAATGGAGGGAACCCATGATATGAACCCTTTGATAAGCATCATCATAACCGTATGTAATCTTGATAAATATATTGGCGAATGTTTAGACAGCCTTGTGCATCAAGAAGGCTTTTCTGATTATGAAATCGTTGTCGTTGACGATGGTTCGTCAGATAACAGCCCAGATATTTGTCGTGATTATGCTGAACGTTATCCCAATCACGTTCGGTTTGTTCCGCTTGAGCGGCCTTCGCAGTTATATCGCGCTCACAAAGCGGGATTGGAGACTGCTCGTGGAACCTATTTGCAGATTATAGATGGGGATGATTTTGTCAGGAGAGGATATCTGCACGAGGTGGCGGAAATTATTCAAACGCAAGCTCCTGACGTGATTATTGGGCGTTATATGAGCTTTACGGAAGCGAATGCATATCCCTTGATAGATATATCACTAGACCGTGATCGCATTGATTATTGTTCGACAGATAATGTCCTTCGTTATATTCAATCCATTCCTAATTATCATTTGGCCTATTGGCGATATATTTTTAAACGCTCGCTTATAAATGGATCTTTGTTTGAAAGTCACTTGGAAGAGGCGCGGTTTTGTCCATTGCTGGATGCCATTGTAACATTCCGTATCTTGTTCTCCGCATCCTCCTTTGCATTGTTGGAAAACCCGTTCCTTTACTATCGCCGCAGAGCAAACTCTACATCTTCTGCTGCTAAGCTCCAGTCCCTTGCTCATGTTCAATCCTTTGCTGAGTTTCTTGCATTGTTGCAGGAAGTAAAGGATTTCGATGCCAAGAAATCAATTGTTATTTCGAAACTAGCCCAAGAACTGAAATTGGTTTTAGGGCATAGCGATTTATGGGCTAGTGAAAGTTGGCAGCAAGCAGTGAAGATATTGAATCATGTCCGAACTGTTTTGTCACTGATCAAGGAAGATTTGCATGAAGAACTAGCACGGTTGCAAGTTTTTATGGAAGCCGACGATTTGAACGGGGAAACACTTGCGACTTACTTTGCATCAGAGCGGCAGCGCATCGTAGGTTATGTTGAAGGTCTATCACCTGCTTCGATTTATATATTGCCATGTGGTCGTTATGCACAGGATATTATGCGCTGGTTAGACTACAGCAGATTCTCAAATATGGCTTATTTAGATAATAACACGGAGATGCATGGTCTAACCATTCAAGGAAAGTCATGTGATGCTCCAGCCATATTGGATACACTTACCGATGCTCAAAAAGAACGAACCGTTGTTTTGATTGCAACGATTTATCGTGATTTGAATGAACTTCTATATCAACAGTGTGTGAACTATGGAGTTCCGGAAAGTAATCTGCTAGTTTGTTAAAGGTTGGAGGGGACAAGATGGAGTTTGACGTTGTAATTGTTGGAACCGGACTTGCTGGAAGTATTCTGGCAAGAGAGTTGGCTGAAATCGGAAAGCGGGTTTTGATGCTGGAACGTCGGGCACATATCGCAGGCAATACATTCGATGAAGTGGATGAACACGGAATATTGGTACAGCGATATGGACCGCATACTTTTCATACTAATGATCGCGGTGTGTATGAATATTTATGCCGATTCGTCAAGATGAATCCCTATAAGTTGACTTACAGGGCGATCGTTAAGGGGATTGCGGTTCCTTGTCCTTTTAATTTTACATCCATTCGCATGCTTTATGACTCGGAAACCGCAGAAGATTTAATTTCTCGTTTGCTGCGAGCTTATCCCGGTCAAGAGAAAGTTACCGTCTTTGAACTGCTTGAGTCAGATGATGATGCAATAAGAGGTTACGCTGAAATGCTTTTTGAGGAAGATTTCCGCCCTTATACAGCTAAACAGTGGGGAAGGGATCCGGAGGAAATCGATAAGAGCGTCATACGCCGTGTCCCTATATTGCTGAATGATAGAGATAGTTACTTTAATGATGAATTCGAATGTCAACCAGAGGGCGGATTTACGGCAATGGTCCGCAACATGGTGGATCATCCGCTAATATCCATAAGGTTACAGACGGATGCTTTGCAAGATCTGGAGCTTGATGAAGAAACGGGACGGGTTTCTTACCAAAAAAATTCTGCCCCACATATTATTTATACTGGAGCCCTTGATGAATTGTTCGGTTGGCAATTTGGAGCACTTCCCTATCGCTCACTTGTCTTTGAGTGGGTCTCGCTTCCACAATCTAGCTTTCAGGAAACAGCTATTGTTGCTTATCCCAAGGACGCTGCATTTACTCGTATCACAGAGTATACCAAGCTACCTGTGCAAGATATTCCAGGGAGGACAGTCATTGCCAAAGAATATTCACTTCCTTACGATAAGTCAGCTGACCAAGGGAACGAGCCTTATTATCCAATAGGTAACGATCAAACTCAACTTCTAAAAGAAAAATATCTGCAGCTAGCTAAGGAATTCAGCAATCTGACACTCTGCGGCAGATTGGCAGATTATCAATACTACAACATGGATAATGTTGTGCGGCGTGCGCTTGATGTGGCTGAGGAATTGAAAGGAAGAATCTAGTTTAAGGGTGAGCTTTATGGAACTTCCACTGGTAAGTATAATAATGCCAGTTTACAATAGGGAACGGATCCTTATTGAGACAATAAATGAACTTTTAAATATGAAGTTTGCCGATTATGAACTCTTGTTAGTAAATGATGCTTCTACAGATAGAAGCGCTGAAATTTGTGATTCATTTGCTAGCGAGTACTCTCATATCAAGGCCATCCATCAATTAAAGAATGGTGGCCCAGGTCTGGCACGGAACAAAGGAATGGAATTGGCAACAGGGCAGTTTATCTTTTTCATGGATAGTGACGATAAGATTGATAACACGGTGTTTGATAAAATTGCCGAACGTTTGCGGGCAAATCCCCAAATAGACATATTAACTTTGAATCACAAAGAAATTACACCACAAGGAACTCACGAGGTTCGGATTGTTGAACATGATAAGGAATATGACGCAGATGATTTGTTATCAGATAAAGCCGCCCTCCTGCACCTTGCCGTATGGCGGAGTTTGTTTAATCATTCTTTTTTGAAGAATAACAACTTAACTTTTTTTGATATTAAAACTCATGAAGATATTTGCTTCAACAGCTTAGCTTTTTTGAGTGCCAAAACCATACACACCATGCCGGATATTTTTTATTTCTATTACAGGCATTTTTCTGAAAATTCCTTGGTAGATACATTTACAGTCCAGGAGAATTATAAGGGGATCGAATTTTGTTCGAAACAAATGGATCTGTTTATTCAGAAAAATGCAATCTCGGAAGCGAAACAACGAGCTGTTGATCATTTCATTTATGCAAGCACCTTGTCGTTAATAGACAAAATGTCTTTGGATGAAATCGCTGACTATAAGTTTTTTTCTTCGGATGTTGAATTTGAAACCTTCACCGTCAATCTTTCCTTATATCGACAATACGGTATGCTTGGCTGTGCTGCTTATGTATGGGGGTTCATACGAAAGCAGGTGCAATTACAAAGTGAACAATTAGGCAAAGATATTTATTTTTGCCCAGCTGGCAAATTATCCGTATCTTTTGCTCAGCGTATCACAAATAAGGGCAGTCAAATTGTCGGAATTCTGGACAATAACTGCCGACTGGATAATTTCCATATTGTTGAGGCACAGAAAGCAAACTCTATCCATGTTTATCCTTTTAGCCAGCTGGAAAAATACAAAAAGCCTGAAGATTATTTTATTATTGTGCTGGGTTCGATGAACACCGCGCGTGCAATATCTCGACAACTTGATCAATTAGGGCTTGTTAAGAATATTAACTATGTTTCAGGAGTATAGGAGGGGTTAACATGGATATTCTGGTGATTTCCAGTAAAAAGTTTTATTCATATTTGCTGGTTATGCTTGCTTCTTTGTATGAAAATCATGTAGGTACTGAAATTAATGTCTATGTCATGCATTCCGAATTAGAGGCAGAGGACTTTACATTACTTCAAGAACAAGCGGATTTTTATAACAACCATATTCATCCGATACCGATAGATACTTCTCTTCTAGCAGGGTTCCCGGTAAGGCAACAATTTCCTGGAATTCTATATTTCAGGATGTTTATAGCGGATGTATTGCCACAATCGGTTAATCGAGTTCTGGCTTTGGATGTTGATATTATCGTTAGAAAATCGCTGCAGGAATTCTATGATACTGACTTGGATAATTACTATATTGCCGCTTGTGAAGATTTGGAGCTGAATACGGATCGTTTCAAGCGAAAGTTGCAAATCCCACAGGGAAGCATATATTTTAATGCGGGAATCATGTTGTTTAATTTGCACAAAATGCGAGAAGAGGGAGTTGGGTTTAAGTACTTCTTGCAAATTGCTGGTGAAAACATAAGTCGGCTTACTTGGTTCGATCAGGACATCTTTAACCTGGCTTTGAGTTCAAAATGTCGGATCGTAAATGCGACCGATTATAATTGTCCTCCTGCTCTTTTTGAACAATTATACGGCAGTGCTAAGTCACATGAGGAACACTTCGCTTCTATCATTCATTACCTAAGTCCTAATTACAAACCATGGAACGCTACTGTGGCAAGCCCTGGTTCAATTATAGAAAATCTATGGTGGGATTATGCTCAAAAGACCCCTTTTTATGAACAATTACGAGCAGAATACGAAGAATCCTCAAGTAACCTAGGCCAACAAAACCGAGCGTTAAAGTTGTATTATGCCATGGCATTGCTATTGTTGAAAACAGAAGATAGGCAACGGAAGCTGGAGCATTATTTTCAAGAGAGGAACTTTTATAAAATAGCTGTCTACGGGGTGAACCCGATGCAAGAAATACTATGCTCTGATCTTGATAAAGGAGAAGTAAAGGTTTCTTACCTTATCGATAAGAATGCTAAAGGATACAGCAATGGGATTGAAATCAGAAACGGTTCTCACTTTGATGACGTTGATGTGATTATAGTGGCAGCATGCGCTCATTTTCGTCAAATCCGTGATTATCTTGATGATTCATGTCCAGTTTTATCATTGGAAACAGTGATCTACGAACTTAATAAAATGTAGCTTAGAAAGCGGGAGGCTAACTGGCTGACCTTGCAAAGGAGTGCAAATATAGTGTCTTCATCTTCTAAGAAGCTCAATATAAATACGCCAAAGTATGTAATCTTCGGTAGTGGAGTTGGATTTGAATTCATTAATGATAGATTTAATATTTTGGATGGGGCGGATTTCTTCATTGAGTCAACGCCAAGCACAAGGGAGAAATACGGTAAGCGCGTATTAAGTGTGGATGAGTTTACGAATATGAATTATTCAGCCGAAGATTATACAATATTAATTTGTAATCGGTTTTGGAAGCGGATAAAAGATGAGGATGAGTACAAGAAGCTGGGTAACTATACAGTTATTGATGTTCTCAATACGATGATGAGTGATGTATTAAACGAGAATATTGAGATGAAACAGTACTATCCACAAATGATTAAGTTTATAGGTGTTTATCGTGATATCGAGATAAATCCATGCGATGAAAAAGAGAAGTTGCTCATAATGATTCAAGAGTGGGTTGGAATGGTCATACCCTTTCAGCAAATCGCATTAGGAATGATGTTGAGAGCAAAAGGGGTAAATGTGGAATTTTTATTAAACGATCAGTCTTATTTTGGGGACGCGTTCCTACATGATGGAGTAAATGAATATCAAAATAAACTATTTATTGAATTGTTAGAGAAGGTAAAGGATGTTTCCGGTATACCGTTTTATAAATTAAGTGAATCTAATCAGATTGAATTAGATAAACAAGAACTACAAATTCTTCAAAGAAAGCTTTACTACAATAAGGTTTGGCTTACGAGAAGTATAGTTTTGAATGATAACAGTGAACTGTTAAGACAGGTGGAATATAAGTGGTATAAAAATGCGAGAGCAATAAAAGGATTTTTAAGTACTCACGACTATCACAAAGTGGTCACCTTTACTGGCATTCATTTTGAGTTCTCAATATTGAATGAGTTGGCCAAGCTATTCGGAAAACAAGTTTACACGTATGAATATGTTAGGGGATATACTTTTTCAAAGTCAGGTCCTGCCGTCCTGCAGAAAGATATTCGATTCATGGAGGATAAAGAGTTATCTCATTCACAATTATCTTATTTCTATGAGTTTGCTGATACCCATATGAAGAATAATTTTAAAGGTAAAACGAATAAAAGCATTCAAAAATCGGTGCTAATACCGCTGAACATCTTTTGGGACAGCGCTGCCTTTGGAGATCATGATGTATTTGGTTATTTTGATGAATGGTTAGTCAAAACAATAGAGTATATACTAGCCAATCATTCAGTTAAGGTTATTGTAAGACAGCATCCACATGAACGGCGGTTCGGCACAGGAAAAGAAGTAGAGTCGCTGCTTCGTTCGAAGTTCGACGGGCATCCTTTATTTGAATTCATTCCGGCTAGCTCTGATGTTGACTCGTATGAATTAATTGAGAATGCTTCAGTTATTCTACCGAACACTAGTACAGTTGGAGTTGAAGCTGCCCTAATTGGAAAAAACGTTATCGTTAAAAATGATGTATATTATGCTAACGCTGGCTTTGTAAAAAAGGCTGAAAGCGAGAAAGAGTATTTTCAATATATCAGCGAAGCTTTACAAGAGCAAGAAATTAAATTGACAGATGATAAAATCTTAAAAGCAAAATTATATTTTGCTCTAATCATGCACAACAGTGTTGATAATTCCTTTGGTCATGTCACGTCTGATTTTATGATGTGGATTGAAGAGAGCTGGGACACGCTAATGAATCACCGCTCTACAAAATGGTTGTTAGATATGATAATTAACAATAAGACATTATTAGAAAACTACATGGATGAACGCCCATCTTATGAAAATTGGGACACGCCCCAAACATTACTATTGTAAAGGGGCGTTCTGATTTTCTAGAATAAAAAAGGCTGTCCCAAAAGCGGGGAGTAATTTGTAGGCTAGCGAAAGCCACCAATTTCAACTTAGGTTTCTATTGAGTTCTGCTGTCACTTAGACTCAAGCGAATTATGCAAAATGCTCATTTTAATAGCATTCATTCCCGATAAATAAGGTATAAGGTTTGGGGATATATGCAACAGCTGAATGTGCATAAAATGGGAATTGGGGGCTAGTCTGAGATGGATAACTTCTTCTATCAAAAGAAAATATTAATTATTGGCGGCACAGGAACGATTGGACAAAGTCTTCTGCGGCATATATTATCTCAGTCGCCGACCGTCGTTCGTGTGTTTAGCCGTGATGAACATAAACAATTCGAACTTCAGCAAGCAATGCGGGAATTTGGGAATATCCGTTACCTCATCGGAGATGTTCGTGATTACGATCGTGTGCTCCGTGCGATGCAGGACATCGATTATGTGTTCCACGTCGCTGCGATGAAACATGTACCGGCTTGCGAATATAATCCCTTCGAGGCGGTTCAGACGAATATTATTGGCACCCAGAACGTAATACGTGCGTCCCTCGAATGCGGAGTGCGAAAAACGATATTTACGAGCACGGACAAGGCGATCGCGCCCTCCAACACGTATGGTGCATCCAAGCTTATGGCTGAACGATTGATTCAAGCCGGGCAATATCAGGCAGGGGCAGGTAAAACGATTTTTGCGGCTGTTCGTTTCGGTAATGTCATGGGCTCTCGAGGTTCAGTTATCCCATTATTTCAGCAACAGATCGCAGAGCGCGGTGGCATCACTTTGACACGGCGCGACATGACGAGATTCATGATGACGAAGCAGCAAGCAACGGAGCTCACGATCAAGGCGATGGAACGGGCACAAGGTGGAGAAGTATTCGTTCTGAAAATGCCAGTTATCCGACTGTCCGAACTTGCTGACTGCATTATCGAGGCTTCCGCACGACAGTTGGGCATTCCGGCAAAACGCATTCAAATCGAAGAAATAGGTCTGCGGCCAGGTGAGAAAATGTATGAGGAGCTATTAACAGAGGAAGAATACAGCCGAGCGATTGAATTGGAGGATATGTTCGTTGTTCCGAGTGCGTTCATTCAACGAAATAAATATGAGGGAGAAAGAGTGACTCGAACAGACAGCTATAGTTCCCATGACGCTCTTCCGATCACGAAAGAAGAACTGCGAGAGATGTTGTTGTCGAATCGTTTAATTGAACATGCGCCGATCATGAAAGCGGGAGTAGGCCTGTGAAGACAGTGGCTATTGTACAAGCTCGAATGGGCTCGACGCGATTACCGGGCAAAGTGCTCAAACAAATTAATGGACTCAGTGTGCTTGGCCATGTGGTTGATCGGCTGAGGCGCGTGCCTTCCATCGATGAATTATGGATCGCCACAACGTCGAAGAAGAATGATGATCCTATCGAAGATGAGGCGCGCCGTTTAAACATACAAGTGTATCGGGGGAGCGAAGATGATGTGCTCGACCGGTACTACAGGACAGCTAAGAAGGCGGGGGCCGAGGCTGTCCTTCGCGTCACGTCCGACTGTCCTTTAATCGAGCCTGCTGTGGTCGAAGATCTCATCTGTTTGTACCGGGAATCGGGTAGCGATTATGCCAGCAACACACTGGAACGAACGTATCCGAGGGGGCTCGATGCGGAGATTTTCAGTTTTAGTGCGTTGGAGACAGCATGGTCCCAAGCAAGTCGTCCTTATGAACGCGAACATGTAACACCATATTTATATCAGCATCCGGATGTATTCCGTTGTGCAACACAAAGGGGTTCAGAAGATTATTCCCATTATCGTTGGACTTTAGATACGGAAGAGGATTGGGAATTGATTCGTACGATCTTCGAGAAATGCAGATATGAAGGGCCGTACATTACATTCGAAGATGCGAAAGTCTTGCTATTTCACTATCCTGAATTGAATAAAATTAACGCGCACGTAGAACAGAAAAAGCTAGTCTAAGGAAGGCTTGATTTATGATGAGGGTCGGTATTCGCGTTGATGCTTCTATAGAAATTGGAAGCGGACATGTTATGAGAAGCCTGACACTGGCAGAGAGGCTGCGTCGTAGTGGAGCCGATGTTCATTTCGTGTGCAGGGAACACGAGGGGAATCTGTGCGATTACGTTCAACGTCAAGGGTTTCACGTTTATCGGTTGCCGGCATGTGAGGAAACGAAGGGGCAAAAGGTCAAGGGAACCGGATACGAAACGTGGTTGGGCGAATCTTGGTCGATTGACGTTGCACAGACGGAAGGAAGCTTAAGGGATAACGGTTTATTAGACTGGCTCGTTATTGATCATTACGCGATTGATAGCCGCTGGGAAAAGAAAGCTAGAGCGTTCGCGAGACGCATTTTCGTAATCGATGATCTCGCAAACCGAACACATGATTGTGACATTTTACTCGATCAGAATCTGTTTGATAGAATGGTTCAACGGTACGACGGTTTGGTTCCAAGTGCCTGCGTGAAGTTGCTTGGCCCCCAGTATGCCCTTTTGAGGGAAGAGTTTCAACTCGCCCGTGCGAAGGCGAGGATTCGGGATGGCTCGATTCGCAATGTTCTCATTTTTTTTGGAGGCACCGACCCAACGGGGGAGACATTAAAGACTCTCAAAGCGATGGCTCGCTTAGTCATGACGGAGGTAGAATTTGATGTAGTTGTCGGAGGGGCAAATGAACAGCTTGATGACATTGCTCGATTTTGTGCTACGCATAACCATTTCCGACTTCATAGTCAGATCGACTATATGTCCCGGCTGATGCTGCATGCTGATTTAGCATTAGGGGCCGGAGGCTCGACCACTTGGGAAAGATGCTTTTTAGGCTTGCCCTCTGTAACCATAACGACTGCGGACAATCAAGTGGAAATCACGAAAATGGTTGCATTAACTGGGGCAACGTTCTATTTAGGCCATTATAATGAGATTTCAGAACAAGCATGGTTTGATTGTTTTGATCAGCTTCAACGAAGTCCTGAGCTAGTCACCGCAATGAGTTCGGCAGCATTGATGCTGATAAATCACTTTAACGAAGATACCGATATTCTTAATTCTATGTTGAAGGATGAAGTGAATTGAATATTTGTTTACTAGGTCCTAACAATAGACGTATTATTGAAACGCTTCAAATGCACGGAGATAGAGTGTGGTGCACAGAAGAACGTATTCTATTAGAAGAACTCGAACCTGCGGGAATTGAATTCATTGTTAGTTATAAATATCGGTATCTTATTCGGCAACCTATCTTAGAAAAATTCGAACGCAAATTAATCAATCTACATATTTCGTATTTACCTTGGAATCGAGGGGCGGATCCTAATTTGTGGAGTTTCTTAGAAGATACACCGAAGGGCGTGACGATTCATTATATCGACAGCGGTCTCGATACCGGGGATATTATCGCGCAGAAAATGGTGGAATTCAGTCCGCAAGATACATTAAAGACGAGCTACGAGCACCTTACAGCAACAATCGAGGACTTGTTTCTTGCCCAATGGCCGTCAATCCGTTCCGGAAAAGCAGAGGGAACAGTCCAACCCGCTGGAGGAAGTTATCATAGAACGGCAGATAAGCAGAGATTTGCCCACTTGCTAACGGATAGCTGGGAAACTCCGATCGAAAGGATTTTGGGTAAAGGACAAATATCAAAAACGACGGAGGGGTAGCAAATTGAATAAGCATGAAATAGTCGTCGGTAACCGCAAAATCGGAGCGAACCATCCGCCGTTCATCATCGCGGAGATGTCTGGGAACCATAACCAGTCGTTGGAGCGGGCGTTAGAGATCGTAGAAGCGGCAGCTCAAGCTGGAGCGCATGCATTAAAGATTCAGACCTATACGGCTGATACGATGACAATCAATTCGGACAACCCTGACTTCTATATTGAAGACCAGAATAGTTTATGGAAGAACAGGACCTTATACGACCTTTATGACGAGGCGCATACACCATGGGGATGGCACAAAGCGATCTTTGATCGCTGCAAGGAACTGGGTATTATTGGTTTCAGCACTCCTTTCGATGAAACGGCCGTTGATTTCTTGGAATCGCTCGGCGTCGAGTGTTACAAGATCGCTTCTTTCGAAAATACCGATGTGGCACTTCTTCGCAAAGTAGCCTCGACTGGAAAGCCAATGATCGTCTCAACGGGAATGGCGAGCATTGCCGAGTTGGACGAGCTTGTTCGAACGGTTAGAGAGGCCGGAGGGAATGATCTTGTTTTGCTGAAATGCACGAGCTCTTACCCTGCTTCTCCGGAGAACTCGAATATTCGTACGATTCCACACATGCAGCAATTATTCGACGTCCAAATCGGCCTTTCGGATCATACGCTCGGTATTGGAGTTGCCGTTGCCAGCGTGGCTATGGGGGCAACGGTCATCGAAAAGCATTTTACTCTGAATCGTGCCGACGGTGGAGTCGATGCCGAGTTTTCGCTCGAGCCTGCGGAAATGCGTAGTCTCGTAGAAGAAACAGAGAGAGCTTGGCAAGGCTTGGGGACGATTTCTTACGGGGCGACGGAGAGGGAGAGGGGCTCGTTAAAGTTCCGCCGCTCTCTCTATGTCGTCAAAGATATGAAAGTTGGCGAAGTGTTAAAAGCGGACAACTTGCGAGCGATTCGTCCGGGTTACGGTCTTTCTCCGAAACATTTGGAGCTGTTGCTGGGCCAGAAGGTTAGGAAGGACGTATCGAAGGGAACGCCAGCGAGTTATGACATAATTATGGATTGAGGATGAAATCGATGAACATTCTACTTACCGGCGGGGCCGGATTTATCGGAAGATGGGTGGCCAAACATCTGCTTGATGATGGCCATTCAGTGTGGATCGTGGATGATTTGTCTAACGGTCGTGAAGTGAATATTGACGAGTTCCGGGAAAATTCAGGATTGAAGGCATTCATTAAGGGCACGATCCTGGACGATACACTGCTCGAGCGGTTGTTTGAGGAGAACAGCTTCGATATTTGCTATCATCTCGGCGCATCCATCAACGTGCAGGATTCGATCGATGATCCGCGTACGACCTTCAATAACGATACAATTGGCACGTTCTATATTCTTGAGCAATGCCGCAAGTATGACGTTAAAGTTGTCTTTATGAGCACATGCATGGTGTACGACCGCTGTACAAATCTAGGAGGCATCACCGAGCTTGACCCGATTAAGCCAGCATCTCCATATGCCGGTGCGAAGATCGCTGCTGAGAACATGGTACTCTCTTACTACCATGCTTATGGTTTGCCGACGGTTGTCATTCGTCCGTTCAATACATATGGTCCATTCCAGAAAACGGGTGGAGAGGGCGGAGTTGTCGCGATTTTTATTAAGAACAAGTTGTCTGGTAAGATGCTGAACATCTATGGGGATGGCACACAAACCCGCGATTTGCTTTATGTTGAGGATTGTGCACGGTTCGTCGCTGAAGCGGGATACTCCGACGCTGTGAATGGTGAGATTGTGAACGCTGGGCTAGGGAGTGACATTGCAATCAACGATTTGGCTCAACTTGTCGTTGGAGACGAATCGCGTATATGTCATGTTAAGCATATCCATCCGCAGAGTGAGATACAGAAGTTGCTGTGTAACTCCGATAAGGCTGAGCGTCTGTTAGGTTGGAGGCCGGAAATTTCGCTTGAAGAGGGTATTCGTAGAACAGAGCAGTGGATTAAGACCACGAATCTGATTTAATTCTCTTGAAAGAGGGCAGTTGCCTATGAACACAATGAACCGCCGCGATCGTAATACTTTTCTTCCTTACGGCAAGCAATGGATTGACGATGAGGATATCGCAGCCGTTGTGGACGTGCTGCAGGGAGATTTTATTACACAAGGACCAGCTATTGAGCGTTTCGAGCGAGCGGTGGCAGAATATGTAGGCGCGAAGTACGTAGTCGCGTTCAGCAATGGAACTGCGGCTTTGCACGGCGCATGTTATGCGGCGGGCATCTCGCCAGGCGATGAGGTTATTACGACGCCGATTACCTTTTTGGCTAGCAGTAACTGCATACTCTATTGCGGAGGTACGCCAGTATTCGCGGATATCCGGCCGGATACATACAACTTAGACCCTGACGATGTAGAGCGCAAAATCAATTCCAAGTCGAAGGCGATCATTGCCGTCGACTTCAGCGGTCAGCCGGTGGAAACAGATCGTTTCTCGAAGCTTGCGAAAGAACATGGTCTCGTCTTCATCCAAGATGCTGCTCATTCGTTAGGAGCTTCTTACGAAGGGCGCAAGGTTGGGACACTCGCGGACATGACGATGTTCAGCTTCCATCCAGTCAAGCACGTGACGACTGGGGAAGGCGGTGTCATTGCTACGGATAGCGAGGAGTACCGTGATAGACTACTCGCTTTCCGCAGCCACGGGATGACGAAAGATCCAGCGTTGCTAGAACGTAACGATGGCCCCTGGTATTACGAGATGCAATCACTTGGATATAACTATCGGATAACCGATATACAGGCTGCACTTGGTGCCTCTCAGATGAATAAGCTTGATCGCTTCGTTGTGCGTCGCCGAGAGATTGCAGAGCAGTACAATCGTGCATTCGCAGACTTCGAGTGCATCATGAGGCCTTACCAGCACCCTAAATCAAACTCGAGTTGGCATTTGTACGTCATCCGTTGGCGAGTAGGCATTGACCGAGCTGATGCTTTCGCAGAGCTGCGCAAACGTAATATCGGCGTTCATGTACATTATATTCCTGTGTACAAGCAGCCATATTATCGTGATCTTGGTTATGCAGATCAGCAATGTCCGGAAGCAGAAGCTTATTATGAGGAGGCAATGTCCCTGCCAATTTTCCCGGCGATGTCGGATGATGACGTACAGGACGTCATTCATGCGGTTTTACGAACAGCTGGCAAGACCTATGAAGTGCTATAATTTGAATTTGTTTTACGCGTCACTATACCTACAGTAGTTGTAACGTGTCTGTGGCCTCCAAGAACTCGTTTCGTGGAGGTCCTCTTTTAAAGATAATCATAAAATTCGAAGTATATCGGAGTCGATAAGAATGACCGTTGGAACCTCAGTAGATACTAATGTTGAATTGCAAGAAATGGAAGGTTTATTTGATCTCCTCTTTCCAATCTGTCGAAGCATAACAGGTCCCGGTGTACGTGAATCCATTCAACTATTACAAAAGCATATTGATTTAGAGCTGCTCAGAGTTCCAACAGGAACCAAGGTATTTGACTGGACTATTCCCCAGGAATGGCATATTCGCGAAGCTTGGATTAAAGATTCGGCCGGTAACAAGATTATTGATTTTGCTAAATACAATTTACACGTTGTTAACTATAGCGCACCCCTCGATCAAAGAATGCCTTTAAGTGAGCTTAAGCAATATATTAACTCCATGCCTACGTTACCTGATGCAATTCCATATGTAACTTCCTACTATAAAAGACGCAGTGGATTCTGCATGGCTCACAGACAACTCGAATCTCTTCCCGAAGGAGAATATCATGCATACATCGATTCCGAATTTGTCAATGGAGAGCTGAACCTGGCACACTGCGTACTTCCAGGATCGAGTGACCGTGAAATTTTATTAAGCACGTATATTTGCCACCCCTCGATGGCCAACAATGAGCTAAGTGGTCCACTTGTAGCTACTTTTCTTTACAAAAGACTTAAAAAGTGGACAAATCGTCGATTTACGTATCGTTTTGTATTTCTCCCTGAAACAATTGGCAGTATTTCTTATCTCCATCTATTCGGACAAGAACTAAAGAAGCAGTTATACGCTGGACTTGTTTTTACTTGTCTTGGAGGTAAAGATTCGAGCGGAGCCATGCCTTCTCTTAGCTACAAAACGTCTAGACAAGAGACCTCTCATCTTGACGATTTTATTCAACATATTTTTCAATCGGGCGTGGTCACTGGTAATATACGTCCTTTCACTCCTATCGGCGGGTCTGATGAACGCCAGTATTGCTCTCCAGGTTTTAATCTCCCAGTAGGGCAGATGGCTCGTAGTGTGTATGGGCAATATGAAGCATATCATAATTCAATGGATGATAAAGAATTTATGACATTACAGGCATTGATGAACAGCGTGGATGAAATAGAGCAGTTATTAAAAGCATTCGAGGAAGATGGGTATTACGTAAGTCAATCACCTTACGGGGAAGTAAAACTTGACCAGCACGACTTATATCCTGATTTGAATAGCCCTTTGAACCGTTCATTTTCTACTAATGAACAGATTGATGGTCGTACACATCTGAATCGAGTCCTTACTCTTCTTAACTATGCAGATGGTCAACATCGTTTATCGGAGATTGCTGAGAAGTGTGAAACGAACATTTTTGAAATGTTACCAATCGTTCAATTATTGTTACAGAAAAACCTGCTTAAAGGTCCTTATCTGGAGAAAAGGAGTTGGTTCGATTGAATACGGTTTTCATGACTGGCTCCCATCCCCGTCATTTGTACATCGCTCGCAGGCTACATGAAGCAGGTCTTTTACGAGCACTCGTCATAGAACAACGTGAGAGCTTTGTTCCTGCACCACCTGAGAACCTAACAGAAATTGATCGAAAGAACTTTATTCGCCATTTTTCGGACCGTGATCTTACAGAACATAGGTTTTTTGATGAGACAATCTCTATAGATCTACTTGATGGTATACCTGTGTTGTATATCAGTCAAGAAGAACTGAACAGCCAAAAAGTTGTTGATTGGATTAGAAGATTTAATCCAGATCAACTAGTTTCCTATGGTGTTCATAAATTGTCACCAGAGATTATTGATATTTGTCCAAACTATGCTTGGAATATTCATGGGGGACTTTCCCCTTGGTATCGTGGAACTGTTACTTTATTTTGGCCATTTTATTTTATGAAGCCTAATTGGGCTGGCATGACTATTCATAGGCTAAGTCCTCAAATTGATGCAGGCGATATCATTCATCACTCTGTACCTGAGCTTAAAAAAGGTGATGGAATCCACGATGTTGCTTGTCGTGCCGTTACTCAAGTGGCCAAAGATCTAGTTAAGATCTTAAACCTTCGCAAAGATGGCCATAAGTTTGAAGGAACTCCGCAAAAAAACAGCGGAAAACTCTTTCTCAATTCGGACTGGGAACCTACCCACCTGCGAGTCATCTATCAATTGTTTGACAATGATATTGTTGATCAGTTTTTAGATGGTAGAATCCAAAGCGAAGCACCCAATTTGGTAAGAGCATTTCATTAATTTTGTTAAACTTTAAAACGATTGGTAAGAAAGTAGAGCAGATGATTCGTCCGAAAGCTTTTTTGATAAATTTAGATTGGAGTGAGTCACCTTTTGATTCAATACGATTATCTAATCGTCGGCGCAGGACCATTTGGCTCTCTTTTTGCTTATGAAGCGACCAAGCGAGGTAAACGTTGTTTAGTAATCGACAAACGTGATCACGTTGCTGGTAATATTTATACAGAGAATGTTGAAGGGATTAACGTACACAAATACGGGGCTCACATTTTTCATACGTCCAATAAAGCTACATGGGAATATATCAACCAGTTTGCCGAGTTCAATCATTTTGTGAATGCTCCGGTGGCCGTGTACAATGATGAATTGTACAATCTGCCGTTCAACATGAATACATTCAGCAAAATGTGGGGGATAAAGACGCCGGCAGAGGCTAAGCGAATCATCGAAGAGCAGATTGCTAATGCGGGTGTTGACGAGCCTCGCAATCTAGAGGAGCAGGCTATTCGTTTGGTAGGTAAGGACATCTATGAGAAGTTGATTAAGGGCTACACGGAGAAGCAATGGGGACGGCCATGTACTGAGCTTCCTGCATTCATAATTAAGCGCTTGCCGGTGCGTTTTACCTACAACAACAATTATTTTACGGATCGATATCAGGGTATTCCAATTGGTGGGTATTCTCAAATTATAGAGAAAATGCTTGAGGGGATCGAAGTGAGACTAAGTACAGACTACTTCGATTTTGTTAAAGAGAATCCCAATATTGCAACCAAAACGCTGTTTACAGGTCCGATTGACCAGTTCTATAAGTATTGTTATGGAGAGTTGGAATACAGGAGCCTTGTATTTGATACGAAAATTTTGGATGAGGAGAACTTTCAGGGTAACGCGGTTGTTAATTATACCGCTGCTGATGTACCTTATACACGAATTATCGAACACAAGCATTTTGAATTCGGCACACAAATGAAGACAGTCATTACCTACGAGTACTCGGCAGATTGGACTCGCGATGATGAACCATATTATCCCATAAATGACACTCGCAACAACTCTCTTTTCCTGAAATATCGGGAGCTGGCGGCTAGTGATCCGCATATAATTTTCGGAGGCAGATTAGGGGGTTATAAATATTATGACATGGATAAAGTCATTGAGGCCGCGTTAGGGCTGGTGGAGAAGGAATTCGAAGAAAGTAATTGATCCAGGCTCTTCTCTGTTATCAATGTGATTAGTGTGACAAATAGAGATTAAAGAAAATGATGCTGTTGTTCTTGAGATAAGGCCGTTTTAGCCTATGCTGGACGAAGTACGGCCGCAATAATGTTTTAGGTATTCAAAAGGGTGCTATCGAATCCTCGCAAGAGGCTAAACATCTCGCAATTCAAAGAAAAGATACGAGAGTTGACGAAGTGAACACGATATTGTCTATGGAGAACCGGATTATTCAGTTGAACTACTAGCTCATCTGCTGGTGTGGCTATTTCCGACTAGCCTCGGCGAAATGACACTGCCAGACGGTAGAGCCTTTTTAACCTTTTGGGACCGCCGTATGCGGACCCGCATGTACGTTGGTGTGAGAGGACGGCGGTTAGGCGCCCCTTCCGATTCGATTAAAATCTAGGCTAATGACAGCATCCAAATCTGTCGAAATTGATTGAATTAAGAATAATGAGCACGCGGAGGCTAGTCATGAAAACCTTGTCCTTGGTGATGATCGTCAAAAATGAAGAAGCCGTTTTAGGCAGATGTCTAGATAGCGTAAAAGATATTGTGGATGAAATTGTTATTGTTGACTCGGGGTCGACAGACCTGACGAAAGAAATAGCGCTTTCCTATAATGCAAATATATATGACTACGTGTGGAACAATCATTTTTCCGATGCCCGCAACTTTGCTCTTTCGCAATCGAAAAGCGATTGGAACCTGATCCTTGATGCAGATGAATATATCATGTACGACTGTGCTGAGGAAATCAAAGCCCTTATTAATGGAAACCCTGCAATCGGACGTGTGAGGCGTATCGACGCTTTCAAAGACAAAGAAGAGATAGCCTATGCGCAGTGCTTCATCTCCCGGCTTTTTCCGAAAGGGGTGTTCTACGAGGGGAGAATACATGAACAAGTTGTTTCTGATCTCCCGCGGATCAAGATTAACGTTGAAGTTGGTCATGATGGTTATGTTGATTCTTTAAGAACTGAACGCAATGTGCCGCTTCTTCAGATGGAGATTCAGGCTCATCCGAAAAATCCTTATTACCACTATCAAATCGCAAAAGAATACCGTGGCATCGAAAACTTCAAACTCTGCCATCTTCATTTGGCAGAAGCCTATATACTTTTAACACGTAAAGAAAACTATCATCCGAACGTAGTGGTCGATTATTTGTATGCCATGATTTCGTCGAAGAAACTAGATAAGGGTTTGGCGGTGATTGAGGCGGAAACTCCGAAGCTGAATGATTTCCCAGACTTCCATTTTGTATGCGGCCAATATTACTTGGATCTCATTCTGAACGATACGGCAAGCTACGCCCACCTGCTGCCGCTCATCGAACAATCCTACCACAAATGTTTGCAGCTAGGAGAAACCAACCGTTATGATAGCGTATTAGGAACTGGAAGCTTCTCAGCACTGCACAACCTAGGCGTATATTACGAAGTAACGGGTCAGATGGGTAAAGCCATTGATTATTATAAAGAGGCCGCAACTTACCAGTACGCGCCTTCTGAAAATCGCTTAAAGGTGTTGTGACGATGAACTGTCACAATCCCGACATTAATTTTCTGAAAATTCACAAATAACTAAAAACTATTTTGATCTAGGTTCCCGCATATGATATAATAAGAGCATGTAAAGGAGGAATGCCCCATGAATTACAACATTCGAGGCCAACGTTTTCAGGTTACAGATGCTTTGAGAGATTACGTCGAGAAGAAGCTTAGCCGGTTGGAACGATATTTCGAATCACCTATTACCTCCGAAATTAATGTCACTCTCTCCGTCACGAAGGCACAGCATACGGTAGAGGTGATGATTCCGCTAGTTGGCGTTATGCTTCGCGCCGAAGATAAGAGCGAAGACATGTATGCGTCCATCGATATGGTGGTGGATAAGCTGGAACGCCAGATTCGCAAGTACAAAACCAAAGTCAATCGCAAATTCAGACAGGGCAGCGGAGTGAGAGCCCTGTTCCGAGAAGAAGGCTCCGCAGTCAGTGTGCTGGAAGAGGAAGAAGATCTGGAGCTCGTGCGCACGAAGCGTCATATTCTGAAACCGATGGATGTGGAAGAGGCCATTCTGCAGATGAATATGGTTGGACATAACTTCTTCGTATTCGCCAACGCGGAGAGCAAGGAGGTCAACGTCGTCTATCGACGCAGCGATGGCAAATACGGATTAATCGAGCAAGGCTAATCCATAACAACCGCGAGCCCTGTCTCCATATTGGAGCAGGGCTTTTTTGCGCCTTGCCGCAGGTGCATTGCGACAGGGTCTACAAACTGTTACAATCTTAAACAAATAGACCAACTACCGAAAGGGGAAAACCATGCTC
Source organism: Paenibacillus sp. MY03 (assembly GCF_002165585.1). Classification (NCBI taxonomy): domain Bacteria; kingdom Bacillati; phylum Bacillota; class Bacilli; order Caryophanales; family Paenibacillaceae; genus Paenibacillus; species Paenibacillus sp. MY03. Next base: position 21,546 of record NZ_MXQD01000020.1, on the reverse strand, counting down.
GGACTGGTGAAAAAAATATTCGGAGACGCGAATGAGCGCGAAGTAAAGCGCCTCATGCGGACGGTAGAAGAGATTAATGCGATGGAGTCGAAATTTACGGCTTTGTCTGATGAACAATTACGCGGCAAAACCGATGAGTTTAAGGCGCGCATCGAAAAGGGCGAGGAGCTGACGGCTATTCTGCCGGAGGCGTTCGCTACGGTACGGGAAGCTTCGAAGCGTACGCTCGGCATGCGCCATTTTGACGTGCAGCTTCTTGGCGGTATGGTGCTCCATGAGGGTAAAATATCCGAGATGAAAACCGGTGAAGGTAAAACGCTCGTCGCGACCCTCCCCGTTTACTTGAACGCATTGCTCGGCAAGGGTGTTCACGTCGTTACGGTCAACGGCTACTTGGCTGAGCGCGATAGCAAAATCATGGGCGAGCTGTATAATTTCCTTGGAATGACAGTGGGCTGTAACCTGCATGGGTTGTCGCATTCGGAGAAACAAGAGGCTTATGCCTGCGACATTACTTACGGCACGAACAATGAGTTCGGATTCGATTATTTGCGCGATAACATGGTTCTGTACAAGGAACAGATGGTTCAGCGTCCCCTGTACTACGCGATTATTGACGAAGTGGACTCCATCCTCGTCGACGAAGCGCGTACGCCGCTTATTATTTCCGGACAAGCAGCCAAGTCGACAGAGCTGTATCATGCGGCTGACCGCTTCGTGAACAAACTCAAGGTCGAAGAAGACTATACGGTCGATATCAAGCTTCGCAACGTTATGCTTAACGAGCAAGGCGTAGAGAAGGCGGAGCGCGCCTTCAGCATCGAGAACCTGTTCGATCACGCCAACGTGCTTATTAACCATCATATTCAGCAAGCGCTCAAGGCTAACGTCATTATGAAGCGGGACGTGGATTACGTCGTTCAAGAGGACGAGGTTGTTATCGTCGACGAGTTCACGGGTCGTCTCATGTCCGGCCGCCGCTACAGCGATGGTCTGCATCAAGCGATTGAGGCCAAGGAACAGCTCAAGGTACAGAACGAAAGCATGACGCTCGCGACGATCACGTTCCAGAACTACTTCCGGATGTATCGCAAGCTGGCGGGCATGACGGGTACGGCGAAGACGGAGGAAGAAGAGTTCCGCCGGATCTACGGTCTGGACGTTATTCAGATTCCTACGAACCGCTCTATGATTCGTAAGGATATCCCGGACGTCGTGTATAAGACGGAAAACGGCAAATTCAAGGCCGTCGTAGAAGAGATCGTGGAGCGCCACAAGAACAACCAGCCGGTTCTGGTCGGCACGATCTCCATCGAGAATTCGGAAAAGCTGTCCGATATGCTGAAGCGCCGCGGTGTCCAGCATAAAGTGTTGAATGCGAAGTTCCATGCCGAGGAAGCTGAAATTATTTCGCGTGCCGGTCAATACGGCGCCGTAACAATCGCGACCAATATGGCGGGACGCGGTACGGACATTTTGCTGGGCGAAAAGGTGCCTGAGCTTGGCGGTCTTCATATTATCGGTACGGAGCGCCACGAAAGCCGTCGGATCGACAATCAGCTGCGCGGACGCGCGGGACGCCAAGGCGACCCAGGTTCTTCGCAATTCTATCTGTCGCTGGAAGACGAGCTTATGCGTCGCTTCGGTTCGGAAAATATTATGGTCATGATGGACCGTCTCGGTCTGGAAGAAGATCAGCCGATCGAAAGCCGGATGATCTCCAAGGCCGTAGAATCCGCTCAGAAGCGCGTAGAGGGAAGCAACTTCGATACGCGGAAGGTTGTCCTGCAATACGACGACGTTATGAACCAGCAGCGCGAGGTTATTTATAAGCAGCGCCGTGATATTCTGGAATCGTCCGACATTCGCAGTGAAGTGATGGAGATGATCAAGCCGGTCGTCGAGCGTATCGTTGAAGCGCATTGCGCAGAGGATATTCCGGAGGATTGGGATCTGCAAGCCATCGTGGATTATGTGCACGCAAATCTTCTGGATGACGGCTCCATTACGAAGGAAGAGCTGTGGGGCAAGGAGAAGGAGGAGATGTCCGAATTCATCCTTGGCAAGGTCGTTGCATATTATGACGAGAGAGAAGAGCAGCTTGGCGCCGAGACGATGCGCGAATTCGAGAAGGTAGTCGTGCTTCGCGCGGTAGACAGCAAGTGGATGGATCATATCGATGCGATGGATCAGCTTCGCCAAGGTATCCATCTCCGCGCATACGGCGGTACGGATCCGCTTCGCGAATATCAATTCGAAGGTTTCGAGATGTTCAAGGCGATGATCGAGACGATCCAGGAGGAAGTCGCCAAGTATATCATGAAAGCTCGCGTAGAGAGCAACCTGGAGCGCCAAGAGGTCGTGAAGGGCCAAACGTCGTCGACTAGCGGCGGTGGCGAGAATACGGAGAAGCGGCCAGCGAAGCGCGAAGAACGCGTCGGACGCAACGATATGTGCCCATGCGGCAGCGGAAAGAAATACAAGCAGTGCCACGGAAAGTAATTAGGTAGTTGAAAAAATAAAGGTTCAAAAGGCGATCAAAAGCGGACTTTTTGAACTACCAGATTGAAATAAAGGTTCAAAAAGTCCGGTTTTCAGCACCGAGAAGGTTGGATGAAACTAGGAAATGAGGAGCGGAGCGTAGCAGAGCTACGTGAGCACCTGCAATGTTTCCGGAGGAAACATACCTCGAAAGCATATGCTTAGTTCCGGTTGAATTCAAGATTCGACGTCGAATAAACTTCTTGGGATACTTCGTGATCAAAAACGGACTTTTTGAACTACCTTATATTGAGGAGAATCGTGCCATGTTGGATATTAAGGTAAAACAGGATCTACGCGAGATGGCCAAGCGACTCCAAGAGCTCAGGGGGTCTCTTTGACCTGGATCTCAAGCAAGAGATCATCGCGAACTTTGAGGAAAAAATGTCGATGCCAGACTTCTGGGACGACAATGAGCGGGCGCAGGGCATTATCTCCGAGCTGAACGCCGTGAAGTCGGTCGTGGAACAATACGACCGGATGAATAACGATCGGGAAGAGCTGCAGATGATGATGGAGCTGGTAGAGGAAGAGGGCGACGAGTCTCTCGAAGCCGAGCTGGCGCAAGGCGTCGAGGCTCTGCTGACGAAGGTTGGCGACTTCGAGCTTCAATTGTTATTGAATCAGCCTTACGATAAGCTCAATGCCATCATCGAGCTTCATCCCGGCGCAGGCGGCACGGAGTCGCAGGACTGGGGACTGATGTTGTACCGGATGTACACGAGATGGGCGGAGAAGCGCGGCTTCAAGGTCGAGGTGCTGGATTACCAGGACGGAGACGAAGCGGGCATCAAGAGCGTATCCATCCTGATCAAAGGATACAATGCTTACGGCTACCTCAAAGCGGAGAAGGGCGTGCACCGACTCGTGCGAATTTCGCCGTTCGACTCGGCTGGAAGACGTCATACGTCATTCTGCTCTCTCGACGTCATGCCGGAGATCGACGACACAATCGAGATCGAGATTCGTTCGGAGGATCTGAAGGTCGATACGTATAGAGCCAGCGGCGCGGGCGGCCAACACGTCAATAAGACGGAATCCGCGATCCGGATTACGCATATTCCGACGGGAATCATCGTTGCTTGTCAGCAGGAACGCTCACAGATCGCCAACCGCGATCGCGCGATGAAGATGTTGAAGTCGAAGCTATACGAGCGCAAGATCGAAGAGCAGATGAAAGAGCTCGCCGAGATTCGCGGGGTGCAATCCGACATTGCTTGGGGCAGCCAGATCAGATCCTACGTTTTCCACCCTTACAGCATGGTCAAGGACCACCGCACATCCGTGGAGACAGGCAACGTAGGCGCGGTCATGGATGGCGATATCGACGCTTTCATCGACGGCTACTTGCGTCATCAGATCCGCCAGGAAGAATAACAAAAGGGAAGAGTTCTGACACTGTAATTAACGGTGCGGGACTCTTCTTTTGGGTATAGGAGGATTGTTCGAGTGGAAGTGGGAAAGAGAAAACGCGGCAATTCGCTAAAGCGGCGTAATCCACGGCTGTACGCCATATGGAATATCGCGCAATTATTATTAGGTTCGATGATCGTAGCCACGAGCTTTAATCTGTTCCTTGTGCCGAATGGCATTGCTTCGGGCGGTGTATCCGGCATATCGATTTTGGTGCAAGAGCTGGCTGGCGTTATGCCCGCGTACACGCAATGGGCCATCAATATTCCGTTGTTCATAGCCGGAGTGCTGATCATTGGGCGGAAATTTGGCGCCAAGACGCTGCTGGGTACGATCGTGTTGCCGCTATTCGTGCTTCTGACAGCTCATATGCCGCCGCCTACGGACAATCCGATTTTGGCCTCTATATACGGCGGGATCGGCGTCGGACTGGGGCTGGGGTTGGTGTTCAGGGGAGGCGGATCCACGGGAGGACTTGATCTGGCGGCGCAGATGCTTCATAGGTTTACGGGGCTCCCGTACAATCTGGCGATTGTTTGTTTTGACGGCTGCGTTATTATTGCGGCGGGTATTATTTTCTCGCCGGAGGTGTCGTTGTACGCGCTGATCGGACTTTTCGTGACCAGCAAGACGATTGACTTCGTGCAGAACGGTCTGCAATTGTCCAAGGTAGCATTCATCATCAGCGATCGGACGGAGGAGGTGGCGACGGCCATCCTGAACGATCTGGACCGCGGGTTGACGAGATTGGATGGACATGGCGGCTTCACGGGTCAGGGCCGGACGATACTCATGGTCGTTGTAAGCCAGAATGAGGTGTCGAAGCTTAAGGTGCTTGTGCGCGACATCGATGCAGGGGCATTCGTTATTATTAGCAATACGGCCGAGGTGCTCGGGCAAGGGTTCAAGTTGGAGACATAAAAGGAAAGGGAGCCTGCGCGACTGAATGTATAGACGTAACCGAGCATTCATAACTGTGCAGGCCTTATAAACCACGAATGCTTCATCATGAGACATTGCACCAGAACATTTGTTCCTATTTTAATGTTTGGCAGGGAATTAGTCAATCTCAAGAGTGAGAAAATATCGTCATATTGATTATTGTATTAATATTAGTCTGAATGTATAATAATACAGACTTCAATCATATGTTCATAACAACCTTAATGTTGTAAAATAGGAAGTTGTAGATACTGGAAGGCCTCGCGACTGCAAGCGCATGGACGACATTTTACCTTGGCAGTGGGGCCTACATCACATAGCATCATGAGATTGAGATTGTAATAAGGGAGTGGATCGCAATGGGCAAAAAGCTGGGTGTCGCCATCGTCGGCTCGACGGGATACGGCGGCGTTGAATTGATAAGGCTTCTGGCGTCCCATCCGCTTGCGGAAGTGACTTCGGTCATCTCTTCGTCCAGCGCGGGAACGCCGATTACGGAAGGTTATCCGCATTTGACGGGCATTCGGGAAGAACTGCTTGACGATGTCGACGCCGAGGCGATCAAGCGGAAGGCGGATGTTGTATTCCTGGGCACGCCTGCGGGCGTTGCCTCCAAGCTGGCGCCGCAATATTTGGAAGCGGGTCTTAAGGTCATCGACCTGTCCGGAGATTTCCGATTGAAGTCGCCAGGATTATATGAGCAATGGTACAAAAAAACGGCAGCAGACGAGCGTTATCTGGAGCAAGCCGTGTTCGGCCTATCCGAGCTGTATGCTGAGAAGGTTCGCGGAGCGAGCTTTGTATCCAATCCGGGTTGTTATCCAACCGCAACGACGCTCGGTCTTGCGCCGGCCGTACGGGAAGGCTGGATCGATCCCGCAACCATCATTATCGATGCAAAGTCGGGCGTGTCCGGCGCGGGCCGCGGCGCTTCGCTCGGCACCCACTATTCGGAGCTGAACGAGAACTTCAAGGCTTATAAAATCAATCAGCATCAGCATATCCCCGAGATCGAGATGATACTGTCGGATATGGCCGGGGCGCCGGTCGTGACGACGTTTACGACGCATCTCGTGCCGATGACGCGGGGCATTATGTCGACGATGTATGCCACGATTAAGGGCGACCGCAAGGCGAGCGACTTCATTGATCTATACCGCAGCTTCTACGAGGGCAGACCTTTCGTTCGTATTCGGCCGGAAGGACAGGTACCTGCGACGAAGGAAGTATGGGGCTCCAACTATTGCGATATCGGCTTCGCGGTCGACGAGCGTACGGGTCGCGTGACGATCGTGTCCGTCATCGACAATCTGGTTAAGGGCGCTGCCGGTCAAGCGATACAGAACCTGAATCTTATGATGGGCTGGGACGAGACGCTGGGATTGCAATTCGTTCCTGTATATCCGTAATTCCTGCTGCTCGCTATCATGCCTGGGCAACCGGGCAGCTTCTACCTAACTGACAAGGAGACACGATTCAAGATGGAACAAGGCAGCTTCAAAGTATTGGCGGACGGCTCCGTCACGACGCCCAAGGGCTTCCGGGCCGGCGGTCTGCACTGCGGACTTAAGAAGACAACCCGTCACGACCTGGGAGCTATCGTATGCGAGGTTCCGGCGACGGCGGCTGGCGTATATACGACGAATGTTTTTCAGGCGGCGCCTTTGCAGGTAACGCGCGAGAGCATCGGATCGGACGGCGTGCTTAGAGCGGTTCTCGTCAACAGCGGCAACGCTAATGCCTGCACAGGCGAACAAGGCGAGGCGGATGCCTACGAGATGCGTTCCCGGTTCGCGGAGGCGATCGGCGTATCGGCGGATCAAGTGGCAGTAGCGTCTACAGGGGTTATCGGCGAGAATTTGAAAATGGACAAAGTGCGCTCCGGAATCGACGGCTTGCCGGCGAAGTTGGACGGCGGTCTTGCTGGCGCTGAGGATTTCTGCCAAGCGATCCTCACGACGGATCTCGTGCAGAAGATGGTGTGCGTGGAGCTGATGTTGGACGGTCAGCGCGTGTCCATTGCCGGCGCGGCGAAGGGCTCCGGCATGATCCATCCCAACATGGCGACGATGCTGGGCTTTGTTACGACGGATGCCGCGATCGGAAGCGACGAACTTCAGACGTTGCTTCGCCAGTCGACGGATCTGACGTTTAATATGATTACGGTGGACGGCGACACGAGCACGAACGACATGCTAGTCGCCATGGCAAGCGGTCTCGCAGGCAATCAGTCCCTTACGCCTCGACATGAAGGCTGGGCTGCGTTCGCGGACGCGCTTCGTTATGTATGCGAAGTGCTTGCCAAAGCGATCGCCAGGGACGGCGAAGGCGCGACGAAGCTGGTAGAGGTGCAAGTGCGCGGCGCGGAAAGCGATGAGTCGGCGCAGGCGATTGCGAAGACGGTGATCGGTTCTTCTCTTGTAAAATCCGCGGTGTTCGGCGCCGACGCCAACTGGGGCCGCATTATCGCGGCCGTGGGACGCGCGGGCCAACCGGTAAATCCGGCTACGGTGGATATCAGGCTGGGCGATATCGTGACGCTGGAGCAATCCCGTCCGGTCGCGTTCGACGAGGATGCGGCGCTGGAATATCTCAAAGGCGATACGGTCGTTATCGGCGTCGACCTGCATATGGGGAGCGGCAGCGCGACCGCTTGGGGCTGCGACCTGACGTACGACTACGTGCGCATTAACGCGGCGTACCGGACGTAAGGAGGAGAGCGGACATGGAACAACGGTTTGTGATGAAATGCGGCGGCAGCACCCTCGCGGCGCTGCCCGACGGCTTCTTCCACGAATTGCGCGACTTGCAGGCGGCGGGCGTGAAGCCGGTCATCGTGCACGGGGGCGGACCCGCGATTTCGGAGACGCTGACGAAGCTCGGCATCGAGACGGAGTTCGTGAACGGGCTGCGCAAGACGAACGACGACGTATTGGACGTCGTGGAGATGGTATTGGCGGGACGGATCAACAAAGAGATCGTGCGCAAGATCGGCGTTAACGGTGCCCAGTCGCTTGGTTTATCCGGCGTGGACGGCGGCTTGATTCAGGCTCAGCCGGTGGGCAACACGCACGAAATCGGCTTCGTCGGCGACGTAACGGATGTGAACGCGTCCATTATCGAAGGGGTGATGGGAATGGGCTATATTCCCGTAATTGCCCCCATCGGCATCGACGCTGCGGGACAACGCTACAACATTAATGCAGATACGGCGGCAGGAGCGGTTGCGTCCCATCTGGGCGTAGAGCGGATGATCGTCGTCACGGACGTGCCGGGCATCATGAAGACGGTGGACGGAGAGAAGGTCGTGCTCCCGTCCGTGACGGTGGCGGAGATCGACGAAATGATCGCGAGCGGCGAAATCTACGGAGGCATGATTCCGAAGGTTCGCGCGGCGGTGCAATGTATACAGGGACGCGTGCAAGAGGTTGTTATCGTTAGCGGACAGGAGCCTGGCGTATTGACGCGGGCCGTCCGCGAAGGCGGAGTAGGCACACGCATCGTCCAATCCAGCGAAAGGCGGGTGTAATTCCAAGATGACGGATACGATAGAGGCGGTAGCTACACAATCCTTGCTACCTACCTATGCGCGTTATCCTATGGCGCTGGTTAAGGGTGAAGGAAGCTGGCTGTGGGACGACAAGGGTAACAAATATTTGGATTTCATGAGCGGTATTGCCGTCACGAATTTGGGGCATGCTCCTAAGCGAATCAAGGAAGCGCTGGTGAAGCAGCTTGACGAGCTGTGGCATGTATCGAATCTGTTCCAAATTCCGAATCAGGCGGAAGCGGCCAAGCTGCTGACGGACAACAGCTGCGGCGACGCGGTGTTCTTCTGCAACAGCGGCGCGGAGGCGAACGAGGCTGCGATTAAGCTTGCCCGTCGTTACCAGCAACTGGTGGCCAAGAACGGGCGCTACGAAATCATCACGTTCGAACAATCATTCCACGGAAGAACGCTGGCGACCCTGACGGCGACGGGCCAAGCGAAGGTGAAGGAAGGTTTCGCCCCGCTGCCGGAAGGCTTCAAGACGATCCCTTACAATGACATCGAGGCGCTCAAAGCCGCGATTAGCGGAGTAACGGCTGCGGTCATGCTGGAGCTGGTGCAAGCGGAGGGCGGCGTCCATCCGGCGAATGCGGACTATATTCGGCAAGTAGCAGAACTGTGTGAACGCGAAGGCATTCTCCTCGTCGTGGACGAGATTCAGACGGGCATAGGACGGACGGGCAAATTGTTCGCATACGAGCACTACGGCATCCAGCCGGATATCTTTACGCTGGCCAAAGGGCTTGGCAGCGGCTTCCCGGTCGGCGCTATGGTCGCCAAGGAAAAGCTGCGCGAAGGTTTCACGGCAGGCAGCCATGGCTCGACATTCGGCGGCACGCCGATCGCGACGGCTGTGGTAAAGGCGACGCTGGAGACGATTGTAGGCGACGAGCTTCCTGCGCGAGCTGCGGAGCAGAGCGTTTATCTTATGGAGCAACTTCGCAATAAGCTTGCGAGCGCGTCTTTCGTAAAGGAAGTTAGAGGACTTGGACTCATCGTCGGCATTGAATGCGAAGGACCCGTGGCGAACGTGCTGACAGAGGCGCAGAATCGCGGATTGCTCGTTATAGCGGCAGGGCCAAACGTTATTCGTTTACTGCCAAACTTGCTGGTGACTAGCGAGGAGATCGATATCGCGGTATCGATATTAGCGGAGCTGCTCGAGGCAGCAAAATAACTGGGAATAGCAGAGGCATTAAAGGAGGGAACATCCATGCAAGTCGTTAACGAAGAATTGGCGCAGAGCCTGAAAGGCCGCGATTTCCTTATGCTGGTCGATTTCAAGCAGGAGGAGCTGCGTTACCTGATCGATCTGGCGATCGATCTTAAGAAAAAGCAGAAGGCCGGCGAGACCCATCATATTCTGAAGGGCAAGACGCTTGGCATGATTTTCGAGAAGTCGTCGACGCGCACGCGCGTATCGTTTGAGGTAGGGATGTACCAGCTCGGCGGGCAGGGGCTGTTCCTGAGCGGGAACGATCTGCAGATCGGCCGGGGCGAAACGATCTGGGATACGGCGCAGACGTTGTCGCGTTATCTGGACGGCATCATGATTCGCACGTTCGCACATCGCAAGGTTGTTGAATTGGCGCGCGGAGCGACGATTCCGGTCATTAACGGTCTGACGGACCTGTCCCATCCTTGCCAGGCGCTAGCGGACTTCCAGACGATCTACGAGCAGAAGGGCCGCTTGGAAGGCCTGAAGATGGCGTACATCGGCGACGGCAACAATATGGTTCACTCCCTTATGATGGGAGCCGCCAAGCTTGGCGTGCATATGTCGATCGCGACGCCGGAAAGCTACGAACCGGATGCCGACATTATCGAGCAGACGAAAGCCAACGCGGCGGAGACGGGCGCGCGCATCACGATTTGCCGCGATCCGAAGGAAGCGGTAGACGGAGCGGACATTATTTATACGGACGTATGGGCCAGCATGGGGCAAGAAGCCGAGCAGAAGGAACGCGAGGTTGCCTTCAAGAAGTTCCAGGTAAACGACGAGCTTGTGAAATACGCGAACAACGACTACCTGTTCATGCACTGCCTGCCGGCGCATCGCGGCGAAGAAGTCAGCGAGAGCGTTATCGACGGGAAGCAGTCCATTATTTTCGACCAGGCTGAGAATCGTCTCCATGCGCAGAAAGCGATCATGGCGGCTATCATGTCTTAATTCATACGAAAACCAAGATTGAAGGGGAGTAAGAGAACAATGGCGAAGGAAAAAATCGTGCTGGCCTATTCCGGCGGTTTGGATACATCTGTCATTCTGAAATGGCTTAAAGAAACGTACGACGCGGAAATTATCGCGTTTACGGCCGACATCGGACAGAAGGACGAGCTAGACGGTCTGGAGGAAAAAGCGCTGGCTACCGGCGCTTCCAAAGTATACATCGACGACCTGCGCGCGGAATTCGCGAAGGACTTCATCTATCCGATGTTCCAAGCCGGAACGCTGTACGAAGGCCAATATTTGCTGGGCACGTCCATCGCGCGTCCGCTGATCGCGAAGCGCATGGTGGATATCGCGCGCGCGGAAGGCGCAACGGCGATCGCGCACGGCGCGACGGGCAAAGGCAACGACCAAGTGCGCTTCGAGCTTACGGCGGCGGCTCTGGCTCCCGAGATCGGCGTTATCGCGCCATGGCGTCTGGAAGCGTTCCGCGAGCAATTCCCGGGCCGCGCCGAGATGATCGCTTATGCGGAGAAACACGGCATTCCGGTTACGGCATCGGCGGCGAAGCCGTATTCCACGGACCGCAACCTGTTGCACATCAGCTTCGAGAGCGGCATGCTGGAGGATCCATGGTTCGATCCGAGCGCCGAAGAGAACGAAGACATGTACGTCCTCAGCGTATCGCCGGAGCGCGCTCCGGACCAAGCGGAATACGTCGAGCTGACATTCGAGCAAGGCGACTGCGTGGCGCTGAACGGCGAAGCGTTGAGCCCGCTTGAAGTGATGGAGAAGCTCAACGAGCTGGGCGGCAAGCACGGCATCGGCCGCGTGGACATGGTAGAAAACCGTTTTGTCGGCATGAAAAGCCGCGGCGTATACGAGACGCCGGGCGGCACGATCCTCTTCACGGCTCACCGCAAGATGGAGTCGCTCACGATGGACCGCGAAGTGATGCATCTTCGCGACTCCCTGATCGCGAAATACAGCCAGCTCGTGTACAACGGCTTCTGGTTCGCGCCGGAGCGTCTTGCTCTGCAGGCGCTGGTCGCGGAATCGCAGAAGAACGTCTCGGGCGTCGTTCGCCTCAAGCTGTACAAAGGCAACGTCATCGGCGCCGGCGTCAAGAGCCCGGTCAGCCTGTACAACCCGGACATCGCGACGATGGAAGCCGATCCTTCGCAGGCGTACGATCAAGGCGACGCGACAGGTTTCATCCGCTTGAACGCGCTGCGCCTAAAGGTATCGTCGGGCGTGGAGCAAAGCAAAGGCGAGTAGAGTCGGGACCCTATAGAGTAATGGACCGGACAGACGGCGGAAGCTTGCGCAGGCAGGCTTCCGTCCGCCATGTCCGATCCTCTTTTATATCAGATATAACCGGAAGTTCACGATCGGAAGGAGTGCTGAGTCACGCATGAGCAAATTATGGGGTGGGCGATTTACGAAGAAAACGGACCAGTTGGTCGAGGAGTATACAGCTTCGATCATGTTCGATAAGGAGCTGGCGGAGGAGGATGTGCAGGGCAGCCTCGCGCATGTCACGATGCTGGGCAAGCAGGGCATTTTGCCGGCGGACGATGTGGAGAAGATCAAAGACGGCCTGCATCGGGTGCTGCAGCGCATCAAGCGCGACGACATCGAATTTTCGATCGGCGATGAAGACATTCATATGAATATCGAAAAAACGCTCATCGATGACGTAGGCACGGTCGGCGGCAAGCTTCATACGGGCCGCAGCCGGAACGACCAGGTCGCAACGGACATGCATCTGTGGCTTCGCAAACGCGTCGTGGAATTCGTCGACATGCTGCACAAGCTGCAAACCGCGCTGGTCGAGCAGGCGAAAGCCAACACGGACACGATCGTGCCCGGTTATACGCATCTGCAGCGCGCGCAGCCGATTTTGTTCGCGCATCACTTGATGGCGTACGTATCCATGTTCGGCCGCGACATCGAGCGTCTTCAGGACAGCTATAAGCGCATCAACGTACTGCCGCTGGGCGCAGGCGCGCTGGCGGGCACAACGTTTCCGATCGACCGGCATTTCGTGGCGAGTCAGCTGAAGTTCGACAGCGTCTATGAGAACAGCCTCGATGCGGTAAGCGATCGCGATTTCATCCTGGAGTTCTTGTCGCACGCCTCCATCATTATGATGCATCTTTCGCGCCTCAGCGAGGAGCTCATTCTGTGGTCGAGCACGGAGTTCCGCTTCGTGGAGCTGGATGACGCGTTCTGCACGGGCAGCAGCATTATGCCGCAGAAGAAGAACCCGGACGTGCCGGAGCTTGTGCGCGGCAAGACCGGACGCGTATACGGCAACCTTGTAGGCTTGCTGACGGTGCTCAAGTCGCTGCCGCTCGCTTACAACAAGGACATGCAGGAAGACAAGGAAGGCATGTTCGACACCGTGAAGACGCTTCAGGGTGCCCTCCAATTGTTCGCCCCGATGATCGCGACGATGAAGGTGAACAAGGAGCAGATGCGCCAGGCAGTGAATCAGGACTTCTCCAACGCCACGGACATCGCCGACTTCCTCGTGGGCAAAGGATTGCCGTTCCGTCAGGCGCATGAAGTCATTGGCAAGACCGTTCTGTACTGCATCGAGCAGAACAAATATTTGCTGGATCTGACGCTGGACGAGTTCAAGCAGTTCTCCTCGCTGTTCGACGACCGCATTTATGCGGTGCTGCAGCCGGAGCAGGTCGTAAACGCGCGCAACGTTTATGGCGGCACGGCGAAGCCGCAGGTCGAGGACGCGATCGGCCGCGCCGAAACGGCGCTGGCCGGGACGTCGGCGTGGGTAGCGGAATATTTGGAACGCAGCAAGTAAGCTGCAGGAATAGCAAGTATTGGTTAAGCTGCTTTGCAGCCTGCATAACCATTGACATGCAAGTGAGGGCGCTTCGCGATGAAGCGCCTTTTTGGCGCGGGTACACAGTTTGTCTGAGAGACCGACAAAGCCGGCAAAAATGGTGCGTTTAGAGGGCGGTTTGTCGGCCAGAACGGCAAAGTCGGCAGATACAGCCCTTCTCGGCTTAAATCGAGGCCCCAGCTAACCGCCTCTCATATCCCATCCTCCACGATCGGTTCCTTCGTGCCGGGCATGCTCGGGGATGGCGTAGACGTCAGCGAGGATGGCCCTACCTCGATGATTGTCGGCTGGGCGCGGTACGTATCGCGGGAAACTCGCTCGCGCGACACCTCTTTGCCGTCCTCAATCAGCGTACGGAAGGTGTCCACGACATACCCTGGCTTGCCTCTCTCCACGACCCGCTGCTCGCCTACCGCCAGTCCCTGGTTTACTTTCTGCTGCGCGCCAGGCTCTACCGTCTTGATGGTCACGGACTCGATATCATAGGCGACGTTCTCCGGCATTGTCCCGAATAACTTGATGGTTAATTTGCGATTTTCCACGACGGTGCGAATAATAAGATGTTTGCCGGTCGAATTAAGAAACTTGAAGTCGATGGCGTCCGTGGCATAGGTGGCGTCATGGCCTAGCGGGAGGTAGGCGACAGGCAACGAGTGGTTGCGACGTTCTACGATGTCGAGTCCGGCTCTTAATACGGCTTGATAGAGCGTGCTCGATACCTGGCAAATGCCGCCGCCGATGCCCGGCACGAACTTGCCGTTGAGAATAACGGGCGCTTCCCGGTATTCGTGCTCCTGCTCAGCTTTGGCGATAAGCTCCGCATAGGAGAACGTCTCCCCGGGGGCCAGATGCCAATCGTTTAGCGTTTCCGCCGTTACCGTCACATTATGGGCGCGTCCCTCCGCGCTGGTGCCGAAGTCGGTGGAGAAAGACATGATTTTTCGGTCGATGCCCTCCGCCTTAAGCTCTTCCAGAGTGGTGTCGGGCTCTACCGTCTTCAAGGGCAGCTCGGCCTCCAAGTCGGCTAAGCTGCCCGTTATCCGCTCACCGACCTCGCGTTCCCCAAGCACCACCCATTCGTCCACTTGCTGCAGCAGGGAATCCAGCTCCAATCGATACGCATTATGATGCGGCGTATAGACGACCTTGTCGTCAGGAGTGATCTCCCTTTTTGCGTCCTGCGGCTCCCCCTTCTCCATCCAACTCCACTGCTTGCGCACGGCTGCATCGAAAATATCGCGATTCCAGCTCTGGGAGAGCGAATAATGTTTAGGGAAATGGTAGCGATAGACGGCCCGATCCCACCAACTGCCTTCACGCAGCTTTAATAACGCCAGCCTCGCCTCACTGAATTCGGCGCGGTAGCCGAGCTCTGCGGTCGTCCAGCTCTTACTGTCGCCTGCGGGTTCTCCGGCCCGAACGGTGATCGTTCTATCCTGCAAAGATTTCTCGTAGCGGGAGAGCAGCTCGATTGCATCTGCGATTGGCATGCCTCCGAGCTCGATGCGTCCAATCGTCACCCCCTCGGGAACAGAATCCTGTTCGGCATATTGCCAGAGCAGCGCTCCTGTTACGGCAACGGCGGCAAGCAGGAGAATCGTTAACGTAAGCAACGTAAAACGCAACTTTTTCATGGGATGGGAAACACTCTCCTGTTCGTTAATAAAGGAGCTTCGGACGCAGGTTCCGACGGGGCGCCGACAATCAGGCACAGCTCCATGCATCCTTTCATGTATATGCGGGGCAGACCTGCTAATTTCCAAATATATGTAGGGGGTATTCGACAAATCCTTTAAATATTAGAAAAGTGAAAAAAGAGGAAATGACGCCGCTGTTGAAGGAATTAGCCGCAAGCTGTCGAAATAGTAAAATTGACTACATACAGGATGTGATAAAGTGATCGAAATGCACGACATATGGAAGACATACGCAGATGGAACGCATGCTCTTCGTGGGGTTTCCGTTCGAATAGATCGCAACGAATTCGTGTACCTCGTAGGACCTTCCGGAGCCGGCAAGTCTACGTTCATGAAACTTATCTATCGGGAGGAAATACCGACAAAAGGGCAGATTTCGGTCAACGGATTCAACATAGGCAAGCTCAAACCGCGCAAGATTCCTTATGTGAGACGAAATATCGGCGTTATTTTTCAAGATTTCCGTTTGTTGCCCAAGCTTACTGTATATGAAAATGTCGCATTTGCGATGGAAGTGATCGAAGCGCCGCGGCGCATTATTAAAAAGCGCACCATGGAAGTGCTGGAGCTCGTAGGTCTAAAGCATAAACACGCCAGCGTGCCATCGCAGCTATCGGGCGGCGAACAGCAAAGGGTGTCGATTGCCCGGGCAATAGTGAACAATCCGTCGGTTATCGTCGCGGACGAGCCCACGGGCAATCTCGACCCGGAGACCTCGCTGGGGATTATGAATTTGCTGGAAGAGATCAACTTCAGAGGCTCTACGATTGTAATGGCCACGCACAACAGGGATATCGTTAACAGCATGCGCAAACGGGTTATTGCGATTGAAGACGGCAATATCGTTCGGGATGAGGCAAGAGGGGAGTACGGCTATGAAGTTTAGCACGCTCCTGCGCCACTTCAGGGAAGGCGCAAAAAATATTTTGCGTAATGGCTGGATGTCTTTTGCATCGATGAGCTCTATCTTTATCTCATTGTTTATACTAGGGATTTTCATTTTGCTTGCTGTTAACGTAAATTCCATGGCGGATCAGATCGAGAGCCGGGTACAAATCCGGGTATTCTTGCAGACGGCCGTTGAGGAAGCCAAGGTAACGGAGCTGCAGAACAAGATCGGCAACATTCAGGAAGTCAGCAAGGTAACGTTCGTGTCCAAGGAAGATGGTCTGTCGATCTTGCGAGAGGCGATGGGCGAAGAGAACGGCGATTGGCTGGAAGGCTACAATAATGAAAACAATCCGCTGCCGGTATCTTTCACCATAGAAGTGTACGATCCGCAGACCGTTGACGATGTAGCCGCGCAGATCCAAGCAATCAACGATGCGGACGAGACGGGTCCGATCTACCGGATCAAGTACGGCCAAGGAACGGTCGAGATGTTGTTCAAGGTGACGAATGCAGTACGCAATATCGGTTTCGGCATCGTGATTGGTCTGGCTGTTACGGCTATGCTGCTTATCTCCAACACGATCAAGATGACTATTATTAACCGTCGCCGAGAGATTGGAATCATGAAGCTGGTAGGCGCGACGAATGCTTTTATACGTTGGCCTTTCTTCGTCGAAGGAGCGATGATCGGCTTTATAAGCTCTGCTCTGACGACAGGCGCCGTACTGTTTGGCTACAGCAAGATTATCAGTTTGACCCAGTTGGATATGTCGCTCATGTTGATATCGCTAGTGCCGATCAAGGAAATTGGTTGGCTGACCGCCGGGCTGATCCTTGTGATCGGAACTTTGATCGGAATGCTCGGCAGCACCATCTCGATTCGAAAGTACTTGAAAGTGTAGGTGAAGCATGTATATGAGAAAAGCTGGAGCATGGCTGCTCGTAGCAGCGCTGTTAACCGTATTCCTGATCCAGCCTTCGGGTAACGGCGGACAAGTCCAGGCCGCGTCGTTGTCGCAGATCGAAAGGGACATTGCGGCCGCGAACAAACAGATCAAGGAAGCCGAACGAACGGCGGCGAACGCAGCCAAGGATGCGAAGTCGGCGGAATCCCAAAAGCAGAGCTTGACGGTTAAGAAAGCGGATCTCCAAAACGAGATTTTGAGCCTGATGAAGGAAATCGACCGAGTTGCCGTCGAGAAGCAGAAGACGCAGGAACAGGTGGACGCGAAGGAAGCCGAGTTGCTGCAAGCCGGCGCTGCTCTCGATGCCGTTCAGGAGAGAATCGTCAAGCGCGAAGCGCTTCTGGAGTCTCGCATGCGAGTGATGTATACGGACGGCTTCGTTTCTTATATGGATGTATTGTTCAGCTCTAACAGCTTCGGGGATTTTCTGGACCGTTTCGATGCGATCCAGACGATTCTGGATTCCGATCGCGAAACGTTGGCGGCGCACAAAAAGGACAAGGAAACCGCCGAACAGCAGAAAGCTTTGATCGAGCAACAATATGCCGATATTCAAGCTTTGTTCCAGGAATTGGAGCTTCAGCAGGTAGAGCTCGTCAAGAAGGAATCCGAAAAGGAAGTGCTCATCGCGAGCTATAATGCCAATCTCCAGCAGCTCGATGAGACACTGCATCAATTGGAGGAAATCAGCGAGGAGCAGGAGAAGCTGCTTATGGCGCTAGCCGCCAAGAGGTCGAAGCTCGTAGCGGAGAAGAACCGCATTCAGAATCCTTATTCTGGCGGCAAGCTGGGCATGCCGATCAAACAGGGCTATCGGGTAACGTCGAACTTCGGAACCAGGGTTCATCCTATCTCGGGCAAGAAGCATACCCATACGGGCATCGACTTCGGAGCTCCATCCGGTACGCCGATCTATGCGGCCGAAGGCGGAAGGGTCATTATCTCGCAAGTATGGAGCACCTACGGCAATTGTATCGTCATCGACCACGGCAACGGATTGTGGACATTGTACGCCCATATCCGCAACGGCGGCCTGCTGGTTGATGAAGGCGACACAGTGAAGAAAGGCGATAAAATCGCCGAGGTTGGCAGCACGGGCAATTCCACTGGACCGCATCTCCACTTCGAAGTGCGCAAGAACGAAGTGCCCGTCAATCCGGGCGGCTATCTGAAATAATTGACATCATCCATATCTCATCAGTGACAAGCGGCAGCCCTCAAGAGGGCTGCCCTTGTTGTCCATATGACTTTCGAATAAGCCTCCTGTAAATAATTGTGATCGGCTTGTCATATAATAGTGGGGCCGTCACAAACGGGAAATCGATAAGGTGGTGTACCGGATGTACTTTAAAGGAAGAACCGTAATGACGTTCGTATTGCTGACGATGATCGCATCCGTGCTCGTCACAATGACGATTGCCGATCGGCTTATTATTCCGGATGCAGGGAGCAAGAAGGTCGTCGCGGCGGCCGCGGATGCTGGCGTTACCCCAGGCTTCAAGAAGGAAGAGCTGGCGAAGCTCAATGCGGTGCTCGAGCTGATCGAGACCAGATATTACGAGAAGGTGGAGCGGGAAGAGCTTCTGGATGGCGCTGTCAGCGGCATGATGGAAGCGCTGGACGATCCGTACTCCGTCTATATGGAGAAGGACGATGCGCTTCACTTCTCCGAATCCATTGAAGGTTCTTTTACGGGCATCGGCGCAGAGGTGACGACCGAAAACGGCAAGATTGTCGTTGTCGCACCGATTAAAGGTTCGCCGGCAGAGAAGTCGGGCCTGCTGGCCAAGGATGTGCTAATCTCCGTTAATGGCGACAGTCTGGCGGGACTTAACCTGCAGCAGGCTGTCGGCAAGATCCGCGGACCAAAAGGAACGAAGGCGAAGCTGCTTGTACAACGCAGCGGAGTAACGGAGCCGATCCAGCTCGTCTTGATTCGGGATGACATCGATGTGGAGACGGTTTATGGGGCGCTGAGACCGGATGGCGTGGGTGTTATCGAGATCCGGCAATTTTCTCTGCACACGGCCAAGCGATTCAAGGAAGAGCTGGCGAAGCTGGAGCAGAGCGGCATGAAGGGGCTTGTCCTGGATGTGCGCAATAATCCGGGCGGCGTATTGCCAATCGTCGTAGAAATATCGCAGCTGCTGATGAAGGAAGGCACGACAGTCGTTCAGGTGGAGGATCGCGACGGCAATCGCGACAAGACGCTGGCCAAGGGCGGCGAGGCAAAGTCTTATCCCATCGCGGTTCTGACGAACAAGGGCAGCGCAAGCGCGTCCGAAATTTTGGCCGGAGCCTTGCAGGAAGCAGCCGGCGCCAAGGTAATCGGCGAGCAGTCGTTCGGCAAGGGGACTGTGCAAGTGAGCTACAACAAGGCTCTCGGCGACGGCAGCCTCGTTAAGATGACGATCGCCAAGTGGTTGACGCCAAATGGAAATTGGATCCATGAGAAAGGCATTAAGCCGGATCTTGTCGTGGAGCCGCCAGATCTGTATACGGTGGCCAGAATATCGCTGCAAGAGACGCTGAAGCAAGATACGCTCAGCGAGGCCGTTCGCAGCGCCCAGATTATGCTGCATGGTCTCGGTTATGAGCCTAAGCGCGAGGACGGCTACTTCGGCGATGAGACAGCGAGCGCGGTTCGAAAGTTCCAGAACGATAAAGGACTGCCGTCCACAGGCGAGATAGATACCAAGACGGCTCAGAAGCTGGAGCAGGCCGTCATCGAGTGGATTCAAAATAAGGAACATGATGTTCAACTGCTGGAAGCCGTTCGGGCGGTAAGCAGGAAATAGCGACGAACGCGTCGAATGGTACAAAGGTCGGTTTCGCGCCAGCGGAGCTGACCTTTTACTTTAGTGCGAGGCGAGGAGTGGAGGAATTGGAGACAGCTCGTGCAATAGCGGACATGCTGGGATCGGCGGCGCTGCAGCTGGCGTCGGGCCCCTTCTTCTATTTGGCTATATTATTTATCATTCTTCAATATTCAAGACAGATGCGGCTAGAGAGGCAGTTGTTCGCGGTCAAGCTTCATGATTGGAAGGGAATGGCCTTGCGGGCGGTCGTCACAGGTTTATTGGTCGGACTGGGACTATCCCTTATATCTGTCTTTATTGGTGCGTCGCTCTCCCCATCGGCTGTGCTATGGTTGTGGGGGATCGCTGCGCTTCTTATGCTGGCGCGCATTCGTTATCTGTGCTTCGCGTATAGCGCCGGTGTAGTGACACTGCTGCAATGGATAGCGGGTTTCACATCCTTGGCGGAGCGGGAAGATGGAATCGGAGCGATGGCGGCGTCGTTGGCCCGAATTGACGCGGCAGGCCTGCTGCTGCTAGTGGCGATGCTTCATCTGGCGGAAGCGCTGTTAGTCCGTCTGCAAGGCGACAAGCTGTCGACGCCGCTGTTTTTGGAGGGCAAGAGAGGCAAGCTGGTGGGCGGCTATATGCTTCAGGGCTTTTGGCCGGTCCCATTGCTGCTGCTGACTCCGGTATCGGCGGAGACGGGGGCGTCGGCCGCAGCGAGCGCTTCTCTGCCATGGCCCACGTTGTTCGGAGGAACAGGAGCAGAGGGCTGGACGCTCGTGGCATTGCCCATGATTATCGGCTTTACCGAGATGACAAGATCGCTGCTGCCCTCTGCCAAGGCAAGACATGCGGCCAAGGGCCTTCTACTCTATAGCGTCATCTTGGGTGGTGCGGCACTGGCAGCCTGGTGGCAGTCTGCGTTGCTGCCGATCGCGGCAGTATTGTCGATCATCTTGCATGAGGCGCTTGTATGGAGGAGTAAGGCCATGGAGGCGCGCCGTGAGCCTCTCTACGTGCACGATGCGCGCGGTCTTCGCATACTTGGCATTGTCCCGGGAACGCCGGCGGAGGCTATGGGATTGTCGGCAGGGGAAGTGATTTACAAGGTTAACGGAATGCGAGTGTCCACTAAAGAAGATCTATACGGGGCGCTCGGGGCCAATTCAGCCTTCTGCAAGCTGGAGGTTCTTACGGTGGGCGGCGAACCCAAGTTCGCGCAACGTGCGCGTTACGCAGGCGAGCATCATCAATTGGGCGTTATTCTTGCCCCTGATGAACGAGCCAACTTCTATGCGGCAGACGGGGCTTCTTCGTTAATGGAGCTGTTGAGGGGACGCCGGGCATCGAATAGACGGGGAGGCGCGAAGTCTTCTCCCGTGGGAGCTGTCGGCGGCGAAGAGAAAGTGCAGGCGTGACGGGCACCGAGAGGCTGACACAATGCTGTTCCGTTAAGACAGCATGGATAAGACTGAACGTGGACATGAGATGCGAGCGAATACGAAAGCGGTGTAAGCCGAAAAAGTCGGGTTACAGCTCGATGAGTAGCGCCATTTGGGGCTGTAGCCCGAAAAAAATCGGGTTACAGCTCGATGAGTGGCGCCATTTGGAGCTATAGCCCGAAAAAATCGGGTTACAGCCCGATGTGTGGCGCTTTTTGGAGCTGTAGCCCGAAAAAATCGGGTTACAGCCCGATGAGTA
>NZ_MXQD01000002.1:0-213248 GCF_002165585.1 Paenibacillus sp. MY03 | reverse complement strand
GTTTCCATCCGCGGTTTTTCTATCTTCGAGGGTAATCTCTCATTTAGAAGTTGCAGGATCCATACCTCAAATGGTCCGTTCTTCTGTTTCCTTTCAAAAGATAAATCATGCACGATATCATTTGCGATCCCCAAAGTTATCGATGCTGTCGCGATTGAGGGTTGGAGGTATTCCCAAAAGGCTAGTGGTTCTTAATTGTCTGGTGACAGCCATTTACACAATCGGTGTGTTAGCTGCTCTACTGGCTTCGACTTTAACGACAGAATACTCGATTACCGCCTCACAAGCATCTGGTCTAATCAATGGAATGGCGACCATTTTACTTACCATACTTATTGATCCGCAAGTTGGTTTAATGACAGATAAAGTCCTTAAAGGAGAAAAAAAGGTCGCTACACTTAATAAGGTTTTTGGTTTATTAATGATTTCCCGATTATTAGGAACTGTTTTTGCACAGGTATTACTGGTACCGGCTGCTTACTGGATAAAATGGATTGTATCTGTTCTTTGATTAGGATTGCATTACAAAGCCCAATCGAGCATATTGTTTGGGCTTTTCTTTATGATTACTCCGCTTCTCTGCGTACTGTAAAATAGTTAACGATAATGGGATTATTTCGAGTCCCCGATCGTGTTATATGCAGGAGGCGAAAAAATGGAGAACAATTCTTTATTGCGTACGGATAAGGAATTGGCTGAACTATATCAACGGCATGTAGATCGAGTCTACAGGCTATGCTATATCTATTTGAAGAATCCCGTTGATGCAGAAGATGCTGTTCAATCTGTATTTCTAAAGCTTATCAAATATCAAATGGTTTTCAATGACCGCGAGCATGAAAAAGCGTGGTTGACCGTAACCACCAGAAATTACTGTAAAGATGTTCTAAAAAATTGGTGGAAAACCCGTCGAGTTGCTTTAGACGTTTTACCTGAGGTTTCTTCTTGGGATGGGGATGAACCATCGGGAAACGTGCTTGCAAGACTACTTTCACTTCCCGAAAAATACAAAACCGTTTTATATCTGTACTATTTCGAGGAATACACCGTAAAAGAGATCTCTGAGATGTTGGGATACAAAGAAAGCACGATTCAAACACAACTATTCAGAGGTCGTAGACGCCTCAAAATTGACTTGGGAGGGAAGTGCCTTGAGTAACAATAATATTAATCGACTTTTCGAAGCTCTTACGCCAAATACCGAAAAAAAAGAAGAGATGTTCCATAACCTTTTAGTGCAAAGTAGGGTTGGAAATAAAAGAAATAGGGGATATACTCTTTCGAAACGTTTAAGACCCGCTTTATTGGTTGCTGTATTGATGGTTTGTTTAGCCACAACCGCCTTTGCAGCGGCATATATGAAATTAGATGATGTGTTTATGAAATTTCTAAATCCGGTAAATCAAGAGCAAGCAGAATACTTGTCATATGGCGCTTATGTGGTTGATAAACACGTAAAAAATAAGAATGGGACGATTAATATTAAACAAGTGATTGGCGATAGTAATCTGACCTATATCTTAATGGACTTTACTGCACCTGAAGGTACGGTATTAGACGCGGCACGGTACCGCTTTTTAAATTACGACATTACAACAAACCAGGACTATAAGAGCGTAGGCTTTAAAGTGCTTGACGATGGCAACCGCAGTGACAATAAAATTAGTTTGGCTATGAGCATCCTAACGAAAAACTCCATAGCTGGTCAAAACGTTCATTTCCAACTCAAAGATCTACAAGCGGCAGGTCCGTTTCCTGGCATTTTTACAACGGTCATACCAGACGTTTGGGAAACAGATTTTAAGCTGGATTTCAAGGAGTACTCTACTCCTTATGAAGTCAACAAAAACATTGCCATGTTTGGTTATGGAGCGGTGCTAAAAACGATCTCCGTCTCACCGATTTCGATTTCATTAAAGATTGAAAGCAGTTCAATGAATGAGATTAACGAAGCTGCTGGTTCATTAAAGGAAATTGGCGTTAACCAACACTTGGATAATTATCCGATCACGATAAAGTACCAGGACGGTACGTTGGAAACGACAAACCTGTTTAACGGATTGCATTTGACGGAGAATGGCACTCAATTATTTACGGTTAAAACATTTGAAAATGTGATCAATGACAAGGAAATCGTATCCATCGTCTTTTTTGATAAGGAAATACAGTTTAAAAGATAAATTACATCGATTAGAGTCTTCTTAACTGTTACAGTAATCTTAAAAAGATGAAATAAAGGGAGGGTTCCATGAATACCGGCTTTCGGATTGATAATATTAGACAAAAGTCATGATAGCCGAAGCTGAAAGGCTCGGAAAAGAACTAGGTTGTATATTGGCTCATACTTGCACATTTTCGTATCAATCGCCGGATTTTTATAAACGTAGAGGCTACGAAGTTTTTGCGGTCAATGATGAATATCCAGAAAATATTAAACAATTTTTCTTAAAAAGAAATTGTAATCGTCATTTCATGATCCAGGAGCAGTTTGCCGGAGCGGCAGCTGCTCTTTATTTCATTAAGCTAAAGGACCCAGAGGATCCATATTGCGACAGAGAGGAAAAAAACCGCCTCTCTCATAAGGCGGTCAATTGAACTATCGTTTTTCGTTAGCGTAACTAGGCACCTTCAAAAATTTGTCTTCAAGGGGCTATCGAAGACGCGAACGATCATCGCTAGGCGACTTAGGAAATGACGGTCTGAACTATTTCTTGTGCGGTGGTTGGATTGAGCGTCCTGATTCCAATTTTGTTCAAGTAAATAAGCATTGGTTCAAGTTGGCTTATTATAGGGCTTACAATGTCGTGCTCGTTCGCGTCTATCAATTGCGACAGACCCAGGATAAAGGAACGCATTTCCGGTATCGGCAGCTTTTCAGCCTCTGACAGCCTCTGACCAGCGAGACGGATATCAGTGACGGTGTTGCTCATGCCTGTTCCTTGGCACGCCGGACAATCCGATCTTTTGGAGAAGTAAGAAATCATCCTCAGATTGCCTTTACTCGTCGTGCGCGCATCGATCATGTATTGAAGATCGTGTACGCAGCCGCGGTAATAGTCCGTATGCGGTTTCTTGTTATGGACAAACGAAACGGGTTCTTTGTCGTACCCATATAGAAGGATGGGGATAAACCCCGGATCTTGCTCGTCCAGTGGTTTCAGATAATCGATTCCAAGCATTGCCGCCAACTGCCTGATCCTTGGAACTGGCGCGCAATCCGTTCCAGCCCACAAGAGGACGGCGCCATTCTTGAGTGACAGCTCGGGAGCGATCATGCGACTGGGGTCGATCTCGGCTGATCCAACGTTTCCTCCACACTCGGAGCAACGACCATAAGAGCATGCACTCCTTGTCTCCGCAATTTTTCCGTATAATGCACCTAGATACTCCGATACGGCCAACAAGATACCAACGAGGGTGCCCGGTCGTTTGGAGTTGAATGGTTTATCTGGAATCTGTGTGCGATACATAGGCTCACGCTCCATTAATTATTCCGATGTTAAGTTCTGATTCCACACCGACGTCCATTTTCCCTTTTTTATCATGAACAAAAGAGAGCTGATGCTGCCCTTTAGCTTAATGAATCTTTTTATCGAGAGTCATGGTGTTTGTTGCGCAGTTCGACGATAATGTGACCACACTTATTTTGATTTGTACTGGCAGCTCTCAATAGTTAAACGACTATTCGAAATCTTGCTTTTCCAATAGAATGTACGCGCGCGCTTCGTCCTCGGCGGTTATACTTATAGCAGAGGTGATGGCAAATGAACAGAGACGAAATCACTCCCCGCAAAAAGGGAGATCGCCCTTCGGAGGCGGAATGGGGAGCCATCGTCGGCAACGATGGCGCAAGCGACGGAGCGTTCTGGTACGCGGTACGGACGACGGGCATCTTCTGCCGCCCCTCCTGCAAATCCAAGCCGCCCCTTCGGGAAAACGTCTCCGTTTTCCGTTCGCCGGATGCCGCCCGAAGCGCAGGGTACAGACCGTGCAAACGATGCAAGCCAACAGGCGTGCGTCTCCCCGACGAGGAATGGATATTGACGATAACGGACTATATCCGTGAGCGGTACATGGAGCCATTAACGCTGGAGAAGCTGGCCGAGATCGGCCATGGCAGTCCGTATCACCTGCACCGGATTTTCAAGCGAGTGACGGGCGTTACGCCCGTCTCTTACATTCAGGAATTCCGCATACGGCGGGCAAAGGAGATGCTTGCGGAGAGCGGCGTCGCCGTCGCCGAGATCGGCGCGCGGGTCGGATTGCCGAACGCCCCTTATTTTATTACGTTGTTCAAGAAGATTACAGGGTGCACGCCCGCCCAATTTCGGTTATTACAGCGCAAGGAGGATGCTAATCATGAATAAGCAAGCTGGAGGAAGCCGTCTTTATTGGTCTGTCATTGCATTCGGAGACAGCCATATGCATATCGCGGAGACCGAACGGGGGC
Source organism: Paenibacillus sp. MY03 (assembly GCF_002165585.1). Classification (NCBI taxonomy): domain Bacteria; kingdom Bacillati; phylum Bacillota; class Bacilli; order Caryophanales; family Paenibacillaceae; genus Paenibacillus; species Paenibacillus sp. MY03. The sequence goes on along the minus strand of NZ_MXQD01000002.1, from coordinate 208,798 downwards.
TTTGTTACGCGGGGGCGCTAGGCGAAACGTTCGACGAGATGGCGGAGCGGTGTACGCGTCGATTCGGCCGCATAGAATGGATTCGGGATGACGAGCGAATGAAGCGCTATGGCAGCGAGCTTGCGGAATACGCGGGCGGGAGCAGATCGCTGTTCGATGGGAAGCTGGACCTGCGCGGCACTCCGTTCCAGCTTCGGGTATGGAAGGCGCTTCTGGACATCCCGTTCGGCGAGACCCGAAGCTACGCCGATATCGCGAAGGCGATCGACAGCCCTTCCGCCGTTCGTGCGGCAGGAAGCGCGATCGGCGCCAATCCGGTACTCGTCTTTGTGCCCTGCCATCGCGTCATTGGCAAAAACGGGTCGCTTGCGGGCTATCGCGGCGGATTGCCGATGAAGAAGCTGCTGCTGGACCTGGAGCTTGAAGACAGGGAAGTTCCTTCCCGTACAGGCGTTCATCTTGCGACGGGCTCATCCCGATGACGAAAATCGTCCGCAAGGAACCAAAGACGCTGCTGAACAAAGGAACGGGATTTCTGGAGGGCTACAGCCACTCCTTGAATCCCTATTCCGGCTGTTCGTTCGCCTGCTCCTACTGTTATGTGCGCGGCATGCCCGTCTCCTTGTTCCGGGGAGAGGAGTGGGGCTCGTGGGTGGATGTCAAGCAAGGCGCGGCAAATGTGCTTCGCAAAGAGCTCGCGAGGGCCAAAACCAAAGGACCTGTTACGATCTTTATGTCTTCAAGCACGGATCCTTATCAGCCGGCGGAAGCGCGGGAGACCGTGACGCGTTCGCTGCTGGAGGCGATGACTCAGCTTCCTCCCGACTTCCTGCTGGTGCAAACCCGCAGCCCGCTCGTAACGCGCGATATCGATCTGCTGCTTAAACTTGGCAAAGGTGTTCGGGTCAGCATGACGATAGAGACGGATCGCGAAGACATTCGCAAGGCGTTTACTCCTTCCGCTCCTCCGATCGCTGCCAGGCTGCGGGCGCTGCGCGAGTTAGCCGAAGCAGGAGTTCCCACGCAGGCGGCTATAGCTCCCCTGCTGCCGTGCAGCGAAGGATTCGCCGAGACTCTGCGCGCGATCGTGGACCGTGTATGCGTCGACGATTACTTTATGGGCGATGGCAGCGGCGGCAAACGAACGAAGCGACTCGGCATCGATAAACTGTACGATGAGCTTCAATTGCAGGAATGGTATACGCCTTCCGCCTATCGCGCCTTGCTGGAGCAATTGCGGCGAGTATTTCCGCCGGATGCCGTCCTTGTAAGCCAGGCCGGCTTTCTCCCCTAATTCGCCCGCCGCGGCGAATCGGGGAACGGGCTGACAGATGTTTAATATGTTCAGTATGTTCTATAGTTTCTTAAGCAAACGCTTACAACCCCCGCGATATAATGAAAGTCGGGAAGCTTGGCAGGGGCTGCCTTGCCTTGCGGCATTTCGCCGAAGCTTCTACCACAATGCGCAAGGGGGAAAACAAGCAATGAGAAAATCGCTTACTAAGGTCATTGCGGTCGCGCTGGCCATGCTGTTGCTGCTGCCGGCAAGCTGGTCTGCCGGCAATGCGATGGCCGAGGGCGCAGATTCGGCACCGGACAACATCGTATTGTCCCAAAGCTTCGAAGATGGACAGACCGGCGGCTGGGCATCCGTCTGGGGCGGTCCCGGCTCTGTCTCCATCTCCACGGAACAAGCTTCGGAAGGCACTCATTCCCTGCTCTTTAGCGGCCGTGAAACGCGCGACAACAGTCCCAGTCTTAATCTAACGGCTCTTATGATCTCCGGCAAAACCTACGACCTCTCCCTCAAAGTACGATCCGGCTCCGGCAGCGATACGTTCCATGTCGCCTCCAAAGTCGATTCACCGCTTCTGGAAAACAAATACCCCTGGATCATCGGCAATCAAACGGTATCTTCCGCGGAATGGACGACCTTTTCGATCCGAAACTACGAGGTTCCGGCAAACACTGCGGAATTCCGTATTTGGGTAGAATCCGCCAGTGATTCCGTCTCTACGGCGGATATCTACATCGACGAGGTGTTGATCAAAGACGTGACGCCGGATACCGCGCCAGGCGGCGGCGACCTCGATCAAACCGGCTTGACGGCCGACTTCGAGAACGGTTCCGGCAACTGGGCCATCAGAAGCGGCAGTCCTGGCGAAAGTATCGCAGTCTCCGATGCAGACAATCATACCACCGGCGGAGAAGGCAGTCTGCTGGTAAACGTGTCGTCTCAATACAACGGCCCTATTCTGGATGTGATGGGCAAGATGCACAAAGGACATCAGTACCAGCTCTCGGCGTGGGTCAAGATGGCTCCCGGAGAGCCGCCGACCTCGCTTCGGCTTAGCGTACAGAGCGGCGACAGCACGTATACAAACGTCTCCCCCAACGTGGCCGCAACGGACGGAGCCTGGGTTCAACTGTCCGGTTCCTTTACAGTCGCCACTACTCCGAGCGTATTAAAGGCCTATGTGGAGACGGCTCAAAAGCCCGCGGCACCCGTTGCTTTCTATATGGATGACTTCGTCCTCTCCTATATCGGTCCCGTGGCGGCGCCGAAGCCGATTCAGAATTTGACTCCGATCAAGGAAACCTATGAGGACTACTTCCTGATCGGCAACGCGATTGGAGACGCCGAGTTCGAAGGCAACCGCCTGGATCTGCTAAAGCGGCATCATAACGTCGTAACGGCGGAAAATGCGATGAAGCCGGACTACGCCTACAATGAGAGCAGGCAGTTCGACTTCGCCGCGGAAGATGCCCTGATCGCGAAGATCGAAGCAAACGGGTTCCTGCTGCATGGCCACGTCCTTGTCTGGCATCAGCAGATGCCGTTATGGTTAAGCACCGCGGAGGATAATACGCCGCTCAGCCGGGAGTCTGCGCTGGCCAATCTGCGGACGCATATCGAGACGGTCGTGGAGCACTTCGGGGACAAGGTCATCTCCTGGGATGTTGTCAACGAAGCCATGAGCGATAATCCCCCCAATCCGTCCGACTGGCGGGCTTCGCTGCGCAACTCCCCGTGGAAAGCGGCCATCGGCGACGACTATGTCGAGCAGGCTTTTCTGATCGCCAAGGAAGTCATTCTGGACAATGGTTGGGATATCAAGCTCTATTACAACGACTACAACGACGACAACGCGAACAAGTCTACCGCCATCGCCAATATGGTGAAAGAGCTTAACGATAAATACGCGGAGACGCATGACGGCGAGCTGCTCATCGACGGAATCGGCATGCAGGCCCATTACAATCTCAATACGAAGCCTGACAACGTGGAAGCTTCTCTGGAGCGTTTTATCGCGCTTGGCGTAGAGGTCAGCATTACGGAGATCGACATTACGGCCGGCGATAATGCCACTTTGTCCGATGCGCAGGCGAAGGCGCAAGGCTATTTGTACGCGCAGCTCATGAACATCTACAAGAAATATGCCGATCACATCGCCCGCGTGACGTTCTGGGGGCTTAACGACGCTTCCAGCTGGAGATCGGACAATAACCCGCTCCTCTTTGACAGGGAGCTGCAAGCCAAGCCCGCTTATTACGGAGTTATCGATCCTGATCAGTTTATCGAACAAAATCCTCCCGTAGAAGTCACGGCCAAGGAAACGACGGCCCGTTACGGAACGCCTGTCGTAGACGGCGTTATCGACGGGATCTGGAGCACGACGGCCGACATTCCCGTCAATCAATATCAGATGGCGTGGCAAGGCGCCCATGGCACGGTCAAGGCGCTATGGGACAACGAATATCTGTACGTGCTGTTCCAGGTCAACAATGCCGAACTCGACAAGAGCAGTCCGAACGCCTACGAACAAGACTCCGTCGAAATATTCCTGGATCAGAACAACGGGAAAACTCCCTCCTATCAGAACGATGACGGACAATACCGGGTCAATTATGACAATGAAACGTCATTTAATCCGCCCTCCATCGCTGAAGGTTTCCATTCCACAACCGCGATTAACGGAACGAACTATACGGTGGAATTGCGGATACCGCTGACGTCGGTCACCCCGGACATCGGTTCGAAGCTTGGTTTCGACGTGCAAATCAACGACGGCAAAAACGGCTCCCGTCAAAGCGTCGCGACATGGAACGATATGACAGGCCAAGGTTATCAGGACACCTCTGTCTACGGGGTGCTTGCCCTTCTCGGCCCAGGCTCCGGGAACGGCAACGGCAACGGGAACGGCGTAATTGTTCTCCCCAATTCCGGTGCTGTGATCAGCAAGGAGGGCGTCGTCACCATCCAGCCTCGAACAACTTTCAGGAACGGCCGTTCGACCGCCTTGGTAACTGGCGACAACTTAAAGGATGCACTGAAGCTGGCGGACTCCGGCGACGGAGGAGCCAAACAGATTTGGATTGAGCTGCCGGCGCAGGCGAACGCGTCGTCTTACGAAATTGTATTGCCGACGGAAAGTCTGCGGGGCAAAGAATCCTTCGTGCTCGCAGTGAAGATGGGCAGCAACATGATCTATGTTCCGAGCGACATGTTGTCCGGCACGGACGGCTTATCCGCCGAAATATCCATTCGAATATCGGACACGGCTGCGACAGAGCTGGACTCTGCTGTTCAGACGCTGATCGGAGACCGTCCCGTCATCGAGCTGCAAGTGCTGGACGGCGACCGTATCATCTCATGGAATAACCCGGATGCACCTGTTACAGTAGTTGTTCCTTATACCCCAGCGGCAGAGGAGATTCTGCACCCGGAAGGAATCGTGGTCTGGCATATAGATGGATCGGGTACGCCGACTCCGGTCAAAAACAGCATTTACGACCAAAGCGCAGGCGCCGTCGTGTTCCGGACGACACATTTCAGCACCTACGCGGTTGCTTATGCCAGCCCTGCTTTCCGGGATTTGTCGGGCGTGAAATGGGCCGAAACCGCAATACATGCAATGGCTGCACGCGATATCGTGAGAGGGGTTGGCGATAACTTCTTCTCGCCTAAAGCCTCTATCTCGAGAGCCGACTTCGTCGCTCTGCTGGTGCGAGCGCTGGAGCTGCAACAAGCGGACTACGAGGCGGAAATGTTCGAAGATGTCCCTTCGGACGCTTATTATTACGAGGAGCTGCTAATCGCGAAGCAACAAGGGATTGCAGCAGGCGTTGGAGACCGCCGGTTCAACCCGGACGGCCCAATCACTCGCCAAGACGTAATGGTGATGACGATGCGCGCACTGAAAGCAGTCGGCATCGAGGCAGCGGCTTCAGCGGAATCTACATTAGAGACGTTTGGCGATGCGGGAGAAATTGCCGGGTATGCGAGAGAGAGCGTAGAGTCGCTCGCAGACCTCGGTATCATTGTAGGCAAAAACGGCAGCCTGGCGCCAAGAGACCTGCTCACTCGAGCCGAAGCCGCCGTCATTCTCTATCGACTCTGGCAGTTGTAAGATCGGCACTTGGCATATTTACAGACCGCCCTCTTGTGAAGTACGCTAGAGTTACTTGAGAGGCGGTGTCCCGTTGCAGTTGACCACAATGATTCTATCGCAATTATGGAAGCATAAGCTTTGGACGGTGCTGTTCCTGTTGGCCCTTGTACTGGAAGTGGCCTATGCGGTAGCAGCACCGTACAGCTTGAAATTTATTATGGACGAAGCGTTGATTCCGCGAAATATGGAGGTATTCCTCCTTATCCTGGGCATTTTGCTGATCGGAGGCACAATCAGCGTGCTCGCGAATTTGCTGGGCGACTATTCGCTCGGCATTCTTAGCGGCAATACGATCCGGACCCTTCGAGCGAAGCTGTTCTCGCATCTGCAAAAGCAATCGTTGCCCTTCTTTCAGCAATATCGAATCGGCGACCTGACGACACGTTTTTCGTCGGACATGTCCTCGATTGAAGGCCTCGTCCGATTGACAAGTCCTTCGCTGCTGAAGGAGTCGTTCTCGGTCGTTCTCGGCTTGACGGCTCTTTTCCTGCTGGAGTGGAGACTGGCGCTCGCGCTTCTCGCCGCCTCCCTGCTTATGATGCTCGCTCCCAAGCTGTTGCAGAAGCGGGCGGAAGCCGCAACGATCGCCTACCGCGATGCGCAAGCCGGTTTCTCCAATACGGTTGACGAGATGATCAAGGGTCATCGGACGATCAAGGGCTTGCATCAGCAGGAACGATTTACGACTCGCGGCGGCAGCGACATTAAAGGACTGTTTACTCTAGGATTCCGACTGCATATGACAAGTTCGCTGATGGAGAGGATTCCACTCGCCATCATGCTGCTGACAAACGGCGGTTTGATTGGCCTTGGAGGGTATCTTATTTTCCGGGAAATGATGAGCATCGGAGACTTTATGGCTTTCTTCACCCTTTCGCTGACCGTTGCGCAAGGAGGAGCCAATCTGTCGTATCTCATTCCTGATTTTATCGATTCCGGCGTCAGCTTCCGGCGAGTGGGAGAGGTGCTGGAGGTAGAGCCGACCGTGCCGGAGGCCGGCAACGCCAAAACGCTTCAGCAGGAAGTCGGAACGTTCCGGTTAACCCAGGTGACGTTTGGTTATTCCGATACGACGACGCAGCTGCGGAATGTAAGCCTGGCCATTCCTTCCGGCAGCTACGTTGCCTTCGTGGGCTCCAGCGGCTCCGGCAAAAGCACGGCGCTGCAGCTCCTGGCCCGCTTCTACGATCCTCGCGAGGGCGCCGTGATGGCCGATAACCACGACCTCCGTACCATCAGCGAAGTTTCCTTAAGACGGTACGTCACACTGGTTACGCAGGAAACCTTCTTGTTCAACACCACCATTCGCGACAATCTCGTGCTCGACCAGAGCGGCCTGACCGATGAAGAACTGCGCGTAGCGGCGGAGAAAGCAAAAATTCACGCCGTTATCGAACGTTGGCCGGATGGCTACGATACGAAGGTGCATCACGAGGGAGGCACTTTGTCGGGCGGCGAACGCCAACGGCTTGCCATCGCGCGGGCGCTCCTCCGCAAACCGAGGCTGCTCCTGCTCGATGAGGTGACGTCCGCGCTTGATCCCGCGACGGAGGCGGATATTAACAAGCTGCTGCTTGAGCTTCGCGGCGCTCATACTCTCGTATCCGTAACGCATAGGCTGGATTCCGCCGCACAAGCGGATCTGATCTTCGTCTTCGACCAAGGTGTCGTCGTCGAATCCGGTTCGCATCCCGAGCTGATGGAGCGCGGCGGCGTCTATCGGGGATTATGGGACAAGCAGCATGGCTTCCGCCTCTCCGAAGACGGCAGACATGCCGCCGTGCAGGGAGAGCGTTTGTCCAAGCTTGCTTTCTTCTCAGGTCTGGAATCGGACGCGCTGGAGGAGATCGCCGCCCATTTCGCGACCGAAACCTTCAAGGCAGGAGACGATGTCGTCACCGAAGGCGAGGAAGGCGACAAATTCTACATTATCGTGCGTGGCCGGTTCGAGGTACGCAAGGAGATCGAAGGGCAAGGCGAGATCACCGTTGCCGTGCTGCAAGACGGCGACCATTTCGGCGAGATCGCGCTGCTGCGGGACATTCCGCGCACGGCGACCGTCAGGGCTTCGGCATCCGGAACCGTGCTGTCGATGAACCGGGAATCGTTCCTGGGCATTACCGCCAGGTACCCGCAGATCCGTTCCGTACTGGAGCAATCGCTGTTGGAGCGATCGTGAAAAAGCCTCCCAAGCCGCTATGACGCGACTTGGGAGGCTTTTATGGTTGCAAATGGATGCACTAGCACTAGCACTAGCACTAGCACTAGCACTAGCACTAGCACTAACTAGCCTCGTTTGGATTGAAGCCACGCCTTCGCGAGTCCCTTAGGCGCGGCCAGCAGGTAAGCCTCTTCCAAGAGATCGGCGATCATTTCCCATTCCTCGGGATGATTGATACTGATCCAGCCATGCTGGCCGATGTAAGGAGTCCGAAAGAATCTCGCGTCTTGAAGCAAGATCTCTGCGTTCTCCGGCGTAGACTTGATATGCATAATGCCATCCCGCATCATAATGAACGACTTGCTCTTCACCTTATAGACCGTGTGTCCATGGCCGTCGACAAGCTCGGCCGATTCGGGAAATTCCGCGCATACCGTCCGAACCCGTTCCAGCATAACCCGACCTTCCTCCGTCTTCATGCCTCCTGCCTGCTGCTCCACGTTTATCGCCGCCTTTACCGGGATTCCAGACCGTTTGCCGCCTCCGCGAATTGACGGAGAGCCTTCTCGAGAATAAACCTCGGGCAAGCCAGGTTGATCCTCAGCCAGCCTTCGCCTTCGCTGCCGAATACAGAACCTTCGTTGAAGACGACCTTGGCGCGCTTATACATCAAATCCTTGAGACCCGCTTTATCGAGTCCCAATTCCCTGCAATCCACCCATATCAGGTAGGTGCCGTCCGGCTTCATCGGCTTTACCGAAGGCAGATGTTGCTGCAAGTATTGAAGCGCGTAAGCGAGATTGCCTTCCACATAAGCGAACATGTCGTCCAGCCATTGCTCGCTCTCATTATAGGCAGCTACGACCGCATCCTGCGCGAAATGGCTGGCCATATGGAGAGACAGCGTATGGATCCGCTTGTCAAGCTTGGCTTTGAGCGCCTTATTGGAAACCACCATAAAGGAAGTTACAAGGCCGGGCAAATTAAACGTCTTCGTGACGGACAACGTCGTAATCGTAATGTCGGCAATCTCCGGAGACAACGTCGCGAACGGCGTATGGACATGCCCCGGGAACGTCAAGTCGCAATGGATTTCGTCCGATACGACGATGACGCCGTAACGCAAGCACAGCTCTCCCAGCCGCAGCAGCTCGCTCCGCTCCCATACCCGTCCGCCGGGATTATGCGGACTGCACAGCAGCAGCAGCTTGGCTCCGCCCTGGAACAACGATTCCAGATGCTCGTAATCCATCTCATATCGACCGTCTTTGAGAATCAGCGGGTTCTTGGCGACCTTGCGGCCATTGCTCTCGATGACGTCGTAGAACGGATAATAGACCGGCGATTGCAGCACTACCTGACCTCCGGGCTCTGAGAATTGTTCGACGCAAAGGCTTAGAGAAGTAACGACGCTTGGCGCATCCCCGAGCCAGGCCGGATCGATATCCCAGCCATGGCGGCGTTTGAACCAGCCCACGATGGACTCCGCATAATCGTCCGTCCGGATCGCATAGCCGTAAGCGGCTAACTCCGCACGGCGCTTAAGCACCGCTTGCACGGCGGGAGGACTCGGAAAGTCCATGTCCGCTACCCATAGAGGAAGTATATCTTTGTCGCCAAACATATTTTCGGATTGGTCCCACTTGTAGGATCTTGTATTCCGGCGGTCCAGCAATTCGTCAAAATTTACAGTCACGCGTTTCACCTCTTCTGCAGCGTACGGGCGCGAGTCTCCTCGCGCCGCCTATTGTTTGTCATCATTTTACCGATTCCGTCCTTGCTAAGCAACAGCAATATGTAATTTCGGCTCCTTGGATCCGTATAACTCCATCCAGCAGAAAAGCTCCCGCTCCGCCGTTGCGGCGGAATGGGAGCTTGGATCGATGTTAAGCTTCGCGACCGAGGAAACGCCAAAAGTTGCGATGATACATATCTTCCAGATCGCGTTTGATCTCCTCGTCGGCCACGCGCCAGCCGCTTTCCAGCAGCTTGACATACTTGTCCGCAAGCACTTCGCCCACGATCTTGCGGGAATATTCCCACTTGTAGATAAGCTGCTCGAACACGCGACAGTCGGAGTGAATCGGGATCATCGTCGTTCCCAGCAATTCGATCCGGAAGCGCGTCATCTCTTCCACGATGGAGTCCGTATTCAGGAACCACCAGCAGCCGAAAATCATCAGATTGCGGAATTTGCGGGCAAGCACCGCAAGCTCATGCTGATTCTCGCGGGCCAGCATGGTCACGATGAACTTCTGCTCCGGATATTTCCGGCACAGCGCCTCCATCGCGGACACATCGGACTTCATGCTCATGTCGCCGGCAAGCTTAAGTCCTGGATTGGACGCCCGGCGCACGCCGATCATAAGCGCGAACGGAATGCCTTGCTCCTGACAGACCGGAATCATCACTTCGTCGATCATGGACGTGCGATGATGTTCGGCCGGATACGCGAAGTCGCCAGGCATGGAAACGGCCAGATACAACGCGTCCATGCGGATAATCCATTCTTTGAGAAAGCGGCGCACCTCGTTTTTGGTCCCTTCGGTCCATGCCTCTTCCACCAGGTAGCCTTGTTTGTTCAGCTCTTGGACCGCGAACGGCCAATTATTGAGCAAGGAATCGACGCGCAGGGCGGCGTAGAAACGAGGATCCTTTTTGCCGTTGCCGGCTTCCCAAACGGGACGTTCCAGCGGATCGAACGGATCGTTGGTCATGACGATTCGCTCAACTTTGGCGATCTCCATCACGGCGTCTACCTGCTCGTTCACGCTGCGCTTCGCGAAAGCCTCGCGGTAATCGTCCAGATTCCTCGACGATACGTCGATGCCAAGGCGATTAAGCATCGTAATAAATCCGCTTGCCGCCTCGCTCACCGGCGAATGATCGACGAACAGCCGCTGCCAGATCAGATCGGCCTGCTCCTTCTTGGATAAGGACCAGAATTCGTCGTAAGGCTGGTCCGTTCTGCGGAACGATTCCGACACCAAATAATGGTATACAAGCAGCTCGTCCACGCCCCATAGCAGCAGTTCCCCGTACTCGGGCGCGTACAGATGGGTGTGCATGTCGGTGACGGGCAGCGTGTTGGCCAGATGTACCGTTCTCTCTCTTAATTGCCGAATCTCTTCGTTCATCGGTTGGATCCTCCCCTATTCTCCTTGCTTGTCGCGGAACAGAAGCGATTGGAACACTTCCTGGTACACTTCCTCCAGCGAGACGCCGTATTTCCGCGCGGCCTTGGCCGCGTCCTCGTACTCCGGCGAAGACTTGACTAGCCGCTCGCCGTCATGCGCTTGCTTTACTTTGATCATGCCGTAACGGGTCTCCGCCTCTACCCAGCTTCTGTCCAGGATACGTCTGTCCGCTTCGTAGCTCCGCACGCCGAACGTCGACGTTTCCAGAAGCAGAATATCTTCGCAGGCAGCTTTGTCCCGCGTATGGCATAGGACGGTCAGCAGAACGCCGGGCCTATTCTTCTTCATAAATACCGGCGTGTAATAAACATCAAGCGCTCCGGCGCCGAACAGCCTCTCCATCGTATAACCGAGCCGTTCTCCCGTCATGTCGTCGACCTGCGTCTCCAGGACGAGGATCCGCTCCGACTGGGCAGCGTTCTCTTCGCGGTAAAGAACGGCACGCACGACGTTGGGATGATCCATGTCCTTTGTTCCCGCGCCGTACCCGATCCGTTCGACCACGCCGGCAGGAGTCGGTCCGAACGAAGACGCCAGCGCTTTGACGATGCCGGCCCCAGTTGGCGTAGTCAACTCGCCTTGCGCCGTAAACGCCGAGATCGGCACGCCGGTCATTATCTCCGCCGTCGCCGGGGCTGGAATTGGATAAACGCCGTGCGCGATTCGAATACGGCCATGACCTACAGGCACCGGCGATACCACGATCCGGTCGATGCCTAGATTCTCCAGCGCCAGACATACGCCAATGATGTCCACGATGGAATCCATCGCGCCGACCTCATGGAAATGCACATCCGCCGGACTCATCCCGTGGATCTTCGCTTCTGCTTCCGCGATAACTTCGAAGATGGCAAGGCATCGCGCCTTGACCCGCGCCGGCAGCGCGGAATTCCGGATCATCGCCAAGATGTCCGAGGCTTTGCGATGCTCGTGGTCGTGATGATGATCATGAGTATGGCTATGGTCATGGCCGTGCTCGTGTGAGTGCGAATGGCCGTGGTCATGGCTGTGACTATGATCGTGTGAGTGCGAATGGTTGTGACCATGGTGGTGGCCGTGCTCGTGTGAATGCGAGTGGCCGTGATCATGGTCATGGCCGTGATCATGGGAGTGCGAATGGCCGTGGTCATGGGCGTGCTCGTGAGAGTGCAAGTGACCGTGGTCATGAGAGTGACTATGCTCGTGTGAGTGCGAGTGGCCGTGGTCATGGGCGTGGCTGTGACCGTGAGAATGTGAATGGCCGTGGTCATGGCCGTGCTCGTGTGAATGCGAATGGCCGTGGCCATCCTGGCTCTCTTCAAAACGAAGGTCGAGCCACTTGGCTGAGATGCCTTTGCGAATAACCGGCACGAACGCCATGGTAAATTCGTCGATGGGCAGCGTACGCAATTGCTCGCTAATATAGGCCGCGTCCGCCCCCAGATCGACTAGCGCAGACAACGTCATGTCGCCGGCGATGCCGGAGACGCAGTCCAGGTATAACGTCTTCATTTTTCGCTCGCCTCCGCAACCAATTGCAAAATAACAGCCGCCTGGTAAGCGGCGCCAAACCCGTTGTCAATGTTGACCACCGTGACGCCTGACGCGCAGGAGGTCAACATCGCCAGCATCGTCGTTACGCCCTGCAGATTCGCCCCGTATCCCACCGAGGTCGGCACCGCGATGACGGGACGCCGCACGAGTCCGCCCGCAACGCTGGCGAGCGCACCTTCCATCCCCGCAACAGCGATGACGACGGATGCGGCGCGAATGCGATCCATCTGAGCCAGCAGACGATGGATTCCTGCGACGCCTACGTCATAGATGCGGTCCACTTGGCAGCCCATCCATTCCGCCGTGCAGGCCGCTTCCTCTGCTACGGGAATATCGGATGTTCCCCCGGTCAGAACCGCCACGGTTCCGGGCAGCCGCTTCGGTTCGCCGTCCAAACGAATAAGCCGCGACACCGGATCGTAGACGGCTCCCGGGTACGCGGCCTGAATTCGCTCCGCCATTTCCGCCGAAGCCCTCGTTACGAGAGCCCGGCCATGAACCTCGGCGATACGGCCGAAGATCGCTTCTGCTTGCTCCGGCGTTTTGCCAAGTCCGAAGATGACCTCAGGGAAGCCCGTACGCTCCTCCCTGTCCACGTCCAGCTTACAAAAATCCATCTCCTCGTATCCGGACATTAGACGGCTCCTTCCAGCTTCAGCGCTTTGTTCATGCTGCCGCTCTTGTAACCGCCCATGTCCATCGATACGTACAGAAAGCCGAGCTTCTTAAGCTCGTCGGAAATAACGGACGCGTGACCGACCAGCTCGACCATAGCTGAGGGCTCAACCTCGATGCGCGCAAGATCGCCGTGCACTCTTACCCTCACCTGGCGGATGCCAAGCGATCGGATGAAACGCTCCGCAGAGCCGACCTTGTTCAACTTTTCGATCGTGATCTCTTCGCCATAAGCGATACGGGAGGACAAGCAGGCGAAAGACGGCTTATCCCAAGTCGACAGCTCCGCGCGCATGGACAGCTCGCGAATTTCTTCCTTGCCTAATCCAGCCTCTTGCAACGGTCCCCGCACGCCTTTCTCCTTCGCCGCCTGTACGCCCGGGCGATGCTCGCTCATATCGTCGGCGATCAAACCGTAGACGATATGGCGATAGCGGCCATCCTGAACAAACGGCTCCAAATGCTCGAACAGGCTTCTTTTGCAGAAGTAGCAGCGATTGCCGTTGTTTTCCTTGTAGCCGGGAATGTTAAGCTCCGAGGTCTCGATGACGGCATGATGGGCGCCCATCTGAAGCGCCAGCGTCTTCGCAGCCTCCAGCTCTTCGGCCGGATACGTCTCGGAATCCGCGGTTACCGCCAACACCTTATCCTTACCCAACGTCTCCAGCGCCGCATAAAGGAGGTACGTGCTGTCCACGCCTCCCGAGAAGGCGACGACAACAGAGCCCATTTCGCGCAAAATCTCTTGAAGTCTCTCAACCTTTTCCTGAGCCATAACGCCCCTCCTTCATTGTGCTGCTTGTTGTGCCGCAAGCCGATTTTTTTCGGCTTACAGAGTCGAAAGTTACTCCGCGCCATGCTGTAACCCGATTTTCTCGGCTTACAGAGTCGTACAATGGAGCGAGCTCGACCGGATCCGCGCCGAAGCCCGCCCGCTCGATTAGATCGGCAAACGATCCATTTCATGCATGGACGGCTTCAACGCGTGATACAGATTCAAATAAAACGGAAGCAGCTCGCTGTAGATCGCATGCGTGTCCATGTTGGGCTCGTAGGATACGCCGTTCGCCGCGTTCCAACGAAGCAGCGGGCCGCGGCCCTCCTCCATGGCGAACAGTCCCAACTGAGCCGCTCCGAGACCGGAGCTCTCCACCGATTCCGGTATCGACACCGGCACGCCGAGAATATCGGCCAACATTTGGCACCATATCTCCGAACGGGCGAAGCCGCCCGAGGCGCGGATCTCCTTCACTTCGTTGCCGCATTCCTTCATCAGCGATACGATGGCGGCGATCTGGTACATGACGCCTTCCATCGCGGCGCGGAGCATGTGTTTCTCCGTGTGAGCAAGCGTCAGACCGAACATAACGCCCTTGGCCTTGCCATCCCAGAACGGCGCGCGCTCTCCCGACAGCAGCGGCAGAAAGAACAGGCCGTTCGCACCCGGCGGCACTTCCGCGGCTAGCGGCATTACGTCCTCCATCGCCTTGCCGGGGAACAGCCGCTCCGCGGTCCATTGAGCGACGATCGCGCCGTTGTTGGAAGCTCCGCCGATCATCCAATAATCATCCGCAAGCGCGTAGCAGAACAGGCGCCCTTCCGGCTCCAACAGCGGACCGCGAACTGCGGTGCGTACGGCACTGCTCGTGCCGATCGTGACAGCGGCAACGCCAGGCTCAATCGCTCCGATGCCGAGATTCGCCAGTACGCCATCCTGTCCTCCAAGCACGAACGGCGTAGCTGTCGACAACTTCATCCGCTCCGCGAACTCCGCTTTCAGTCCCTGGATCCGGCCCGTGGACGGCATCAGCTCTGGAAGCTGCTCGCGTTTGACGCCGGCAAGCTCCATATTTTGCGGATCCCAATCCAGCGTCTCTACATTGAAGAGTCCCGTCGCGCTCGCCATGGAATAGTCCGTGACGTATCTTCCGAACAGCTTATGCAGCAAATATTCTTTAATCCCGATAACATGGCTGGTCTTGGCCAGCAGGTCCGGGCGGTTCTCTCTCATCCAGATCAGCTTGGGCAGCGGAGACATGGGGTGGATTGGCGTACCGGAACGCAAGTAAGCGCCCAGCCCTTCGCCTATGACGTTCAGCTCATTCGCTTGCTCCGCGCTGCGCAAGTCAGCCCAGGTGATGACCGGGGTCAGCGCCTTGCCGCTTTCGTCCATCAGTATCACGCTATGATTTGCGGAGCTGAAGCTTACGCACAGCACGTCATCCGCGCTCCAGCCTCCCTTCGCCATCAGTTGCGAGACACATTCGATGACAGCCTCGGACATCTCCTCCGGGTCCTGCTCCGCATAACCAGGCTGCGGCGTATGCAGCCGATAGCCGATCGAGTGGGAGCCGAGAATCCCGCCGTTATAATCGACGGCCAACGTCTTCGTGCTTGTCGTTCCGATATCGATGCTGATAATCAGCTTGGATTCACGATTCATTTCGGCAGAAATCCTTCCTCGTCGAATTGCCATTGATACGGGCCTTCCAGAATTTCGATATCGGGATGACCCTTGGCCTCCTCCAAAAGGCTCTCCGAAATTTCGATCTCGCCAAGATGCAGCGTATCCTTGATGCGAGCCAGACGAACCGTCGTATAGTCCAAAATATTGCTCGTTTTAATGCCCGCCTTAATGGCGTCCATGTCGTTCGCGAGCGTCGTCGCCTGCTTCGTCGGCGCGCATACGGTCGATGTCAGACCGTTGGCGTAGGTGCCTGGCCAATCCGTCTTGCCCACAAGCCGGCTCGTGGTGAAATCCGCCGTGCCAACGCCGTTGGCGTTGCCCTTGGACTCCTTCGTCAAGTCGAGTACGACGATCTTGTTCACTTCGGGACCGCCCGACGCGTAAGGAGTCGGATACCGTCCGGTTATGTTGGGATCCATTCCGTCGCCGCTTATGTTCTTGCCGATATAGTCGACGACGAGCACGTCGAAGCTGTCGAACAGAAACTTCGGCAGGCGCGCTTTCGCTTCCGCAAGAAGCTCGCGCTCTCTTGCTTCCATGACGTCCGTCCCGACCACTTCTACGCGGCAAATCTGATCGTACGCGTTCTCCACGACCGCGACGCCGAAGGAAATCGGCAGCTTGTCGATCATAATGCGAGCCATCGCGGGAACGTTCTCGGCCATGTATTTGAAACCAAGCTGGTGGCAGGCTTCGGCGCCCTTTTGCTTGCCTAGGCCGATCGCGATCATTTTGAAGAGGCCGCTCTCGATAGGGCCGCGGAACGCCGTGTGCGGCTTAATCCGGTTTACGACCACGATGGCGTCGGCTTCCTCTGCCGCGATCTTGTCGCAATAAACGGGCAAGCCGTTCGGCAGCTGATCAAGCTCGATCACTTCCATGGAGGAACGAACGGGACAGCCCATCGTCGATTCATCGATGCCGAGATGAGCGAGGACGGCCGTCTGACCTTCCGCCGTAGCGCTTCCGTGACTGCCCATGCAAGGTACGATAAACGGCTCGCAGCCCTGAAGCTTAAGCTCGTCCACGACGGCTTTGGTCAGCTCGTCGATCCGCGATATGCCGCGGCTTCCGACAGCCAGCGCCACCTTCGCCCCCGGCTTGAGAGCTTGCAGCTGCGGACTTTCCTTCAGCCCACGACGGAGATCTCCTACAGGATCCTCCAGCTTAGTGCCATCGAATCGCTGACGGATGCGGTACAGGCTCGGAAGCGGCGTTTGCTCGACAAGGCGTGTCAGCAGATCGCTCATATCGTCATCGCTCCGAAGCCGCCGTCAACACGCAGGAACGAACCCGTCACAAAGGAAGATGCTTTGGAAGAGGCCAGGTAGACGACGGCGCCCTTTAATTCCTCCGGCGTACCGAACCGGTCCATCGGCGTATGGCCCATAATGGATTCTATCCGCTCCGGCGACAAAATTTTGCGATTCTGCTCGGCCGGGAAGAAACCTGGGATAATGGCGTTGACGCGCACGTTGTCCTTCGCGAATTCGCGTGCAAGGAACTGGGTAACCGAGTTTACGCCCGACTTGGACACGGAATACGTGAACACGCGGGACAGCGGAGGACCCGAAGATACAGACGAAATGTTAATGATAGAGCCGCCTCTGCCCTGCTCGATCATCTGCTTGCCGAACACTTGGCAGGCCAGCACGACGCTTTTAAGATTCACGTCCAAGATGCGGTCCCACTCATCCATCTCCAGCTCGAAGAAAGGCGTTGCGCTATTTGTGCCCGACGCGTTGATCAGCGTGTCTACGCTGCCGCCCCACTCCAACACCTTCGCCAGTACATTTTCCAGATCGCCTTTGTTCGCAGCATCCGCTTTCAAAGCGATCGCTTCGCCGCCCTTCTCGCGAATCGCTTCGCATACGCGTTCCGCCTTCTCCATATCGCGGCCGATGATGGCCACCTTAGATCCTGCTTCCGCCAGCGCCTCCGACATCGCGCTTCCCAACACGCCGTTGCCGCCGATGACGACGGACACGGTATTCTCCAAATTAAACATGAGAGCAACCCCTTCGCTCATAATTTACAACGTTGTAATTTCAATCATAATAGATTAAGCTAGTACTGTCCACCACAAAAAACGAAGTATTCCGGACACCTGGCGCTCTCCATTGTTGATTACTATGTGCTATACGCTTGGCAGGTGCAGCGTTGTTAAAAGTTTGCACAATTGCTGACAACTTTATAGGCGCATCTCTCAAACGGGGCGCGTTCCCGACTACTTTAGTAGGGGAGAGTCGACAAAGTGACTTTATTACAGAATATTGCCATTGGAGCTTCTAAATGTAGCTGATATACCAGCTATAATTCTCGCCTTGGGCGACTGGACAGGCTTTTATAGCTGAAAAATCAGCTATAATCCTCGCCTCGGGCGGCTGCAACGGCTATTATAGCTGAAAAATCAGCTATAATCCTCGCCTCGGGCGGCTGCAACGGCTATTATAGCTGAAAAACCAGCTATAATTCTCGCCTCGAGCGGCTGGAGCGGCATTTATAGCTGAAAAACCAGCTATAATTCTCCTCTCAGGCGGCTGCAACGGCTATTATAGCTGAAAAATCAGCTATAATTCTCGCCTCGGGCGGCTGGGCAGGCTATTATAGCTGAAAAACCAGCTATAATTTTCGCCTCGAGCGGCTGGAACGGCTATTATAGCTGAAAAATCAGCTATAATTCTCGCCTTGGCGGCTGCAACGGCTATTATAGCTGAAAAATCAGCTATAATTCTCGCCTTGAGAAGCCGGAGCGGCATTTATAGCTAAATAATCGACTACATCACGACATGCAGCCGCAGATACGAGACACGAAGACGATACATCAACTTCAATCCCTCCATCTACGCTGGATACGCTACAATTACTTTCCACACCTATTGTTACTCCAACATTATCCCCCATAAGGAGAGAATATATGGTAACGATTAAGGACATCGCCAAACGCGCGGGAGTCAGTTTCTCCACCGTTTCCAAAGCGCTTCTCGGCAATCCGAATATTAAAGCGGTTACCAAAGAACGGATCTGGGAGATCGCGCGCGAGATGGGCTACCAGCCCAACATCGCGGCCCGCAGCCTGGTGTCCCGGAAGTCAGGCGCCATCGGCATCATCTGGCCCACCGTCGAACGCGGGGCCTTATCCTCCTTGATCACAAAGCTGAATGACGAATTGGAGCGGCGGGGTTATACGACGCTGCTCTCCATCAGCCGGACGGACGCCGCAATCGAATCCTTTAACCGCTACCGGATGGATGCCGTCCTGCTGTTCGGCGACCACAGCGGCAACCGCGACGAACTAAGCGGGATCGGGAGCATGCAGTCGCCGCTGCTTGTCTACGGCGCCGCCGGCTCGCATCCGTTCTCCACCGTCGACGTCAACAGAGGCCAGGCGATTCGCCTCGCCGTCCGTCATCTGGCGGAGCTTGGCCATTCTAGAATCGCCTACCTTGGCAGACCCGACGGCGACGACCCGATGCAGACCGTCAAGATCGAAGCGTTTCTGGACGAAGCACGGAAGCTCGGTCTTTGCG
The DNA here is from genome assembly GCF_002165585.1 of Paenibacillus sp. MY03. NCBI lineage: Bacteria > Bacillati > Bacillota > Bacilli > Caryophanales > Paenibacillaceae > Paenibacillus > Paenibacillus sp. MY03. Next base: position 189,782 of record NZ_MXQD01000002.1, on the reverse strand, counting down.
TTTCCGACGAATCCATTTTGCGAATGGAAGGGCTCGAGACTCACGACGGCTACATCGCGGCGGAAGCTATGTTCGGCTGGCCCTCGCCGCCAACGGCGGTCATCAGCGGCGGCGTAGATCTGACGCGGGGTATTTACCGCGCTGCGCGCGAGCGGGGACTTCGCGTACCGGAGGACTTGTCCGTCGTCAGCTACGACAATATTCCGCTGATGGAGGATCTCGACGTGTCGACGACGGCAGTCGGCGTCTCCGTTCACGCGATCGCTTCCGTCATCGCCGAAGCGCTTCACAAGTTGATTGAGATGTCGGACGAACAGCTGACGATTGCTCTCGAACCGGAAATCGTCGTCAGGAGCTCCTCCACCCGATTACAATAGAGCCCCTCCGACACAGAGCTTTCACTAAGGTAACCCCTCTACTTACAGCTCAACAGGCTGAAGCTGGTGTTTCTTGCTAGCCGTGTGTATGGGGTCATCGTAAGCGATCGGTCTAAATCCCCCCATGTGTCTTCAGCACAAGGGGCGGAACAGTCCATCTACTAATTCTTGCTTAAGCAATCCGTAGATACTTGACTTTTGCGTCCACATCGACTTCGAAATGATATGGCAGTACAGCGTATGAATCCTGGGAGCAGATGGCAGAAGGCGAGGGGAAGGATTTTGTGATTAAGTATCCTGTATCGACTCCCGGCTTGCCTAGCAGTTGGCCGTGAATATCCCGTCCACTCCTAACTTAACCGATAATGACTGCTCTATTGGCGTCTCTTCATCGATTCCATCCAGCGAAACAGCGACAGCTAAGGACAAGAAAATAAAGTCCTAGACTGTCGCTGTTCCATTGAACTAACCTTCTCCCGTTAGCAAATCATTAGTTGCTGCTTTGAAACGCTTCTTATGGGTTATTAAAATGTTGTACATGTTCAGAGACCCACCTAGCAAAGGTTCTTGCTGGATGGCCAGTGACCTGCTCGACGGTCGGAACTACTGTATACGCAGATTTTGGAGGATTGGCATGCCAACCTATTACAAAGTCGATCGTTTCCTCATCGGCGCCTTTCTTCCGCATGCGTTCGCGCGCTTGCTCTTCGGTAAGCTCCACGAAATCTATGTGACGTCCAATCGCTGCACTGATCGTGCGAACCTTCCCTGATATAGTCAGCACTTCAGGTCCGGTCAATGTATAGATTTTACCAGCGTGACCAGAGGTGGTTAACGCGGTTGCAGCAACACTGCCGACATCAGCTGGGTGAATCATTGCATCCAAAGAGTCACCGAAAGGTTCCCTCACAACACCTTCTGAGCGAATGGACTCTGCCCACAAAAGTGCATTGGACATAAACTCTGGGGTAGGCTGGAGAAACGTCCACTCAAGGCCACTGTCTTCCACGGCCTGCTCAACCGGTCCATTCGTACCGCTCCATAAAACCGTTGTTTTTTGCACACCAGCCTCTTTTGCCAGTTTTACAATTTCTCGTCCAGTCTGCAGAGGCCCGTAACCTTCACTGGTAAAAGTAATCAAGTGCATGCTTGTAACGCCGTTCAGTGCCGGCCCTAATGACGCTGGTACAGTAAGGTCACCGTACACGACTTCTACTCCCTCCGGAAAATTAGTATTTTCCGGATCACGTGTCAGAGCACGTACTCGCTGACCTGCTTGAACTAGGTAATCAACTACATAACGTCCCACATTTCCAGCCGCTCCTGTTACTAATATCGTCATTGTTGTTCATCCCCCTTTACAATTACCCACTTTTCCCGGTTATCTTTCATTCGTTTGATTTGCTTTTCCAACCGGACTTGGGCCTCATCTAATGCCCTTTTTTGCCGGTTCACTTCATTCAGATTTGTTTCATAGATTTGCAGCAATTCTTCGCAATACTCGTCTTCTTTCTTGTCGTATCCTTTTTCGTCAGGGCAATACATAATATCTCTAATCTGATCGGTCGTTAGCCCCAAATGAAGATAAAGTTGGATCGTATTAATAGCATCAATAATTGATTCATCGAACTCGCGATAATTATTGTCAAGACGAGAAGAAGAGATCAATCCTTTTTTCTCATAGTGCCGTAATGATCGAGAACTAATCCCTGTCCTTTTGGCTATTTGACTTATTTTCAAAGTTGCACCTCACTTCGTTGTATGTATTAATTTCATTTTAAAGTTTTACACTAGTGTCAATGTCAAGTTTTTTTCACATCATGCGTAAATGCCCAAACAGAAAACCTTCTCCTGACGATCAGGAGAAGGTTTCGGCGATTCGTGCCATGCGATTACAAGAAATAATATTTGCTCAAATCTTTGCCCGCGAGCGCATACCGCTTGTAGTGCTGGTAATGCGCGTTGTACAGCTGGCCGTTTTTCGACGGGGAATAGGTCAAATAAAGCTGCTTCCGGCTATTGTCCGAATTGTTGGCTCCGCTCTGATGCGGCGTAAAGGAATGGAAGATGATGACATCCCCGGGATTGGTTTCGACAATCTCCCCTTTCCGAGGATCAATCTCGGCGATTTCCGCCGTGTTCATATTGCGCAGCTCGCCCGGAGTCGAGCGGAAACGGTCATGATAACCGGGGAACAGCTCCAGCCCGCCATTTTCCACCGTCGCTCCGTCGATAGCTACCATGACGCTGATCAGCCCTTCGATCGGGAAGCCCTGCCACCAGGATGCGTCCTGATGCATGCTGTACCCGTTCGCTCCCGGCAGCTTAAAGATCAGCTTATCCTTGAACAGCAGCGGCTCATCCATATAGATGTCGCGCAGCGGAGACAGAATGCGCTCATCCTTCACGAGTTCGGAGAACAACGGCGATATATCGTGCACCGGATCCATTCTTTCGATCTTCACGTCTCCATTGGCGTAGCTCTTGTAGCCGGCGCGAACGTTGCCGCTATCCAGAAAACGCTCCGTCGTCAGAAGTTTGTCGCATTCCGCTTGCAGGACGCGGGCTTCCTCCTCGCTAAATACATTGCGAAGCACCAAATACCCTTGCTCGTTATAGCTTTTCACTTGCTCGTCGGACAACAGCATAATGTTGCTCATCATTATTTCCCCTTCACTTTTTTTTGTGATTATCTTCTTGATACCTATAATAAACGCCGAGATTTACTTTTTACATGCACTGCTTTATTCTATTTCATATACTTTTTTGCAAATATCAAGTGAAAGGGGAAAGCGACTTGCAGGCGTTGGAAATCAAAAGAAGCTACGTAAGCGGAGTCCGCTCGGAATTTAAGCTGGAGGAGGATCAATATGAGGACTGGGTGATGCTTGCCGCGTTCTCCGGACGGTTCGCCTTCGCGATGGACGACCGGGAGGAAGCCGGCTTCGAAGAGGCCGCCTACGGCGAGCTTGTCCTCTGTCCCCCCGGCATGAGGCTGAAACGCCGTGTAGTGGAGCCCCTCTCCTTCCTCTTTATCGAATTCGCCTCCGAACAAGAGTGGCCGTCTGGCAAGCTTGCGATTCGGGATTTGCAACGACTGGAGTCTACCTATCGTTATTTGCGCATCGCGTGCGCGCAATCGGAAGAAGGCGAAGGAACGGTCTACATTCGCCACTTCGTCGGCGACCTGCTCGCCGTCCTGTCGCTGGAGCAGGCATCTTCCGCGGACAGAGCCCGCAAAACAAAGCAGGACCCTGTCATGGGCAGGGTTCTGGCTTATTTGGAGCGGCATGCTCTGGAATATGGCTGGAATCTTGGCCAGTTATCGAACGAGCTGGGCATCGGAGCCTCTCAGTTGACCAGACGTTTCCGACAAGCGTACGGCCAATCCCCAGTTGAATATCTGACTTCCATCAGGCTTCAGAAGGCGCGGTCGCTGCTTGTCGAAACCGACGATACGCTCGAACATATCGCCGAGCAATGCGGGTACCAAAACGCCTTTTATTTCAGCCGAATGTTCAAGAGCAAGTGTAAAATCAATCCGTCCGATTATCGTAAAAAACATAGCTTCTGACGATCGTCCGGCGAAATAATTCCCCATCCTATTTTTCCGGAAGCACCGTCCTCGCGATTCGGCCGTCGAGCGCCTCGTAATCCGAGTAACGGATCGTCTCGTACAGCTCCTTGCGCGTCTGCAGATCCGGCAGCGATGCGACTTGCGTGCCGCTGCGGGCAATTTCCGTGAAAACCCGTTCGTACGCCTTGGCCGCGGCGCGCAGCGAGGTGACGGGATAGATGACCATTCGGAAGCCCCAGTCCGCGAATTGATCGGCGGTATAATAAGGCGTTCGGCCGAACTCCGTCATATTGGCGAGCAGAGGAATGCGGACGGCTTCGCTAAATGTCCGAAATTCCGCCTCCCCCTCCAACGCCTCGGGAAAAATCGCGTCCGCGCCGGCGGCCGCATATTTTTTTGCTCTCGAGATCGCCGGCTCCAGCCCTTCCCCGTCCCTCGCATCCGTCCGCGCGACGACGTACAAGCTCGGGCTCACATCCTTGATCATCCGGATTTTTTGCGCCATCTCCTCCGCCGTCACAAGCCGCTTGCCGTTGAGATGACCGCACTTTTTCGGCATGTCTTGATCCTCAAGCTGGACGGCCGCCGCCTTGGCCTCCACCAGCTCCTTGGCTGCGCGGGCAACGTTTAATACGCCACCGTAACCGGTGTCGATGTCGACAAGCACAGGCAGCCCCGATGCCCGAACCAGCTCCCGCGTTCGCTCCGCCACTTCGTTGCTATAGATAAGCCCCAGATCAGGCAGCCCCCGGCTCGCCGTATAACCCGCTCCGGACAAATACAAAGCTTGAAATCCGCAGGCTTTCGCCACCCTGGCCGACATGCCGTCATGCGTTCCCGGTATTTGAACGATCGGTCCGCTTGCGACAAGCGCGCGAAACTTCTGAGACAGCTCATATTGACTAGGCTCTTCTTCCACTAGCCATGACATCGCCCCATTCTCCCTTCCTCTTCATCTGCTCTGACTGCAAACGTCCGCAAATCTTTTTAGATAACCAACATTCCCATAAATTGCGTTACCGGCATGCCGGACAAGTTTTGAAAATCAAAGCCGGAGCGCAAAATCTCGGCAGTGCGAACTCTCGGGAACCGGGTCAACAGATTGGCTTCGCATTTCTCGATCACCTTCGGCAGTCCCTCTTCGCGCCGTCTTCGATGTCCGATGGGATATTCGCAGACGATCTTCTCCGACTCTGTTCCGTCAGTAAACCGCACCTGTATGGCGTTCGCAATGGAACGTTTATCCGGATCCAGGTAGTCGCGGCTGAATTGCGGATCGTGTACGACTGTCATTTTCGCGCGAAGCGAATCGATTCGGGGATCGGCCGCCGCCTCGTCTTCGTAATGCTCCGCAGTGAGCGAACCGTAAAGAAGCGCCACCGCGACCATAAATTGCAAGCAATGGTCCCTGTCCGCGGGATTGGCGAGCGGCCCCTTTTTGTCGATGATCCGAATGGCCGACTCATGTGTCGTCAAAGTAATTTCAGCGATATCTTCCAGACGGTTGACCACGATGTCATGCAAGGCGAACGCGCACTCTACGGCGGTCTGGGCGTGGAATTCGGCCGGGAACGATATTTTGAAGAGGATGTTCTCCATGACATAGGCGCCAAGCGGACGGGCAAGAGCAAGCTCCCGGCCTTGAAACAACACATCCTGAAACCCCCACTTCGCGGCCGTGAGCGGCGTATCATACCCCATCTCCCCGTTTATCGCCATAAGCGCGTGACGCACCGCCCTGCTAGCCGCATCCCCCGCCGCCCAGCTTTTGCGCGAGCCCGTGTTAGGCGCATGCCGATAGGTTCGGAGCGCGCCGCCGTCAAGCCAGGCGTTCGATAACGCAGCCTCGATCTCCTTAACAGTGCCGCCGAGCAGCGCCGTCGCCATCGCCGTAGAAGCAATACGCACAAGCAGCACATGGTCGAGCCCCACCCCGTTAAAAGAATGGTTAAGCGCCAAAATACCCTGGATTTCGTGGGCTTTTACGGCGGCTTCGAGCACATCCCTCATCGTCAACGATTCTCCGCCTTCGGCCAGCCTTTTTCGGCTGACATAATCGGCGACGGCAAGAATGCTGCCGAGATTATCCGACGGATGGCCCCATTCTGCGGCCAGCCAAGTATCGTTATAATCGAGCCAGCGAATCATGGTGCCGATGTTGAACGCGGCGTGCACGGGCTCCAGCTCGAGCTGCGTGCCGGGCACGCGAGCTCCGCCGGGCAATACGGCGCCAGGGACAATCGGCGCGATATGTTTCGCGCATTCCGGAAACCGCAGCGCTAGCACCGCCGTGCCGATGGAATCCATAAGCATATATTGGGCGATCCGCAACGCCTCTTCGCTTTCAACCCTGTAATGGGCCGCATATACCGCCAGCTCGGTCAGCAATGAATCTCGTACCATGCGTAGACCCTCCCTTCGCTTCTGCAAGATTGGAGTAGGCAAAATGAACCGGCCTCTAGCCTGGAGTAGCTGATAAGCGTACGTTGACTAAGGCAGATGAGCGGGTGTTTACTAAATGAGCATTCGGTGACTTAGGCAGATGAGCGGGCGGTGATTAGGGCAGATGGGTGTGCGCGCTGACTAAATGAGTTGACGGTGACTAAGGCTGATTGGTGTGCGGTGACTAAATGAGCGTGCGATGACTAAGGCTGAGGGGTGTGCGGTGACTAAATGAGCGGGCGGTGACTAAGGTAGATGGGTTTGCGGTGACTAAATGAGCGGGCGGTGACTAAGGCAGATTGAGCGGTGACTAAATGAGCGGGCGGTGACTAAGGCAGATTGTGCGGTGACTAAATGAGCGGGCGGTGACTAAGGTAGATGGGTTTGCGGTGACTAAGGCAGATGTGCGGGTAACCGATGTTTGCGACTCGCGGACTAGGCCTAGTCATACGCGTACTTCAGCGCGGACAAGGATAAGCGGCTTCGCCATCCTGCTGCAGGGTACCGGTGAAATTTAAGCCACTTTAAATTGACAACTTATAAAGTCTGGCGTGTCATCAAAGCGAAACGGCTGTCGCCGTCCTTTGGCGGCGCAGCGTTTTATTCCGAGAATTGTAGGGCAAGTTTTGAGAAAACTTATGGCTTTCCTATAGTTTGAATAAGGGGAAAAACTCCCTTTAGTTGGATTGCCTTTCGTTTTTTCGGCGTAATTGAGGGAAATTCTCCCTCTAATTCAAGTAGAATGGAGGACAGACGCCCATTAGATTGAAATTAGAGGGCAGTTTTCCACTTAAAGCCGCAAAAACCGGTATAACAGCGAGATTAGATGGCGTTTTTCCCTTTATCCAAATCATAACTGACTGCAACACCCACGATCTGCCCAAAGGTTTGTGGAGGTCCAGCTCAAGGAAGCATCGGCACGGATCAAGGAGGCCACGGCACACGGATCAAGGAGGCATCGGCACGGATCAAGAAGGCCTCAGCTCGGACCAAGAAGGCCTCAGCTCGGATCAAGAAGGCCTCGGTACGGATCAAGAAAGCCGCAGCCCCCTTGGGCCCGTGTAGCTCACGCGAGGCCGAAAAAGCCGGTTGCCGGCATGCTGCTCGCTGACATGCGCGCACAGTCCCGCCGTACGGGCGGCCAGAAAGACGGGCGTAAACAACGGGACGGGTATGCCGAGCAGCGCATAGACCGGCGCGGCGTAATAATCCAGATTGGGATAGAGCCCTTTTTCCCGCTTCATGACCGCTTCTCCGGCGTCGCACATTTCGTACAAGTCCTGCCGTCCCTTGGCCTCGGCAAGCCTCGCGAGCGCTTGCTTCATCAGCAGCGCTCTGGGATCCGGCTTCCGCATATAGACGCGATGGCCGAAACCCATAATCCGCTCTTTGCGCGCCAGCTTGCCGAGCATGACGCTCTCCAGCTCCCCTGGTGTCGCCGCCTCGCCCAGCATGGCCATGACCGCCTCATTCGCTCCACCGTGCAAATAACCTTTGAGCGACGACACCGCTCCTGCCACCGCGCCGTACATGTCGGACATCGTGGAGGCGATGACCCTTGCCGCAAAGGTCGAGTTCGGCAGCTCATGCTCGCTGTAGGCGATGAGCGACTGATCGAAGATTCTCTCTTCCAGCGGCTCCGGCACCTTGGCGGTCAGCATAAACAAGAAGTTGCCGGCAAAGCTGAGATCGCCGCGCATCTCTATGACGGGCTGCCCGGACAGAATGCGATGGCCGTTCGCCACCAAGCCCGGTACCTTTGCCAGCAGCCGGATGGCCTTGCGGCCGTTCGCCTCAGCGGAATGATCCTCCAGCTCGTCGTCGAAGCCGGCCAACGCGGATATGGCCGTACGCAGCGCGTCCATTCGGTGCGTCCCTGCCGGAACATGAGCCAGCATATCGTAGATCGCGTCAGGAATGGCGCTAGCCGCCGATAATTCCTCCTCCAGCAAATCTCTTCCTTTGCCATCGGGCAGACTGCCGTTCAGCAGCAAGCCGGCCACCTCTACATAGGAGACGCTCCGCGCAAGCTCTATAAGATCATAACCCCGCAGCACAATTTGTTCCGCTTCTACATCCAGGTAGGAGATGTTCGTTTCGCTTGCGATCACATTTTCAAGACCAGGCACATAACGATCATCCGTCATAATGGCTTCACGCTCCCGTCTTTTCGCGTTCCCGTCTTGGTCAACTACCCTCGCAATCCATCGTTCCTTCGATTTAGATTTCCGGCCAACTGGCGTTCCGGCGTTCCGGCGATCCAGCGTTCCATCTACATGTTTCTCCTGTATTGTCCGCCAACCTCGAACAAGGCGGTCGTTATTTGACCCAGCGTCGCGACCTGAACCGTCTCCATCAGCTCCTCGAACACGTTCCCGCCGCCCAGCGCCGCTTGCTTTAGACGCTCCAGAGCTTCCTTGGCAGCCGCTTCATGTTTCTCCCGGAAAGTCCGGAGATTCGCGAGCTGCGTCTCCTTCTCCTCTGTCGTCGAACGAGCCAGCTCCGGATCCGACGCCAGCGCTGCTGCGGGATTCGTATTAAGGAAGGTATTGACCCCGACGATCGGCAGCTCCCCGGAATGCTTGAGGCTCTCGTACAGCATGGACTCCTCCTGAATCCGGCCCCGCTGGTAGCCGGTATCCATCGCCCCGAGCACGCCTCCCCGGTGATGAATCCGCCCAAGCTCTGCGAGCACCGCCTCCTCTACTAGGTCGGTCAGCTCTTCGACCAGGAAGGAGCCCTGCAACGGATTATCGTTTCTCGCGAGCCCGAATTCCTTGTTGATGATGAGCTGAATCGCCATCGCTCTGCGAACGGAATGCTCCGTAGGCGTTGTAATCGCTTCGTCATAAGCGTTGGTATGCAGGGAATTGCAGTTGTCGTAGATGGCAAGCAGCGCCTGCAGCGTCGTCCGAATATCGTTAAAATCCATCTCTTGGGCATGCAGCGAACGACCCGAGGTCTGAATGTGGTATTTCAGCTTCTGGCTCCGTTCATTGCCTCCATACTTATGCCGGATAACCGTGGACCAGATCCGTCTGGCGACGCGGCCCAGCACCGCGTATTCGGGATCAAGACCATTGCTGAAGAAGAAGGAAAGATTCGGCGCGAAGTCGTCGACGGCCATCCCCCGGCTCCGATAATATTCGACGTACGTAAAGCCGTTGGCCAGCGTAAACGCCAGCTGGGAGATCGGATTGGCTCCGGCCTCCGCGATATGGTAGCCGCTGATGCTTACCGAATAATAATGGCGCACGCCATGGTCAATAAAATATTGCTGAATATCGCCCATCATTTTCAGCGCGAACCCGGTCGAGAAAATGCAGGTGTTTTGTCCCTGATCCTCCTTTAAAATATCGGCCTGCACCGTGCCTCGAACTATTTGCAGGGTCCGCGTCCGTATGGTCTCCTCCTCCGCGGCGTCCGGCTTCCGGCCATGTTGAGCCGCGAACTTCGCAAGCTGTTGGCGGATCGCCGTATTCATATACATCGCAAGCAAGATCGGCGCGGGGCCGTTAATCGTCATGGAGACGCTCGTGGCGGGATGACACAGATCAAAGCCCCGGAAGAGCCGTTCCATGTCGTCGAGCGTCGGGACGTTGACGCCGCTGTTGCCGATTTTGCCATAAATATCGGGACGTTCGCCGGGATCATGCCCGTACAAGGTGACGCTGTCGAATGCCACGGACAACCGCTTCGCGTTATCATGCCTGCTCAAATAATGGAATCGCCTGTTCGTTCGCTCCGGCGTTCCTTCGCCCGCGAATTGCCGCTTCGGCTCCTCGTCGCTTCGCTTGAGCGGGAATACGCCGGCCGTGTAGGGCGGCTGGCCGGGCACGTTCTCCGTCAGCAGCCAACGCAGCAGATCGCCCGGACAGGAATACCGTGGCAATGCGATGCGAGGCAGCGTCAGGCCGGAGAGCGTAGTCCATTGCAGGCTCGCTAGAGGGGGCTTAGCAGCAGTTGCCCCTAACGATGAGGGATTAGCGGTTGCTGGTCCCGCATCCGGGGGCTTTCTGGCAGCAGCAGGCGTAGCTCCAACTCCGTAAGCTTCCCTCACGGCCGGCCACTCGTCTAGCAGCTTCTTGCAAGAGGGATGAAGCTGAAGCTCCAGCTCGGCCGCCATCGCTTCCAGAAGCACAGCCATTTGCTCGGTGTCGGCTTGAGCCAGGTTCGACTGCCCGGCAGGCGATCCATACGCTTCGTGCTCCGCCGATTGCGACTCAACCGTATCGGGTGACTGCGCAGCCAACGCCGGCATGGCTCCACCTTGCTCCGCCGCCGGTCGCGATATCGCCGTATCTGGCAACTGAGCAGCAATGGGCGGCGCTTGCGAGGAGTCACGCGCCTGAGATCCTGTACCTTGCGCCGACTGCCCGGACTCTGCCTCCCGCAATAAAGAACTTCCGCCATTCGCTTTCACCAGCATCCGCGCGCCTCGCAGCTTGCCGATCCGCCTCGCCAGCTCGGCCTGCTCCTCTACAAATGTTCTGCGTTCCCGCAGCGTCTCGACGATCTCCCCCAGGTATCCGCTCCGCTCCCGCGGAATGATGGAGCCGGGAAGCGATACCTTCGGCCATTTGGGAGCGATCCGGGCATCGTCGGCCGGCGACTGAGGTTCTGGAATCAGCGGCGATCGCGACGCCGGCTTCAAAGCGTTACGGACATAACGCTCCGCCGCTTCCGCAATGTCGCGGAACAACGCATCGGTCGCCGAGTCGCCAAACCGGCTTGCGATCGTGCCATAAACCGGCAGCTCTTCGTCGGCAATGTCCGTACCCATGCCGCGGCTGCGACGGTATTGCTTGCGGACGTCGCGCAGCGCATCCTCGGAGCCGGCACGGTCGAATTTGTTAACGACGATCATGTCGGCGTAATCGAGCATATCGATTTTCTCCAGCTGGGATGGGGCTCCGTATTCGCTCGTCATAACGTACATCGCAATATCGCAGAGCCGCGTTATTGCCGAGTCCCCTTGACCGATGCCGCTCGTCTCCACGATGATCCAGTCGAAGCCCGCATGCTTCGCAAGCGCTACGGCATCAGATGTTGCCGCGCTCAGCTCCTTGCCCGAGGCGCGGGTCGCCATGCTCCTCATGTACGTGCGTCCGCCGCCTATCGCGTTCATGCGAATACGATCGCCGAGCAGCGCGCCTCCTGTCTTCTGCCTTGTCGGGTCGACGGAGATGACGGCGATCGTCCCTGCCGCCTTCTCTCGCAGAAACCGCCTGACGAGCTCGTCGGTCAGGGAGCTTTTGCCCGCGCCGCCCGTACCTGTTATGCCGATTACCGGTACGCCGAGGGGGAGCTGCTCCCGAATGTCGGCAAGCCAAGCTGCCGCCCCATCCGCCTCGGCTGCCGTGATGAGTCGTCCAAGCGCGGAGGGTTGGCACTCTCGCAGACGCTCCAGCTCCCTCGCCGCATCGATCGCCATCTCGTAGTCCGATTCGCGGAGCATCCACGCGATCATCCCTTCCAGCCCTAGCGTCCGGCCATCTTCCGGCGTAAATATTTTGGATACGCCGTACGTTGCCGACTGCTCTGCTTCCTCGGGCGTAATGGCGCCCCCTCCCCCTGCAAAAATTCGAATATGCGCGGCTTCCCGCTCCCGAAGCAAATCCGCCATATAGCGCAAAAACTCCACATGCCCGCCCTGGTAAGAGCTGACCGCGATCGCCGCCGCATCCTCCTGTATCGCTGCCGATACGATCTCCTCCGCCGAGCGGTTGTGTCCGAGATGGATGACCTCCGCTCCCGCCGCTTGAAGTAGCCTTCTGATCAGATTGATGGACGCATCGTGTCCGTCGAACAAGGCCGAGGCGGTTACGAACCGAATAGGCCGCCTGGTTTCGCTGCCGTCCGCTTGCATTCCCGCTGGCTTCGTCATCCCGTCTGCCGCCTCCTATCGCCCTTCCTTGACCATATGCTTAAAAATAACCAACCGCTGGATCTCGTTCGTCCCCTCGTAAATTTGCGTCACCTTCGCATCCCGGAACAGCCTCTCCGCTGGATATTCGCGCATATAGCCGTACCCGCCGTAAATCTGCACCGCCTCCGTCGCGCACGACAAGGCCGCGTCGGAGCAGAAGCGTTTCGCCATCGCCGCCTCCTTGCCGCAAGGCAGTCCGCGAGCGCGCAGCGCTGCCGCCTGATAGACAAGCAGCCTTCCCGCTTCGATGGCGGTCGCCATGTCGGCGAGCTTAAAAGCGATCGCCTGATGGCCCGATATCGGCTTGCCGAATTGATGGCGGCTGCCTGCGTATTGCATCGAGCAGTCCAGGGCGGCCTCCGCGATGCCGAGCGCCTGCGCCGCGATGCCGATTCGGCCGGCATCCAGATGCGAAAGCGCGATTCGCAAACCCTCTCCCTCTTTGCCAAGCAAGCAATGTTCAGGCACCTCCGCATTGTCGAACACAAGCTCGGTCGTGCTGGAGCCGTGAAGACCCAGCTTTTTTTCGCGTTTTCCGACCGTCAGGCCCTGCGTGCCGCGCTCTACAATAAAAGCGGATATGCCCTTCATCCCTTTGCCCGGGTCCGTTACCGCAAACGTAATGTAAGTGTCCGCGTAACCTCCGTTCGTAATAAACGATTTCGTGCCGTTTAAAATGTAGCGGTCGCCGCGTTTCTCCGCCTTCATCCGCATGCTTGCGGAATCCGAGCCTGCGCTTGGCTCCGTCAGGGCGAAGGCCCCCAGCGCCTCGCCCGAGGCAAGCCGCGGGATGAACCGTTTTCGCTGGTTTTCGTTGCCGTCGTAAAGAATGGGGCAAGTACCGACCGAGCTGTGCACGGACAGAATAACGCCAACCGCGGCACTTGCCTTCGATATTTCATGGATGGCGATCACGTTCGAGACGTAATCCGCGCCGACGCCCCCATACTTCTCCGGCACGGCGATGCCCATGAGCCCCAGCCCTCCCATTGCGGCAATCAGCGCCTCAGGGAAGGCATCCCTTTCTTCCATATCGGCGACGCACGGCGTTACCTCTCTCCTCGCGAAATCCCGTATCATTTCGCGCATCGCTTCCTGCTCGCTTGTCAGTGGCGGCATCATGGCATCCACTTCCCCCGCTGTATAATCGTGCTGATTGGGATTTACGTTGTAACCGCTTTGTCGCAGACAACATCATGTGTCGTACAAGTAGAACCCCCGCCCCGTCTTCTTGCCCAGCCAACCGGCCTGCACGTACTTGCGCAACAAAGGGCACGGGCGGTACTTCGAATCGCCGAATCCCTGAAGAAGCACCTCCATGATGGCCAGGCATGTATCGAGACCGATCAGGTCTGCCAGCGCCAGCGGTCCCATGGGATGCCGCATGCCCAGCTTCATGATGGCGTCCACCGCCTCCGGCGAAGCTACGCCTTCATGCACGCAGCAGATCGCTTCGTTAATCATCGGCATCAGCACGCGGTTGGAAACGAAGCCCGGGCTGTCTCCCGCTTCGACCGGCGTCTTGCCTAACCTTTGCACGAAAAGATGGGCCTCCCGGAAAGTTGCATCCGAGGTAGCAAGGCCGCGAATAAGCTCCACAAGCGGCATGACGGGCACCGGGTTCATAAAATGAATGCCCACGACCCGATCAGCCCGCCCCGTCGCGGCTGCCAGCTCGGTAATCGGCAGCGCCGACGTATTGCTCGCCAGGATGGTCGCCGCCGGACAACGATCGTCAAGGCGGCGAAACAGCTCACGCTTGGCCGGCAAACTCTCGACGATGGCTTCGATGACTAGCTCCGCGCGTGCCGCCGCTTCAATATCGTCGGCAATCATAATCCGCCCGAGCATCTCCGACGTTTCGGCCTCGCTCTTCCGTCCCTTGGCGACATCTCGTGCCGCTTGGCGACGCAAGGACTCCAGCCCGTGCTCCGCGCGTTCCGGCGACACATCATGCAGAAGCACCTGCAGCCCCGCCTCCGCCGCCGACTGGGCAATGCCGCCTCCCATCTGCCCCGCGCCGACAACCATCAGCGTCCGGATACGATTGCTCATGGATGGCCTCCTTTCCGCGGTTCGGTTATCGTATATGGATTAATGCTTCACGCTACATCACCTCTAGCAAAACGGCATCCCCTTGGGCTGTTCCGCTGCATATGGCCGCGACTCCCAGACCGCCGCCCCTACGGCGGAGCTCCGTCACGAGCGTCAATACGATGCGCGCCCCGCTTGCTCCGACGGGATGTCCGAGCGCAACCGCTCCTCCGTTTACATTCACCTTGGATGGATCGCATCCCAGCATACGCGCGCTTGTTAGAGTGACAGCCGCAAATGCCTCGTTTATCTCGAACAAATCAATGTTCTGGACAGAATGGCCGCTACGGTCGAGCAGCTTACTGATGGCGGCAGCCGGGGCCGTCGCAATGTAAGGCGCCTCCAGCGCCGACGCGGCGTGACCTACAATGCGGGCTATTGGCTTAAAGCCAAGCTCATTCGCCTTATCTTGCGACATCAGGAGCAGCGCGGCTGCGCCGTCGTTCACCCCTGGCGCATTTCCCGCCGTGATCGTGCCGTCAGCAGCAAAGACGGGCGCCAGGCGCGACAGCGCTTCCGCACTCGTATCGGCTCGAGGAGCTTCGTCGCTGTCGATAACGTTCTCCGCCCCATGCCTGCCTGACGAACGAATGGCCACAATTTCTTCTCGCAGCTTACCGTCCTGCATAGCAAGTATCGCTCTCTGATGACTGAGGAGCGCCCACTCATCCTGCTCCTGCCGAGTTATGTTATATTCCCGTGCCACCTTGCTGCCGTGCACAGCCATATGCACTTTATCGAACGGGCATTGCAGCCCGTCGTGAAGCATCAGGTCGACGATCGTCGCATTGCCAAGCCGACTGCCCCAGCGCATACTGGGTATAGCATGCGCTGCCTGGCTCATGCTTTCCATACCGCCTGCAACGACTATGTCGGCATCTCCCGCTCGAATCATTCCGTCCGCCATCGTAATCGCCCGAAGCCCTGACGCGCAAACCTTGTTAATCGTCTCGGCAGGCGTGCTCCACGGCAATTCTGCATATCTCGCCGCTTGTCTCGCGGGATTCTGTCCAGCCCCGCCCTGCAAGGCCATGCCCATGATGACGTGCTCTACCTGCTCCGGACGCAGTCCCGCACGGCATACAGCCTCTCTGATGGCTTCACCCCCCAGTTGAACGGCCGTGATTTCCTTGAACACACCGCCGAGCTTGCCAAAGGGCGTCCTTGCTCCGCTGACGATAACGGTTGTCGAAGCCATGCTCCCATCCCCTCTCGCCTTGCCGATTGCTGCGAAACTTATGGTCCCCGCTCATTCATGTGACGCTTCGGATCATAGGCTGCCTAGTGATCCGGCATTTGTGCCGTTTCGGATCATAGTCTGTCTAGTGGTCCAGCACTTGTGATGTACAAGCTATCTATGCTCCAATCTATCTGTTTATCCATACTTATGTTTGCAATGCCGGCAACATGATATTTGTTGTTCACGTACGTGCCCTGGACTCGCACCATTCATATGCAGATATCAACGCTCGCCATGGGATTTTACGTCAGCTGCGCCGACATAACTTCCATAAAAGCGGTGCTGACGACGGTTTAGATCGGTCGTGCCGACTTAAACTCCATACAGGCGGCGCTGCTGGCGTTTTAGATCGATAGTACCGATCTAATCACCGTAAAAGCGGTGCTGCCGATGGTTTAGATCGGCCGCGTCGACTTAAACTCCATAAATGTCGCGCCGACGACGTTTTAGACCGATCGCGCCGACTTAAACTCCACACAGGCGGCGCGCTGGCGTTTTAGATCGATCGCGCCGACTAAACCTCCATAAAAGCGGTGCTGCTGACGGTTTAGATCGGCCGCGTCGACTTAATCACCGCAAAAGCGGCGCTGTTGAGCCCCCCGTGACATAAGCCGCATTAAGCCCCTACCCCGCTATTCATACAATCTATTAAGACGAGTTCGGAATAGAATATTAGATGCTTAATGGAAAGAGAGGTGTACCAAATGCAACGAATTGCACTAAATGAAGCGGCTTTGCGCCCGTATATCGGCAGAGTGGTTCAAGCAAGACTGAAGGACGGCTCTATGATTCGCGGAACGATCAAGGCGTACAAAAATGGCCGACTCTACTTCTCCTCTATCGACAAGGGTAAAGGACCGACCTACAATCGTCTCAAAAAACGTCATGCCAAACGAGCCAAAACAAAAGCGCACATATCGTTTTTCTTCTTCGGCGCGGCCATCGCGCTCGCGTTCATCGCGGCGTTGTTCATCGTTCCGTTCGGCTTCGGCTGGGGAGGCGGTTTCGGCGGGGGTTTCGGCGGCGGCTTCGGTGGAGGATGCGGTTGCGGCGGCGGATGTGGCGGAGGTTGCGGCGGCGGCTTTTATTAACCGATAGACATCTCAGCGGACATCTATAGTTACTGGAAGCACTTAGAAAGTTGGGTTTAGCCTGCAGCCTGCTTATCCTGCGAGATAAGCAGGCTGCAGTCACTTCACGCAGCTACCTCAGATCGGTTCCGACAAGCACCCGTCTCGAAGTGAAAAATCCGTCGACGTTCTTTGGCAGAACAGCATGTTTGGAGCTGGAGCCATAAGCGTTACTAACGCCTATGGCTGCTAATCAGAGTTACTATCCGGTCCATCGGCGTTTTTAACGACTACAGCTGCTCGTTCGCCTACTTTTTGGAGCCATAAGCGTTACTAACGCCTATGGACACTAATCATAGTTACTTTACGGTCCATCGGCGTTTTTAACGACTACAGCTGCTCGTTCGCCTACTTTTTGGAGCCATAAGCGTTACTAACGCCTATGGACGCTAATCAGAGTTACTTTAAGATCCATCGGCGTTTTTAACGACTACAGCTGCTCGTCGGCCTACTTTTTGGAGCCATAAGCGTTACTAACGCCTATGGACACTAATCATAGTTACTTTACGGTCCATCGGCGTTTTTAACGACTACAGCTGCTCGTTCGCCTACTTTTTGGAGCCATAAGCGTTACTAACGCCTATGGACGCTAATCAGAGTTACTTTCCAGTCCATCGGCGTTTTTAACGCCTACAGATGCTCGTTCGCCTCCTTTTTGGAGCCATATGCGTTATTATCGCCTATGCTGCTAATCAGAGTTACTTTCCGGTCCATCGGCGTTTTTAACGCCTACAGCGGCTCGTTTGCCTACTTTTTGAATCCATAAGCGTTACTAACGTCTATGGCTGCTAATCGGAGTTACTTTAAGATCCATCGACGTTTTTAACGCCTACAACTGCTCGTTCGCCTACTTCCTTACAACGAAAAAAGCCGAGCAAGGAAATCCCACGCTCAGCTTTTCTCGCCCTGTACTTGCGGCTATATCTTCATCCTCTTTATGACTCCCGCATCATACCAAGCAGCTTCAGAATGGCCTCCACGGCCTCCACGCGAGTGGCGGCGGTCCGAGGCTGGAACAAGTCGCCTTGGCTCAGCTCCATAATGCCGCCTCCCAAGACTTGATCGACGGACGTTCGTGCCCATTCCGCGACAGCCGCTTCGTCCTGATAGGCGACGGACTCATCCGGCACAAACGGCGGTGCGTCCGCCCCTGCCAAGTACGCATAAGCACGGACCAGCAAAGTCGCCATCTGTTCTCTGCTGATCGTCCGATCGGGGGCGAACCGCTCGCCGTCTACTCCGTTTATAAGGCCGGCCTCGTATGCCGCCCCTACCGCCCCGGCGTGCCATGCGCCGGCAGCGACATCGCGGAACGGCGGCGCTTGGCCTGCAGCCGGCAGCTCCAGCGCACGGACAAGCATCGTTACGAATGCCGCCCGGGTGACGGGCGCTTGCGGCTTAAAGGTTTTGTCCGCATAACCGGTAACGATGCCGCGCTCTAAGGCTTCCGCTATCGCCTCCCATGCGGGATGGTCCCCCGCAATATCGCCGAACAACGGCGCCCGCTCGCTGTCGAAATCGTTGTCCTCTTCGTTTTCGCCGTTGTCGCCACCGTTCTCCTCTTCGGTTTTGCCGCCCGACGAAGGCGGATCTGCCGGCGGCACGTATCCATTCGAGGCATTGGCCGTCGACGCCGTCCGTTCCAGCAGCCCATGTTCCTCATCGTTGGCGTCGACGGCGACCACCTTGAACCCATAGGATGTCCCCGATGCGAGGCCGCTCACCGTATACGTCAGCACATCGCCCGCGACGCTCCCTTGCAAGCCGCCGTTTGCATAAATCCGATACCCTGCCGCTTCGCCGCCGGCAGCAGCGGCAGGCCAAGTCAGCCTAATGCTTGACGTAGTGGCCTGGCTGGCCGCCAGCTCGCTGCCTTCCTCCCATGCCGGAGCCGCGCTTGGAGCAGGCGGCGCGGGCAGCGCGTACAGTCTGCCTTCGCCAGGTTCAAAGTTGGCCGTCAACACGCCCGTCGTCGCATTGTAGGAAGTTCCGACTTCGAGACCGGTCGTCTTGGAAATTTCGGTAACGGACGCCGGCGAGCCGGATAACGTAAATGATGCCAAATGAGCGTCCTCCATATCCTTGTTGACGATCATCACGTACTCCCGTCCGTCTTCATCCTCCAGCAGCGAAACGATCATCGGCATTTCCGGTGCGCCGGTTGTCGGCTGCCAGAAAAACCCGCTTGGCAATGCCGTCGTGTATGGGGGCGTTCCGCCGGTTTGGTACACCTCCTTGGAGGTAAGGCCAAGCAAGGTAGAACCCAGATTCAACACTTCCGCGTTAACATCCTGGGCATAATAATACGTATCGTTTTTGGAACCGTCCGGCAAAATCAATCCGTTGTCCATTCCGTCCGGCGTATAGTAAGTAAAGTAGACATAACCTTTGGCCCCATAGGCCAGGGAAGAATAAATCTGGAAGCGCATCTGCTCTTCCGACGGCTCGATCATATTGTAATAGTCGTATTGCATCGCCTGGATATACACCCATAAGTCGGTATCGTACAGCAAGGAACGCTCGCGATAATATTCCAGCTGCAAGTACCAAGCCTCATCGAAGCCGGTGCTATAGAACGGATAATGGTCGAACGAGATGATGTCCGGATCGGTATCCAGCCAGCCGTTGACGTAATCCTGGTAGCTGCCGCGCAGCGGATCGTCCGTGCCGCTGTAATAGTGCATGCAGGTCGGACATAAACCATACAGATTGGTGTACACCATATGATCCGGGTCGAGCGTGCGAATCAGCTCCGTGGCGGATTGCAGATGCGGGAACTGGTCGCCGAACGGCTCATCCACGAGATTATAGCCGAGCAAGGCGGGATGGTCTTTATAATGATTGACATAAGTGGTGAAGAAATTATCCGATGAACGGCTCGTTGGCGAAAATGCGGACCAATTGCCTCCCCCGTCTTTCGGAAGCGTCATCTGAAAATAGAGATCGTTGCCAGCAGCCACGCCGTTCACATAGAGATCGCCGTCACCGTACTGGTCTCCCGTACTTGCGAGGAACGGGCCCAAGTCCGTGACAGAATCCGTCGTCAGCTCAAAATAATAGTCCGTCTCGGCCGCCACGACGGCCCCGTTAATCGTAAATTCCGGGAAGTCCGTCACCACGGGACCGGACAACGTGGATGTCGCGATATGCGTTGTTTTGGCAGGGCTATCGTAGATGTTGAGCGTAACGGACGTCCCTGCAGGCCAAGCACCCGCCTTTTTGAAGCTGAGCTTCCAGACCGCCATCCCGGTAGCGTCCGGGGTCGTAAACGTCTGGCCCAGCGCCCGATCATTGCGCAGATACAGACTTGCATCCGTATCGTCGTTTTGGGAGATCCACTCCGATTGGTACCAGCGGATGCCGGTATCCGTCACCAAAATTTTCAAATCGTTGTTTTGGGCCATCTTCAGCGCCCAATCCGTAGTCGCGGGCGTCGTCATCAGATTGGTGGACACGATGAAATTGGCATTCATCGCCCGAATATCGGCATAGGCACTATCTGTGGTATCACTGGGCGGCGGATTGTGGAAAATGCCGATCGGGAATTCGCCGTCGACGGTTGGCGTCGGGTTCGAGCTGGCTCCGGCCGTCAAGCCGGAAAATAAGGTCAATACAAAGGCTAATGCGGCAATGATGGGCAAGCGAATGCGTCTCATAACAAGCTTCACCTCTTCCATTGGTTTGGACTAACCTTCCATGCGATAGAGCTTTCCTTCGCCCGGGCGAAGGCTAACGCTCAGCACCCCCGTCTCTTTGTCGTAATCGGCTTCCGACAGAACTCCCACCTCCTTTTGTTGATGCCACTCTTTGCCGTCCTCGTTGCTCCACTCGCGGATAAAACCGGGTTTGGCGAGGAAGCGCAAGCGGGCATCCTGCTGCTCAAGCAGTTGTTTGCTTACGATCATAACGAATTTGTCGCCGTTCTCCGCCGTAAAGAGCGAGATAATCAATGACGGCGACTGCTCCCCATTTCCGCCTCCCTCCGCCAGCTCGATGCCGGACTGCGGCGTCAGTTCCCGCGTGGCCGGGGGCAAGCTTCCGGTATGATAGACTTGGTCCAGCGTCAAGCTCAACAAGGCCGGTCCAAGCTTCAGCACCTCGCGATTGATCGCAGCTGCGTATTCAAACGTATCGTTGCGAGTGCCGTCCGGCAGCAGGAGACCGTTATGAAAGCCGGTTTCGCCATTGGTATGCGGCGTTTCGTACGTAAAATAAATATAGCCTTTGGCCCCGTAAGCAAGCGATGAGTAGACATGGAACCGCATTTCATGTTCGGTCGGCTTGGCGATATGGAAGGTATCGTACGCGACCGATTGGATATATACCCACAGGTCCTTGCCATAAACCGCGCACTGCTCGCGCAGAAATTCCAGCGTCTGATAATGCACCTTCTCGTCCATGCCGCTCGTCAGGAAGGGGTAATAATCGTAAGACATTAAATCCGGGTTCGTATCCAGCCAGTCCGTCACGTAAGCTTCGTAACGCATCGGCGGCGTGCCCTCTAGCGAGAAATAATGTTCCCCCTCATCGTTGAGCGCGTAATGATTGACATAGACCAGCCGATCCGGATCCAGCGCCTTAATGGCTTGCGTCGTTCCATGCATGCTGGGGTAGATTTCGCCGAACGGTTCGTCGATCAAGTTGTATCCCAGAAGGGCCGAATTGTCCTTGTAATGGCGCACGAAGGTACGCACAAAATCATCGGACGGGCGGCTATCCGGCGCAAACGCGGAAATCGTGCCCCCTCGCGGGGTGGCCAACGTCAGTTGAAAATAGAGATCGCAGCTGAGCTCCTCGCTTCCCCTGTAGGCCGCGCCTCCGCTATACGCATCCTCCCGGCTGGTCAGCAGCGGTCCGATCGGCTTATCGCTCTCCGTCGACAGCTCCATATAATAAGAAGCATCGGACGCCAGTTCATAACGGTTGGCTTCCCTCGACTGCGGGAAGTTGGCAAATACGAATTCCGGATAGCGGGTACCTGCCGCCGCATGCCAACTGGAAGAGGCAACCAATTCATTCTTGCCCGGGCTATCATAAACCGTGAGACGCAGCGTCAGCGATTCATCTTCCGGCGGCTCGCCCAGCTTGAAGGATACGAAGGCGAGGTTGAGCCCTTCCGCCGCCGGTGTCGTAAAGGTCTGCCCAATCGGTTTGCCCTTCCGCACGAACAGGGCGGAGCCGTCTTCGGCATCTTGCGCGATCCACTCGCATTGCACCCATCTGATGCCGGTGTCGGTCACCAGCATTTTAAGCCCGTTGGCCTCCGCCTGCTCCAACGCCCAGTCGGTACGGGCCGGCGTCGTAATTTCATTGGTCGCGACGACAAAATTGGCATTCAGCTCGCGAATGGCTGCATAGGCATCATAAGACGTATCCGCAGGCCTCGGAATGTGGAAGACGCCGATCGGAAATTGGCCGTCTACGTCCCACTTTTTGCCCTCCGGCACGGTGCCGCCGCGCCTATTGTTAGCGTTCATTTCTTCACCTCGTTATGGATTGGTAAACAGATCGACGACCGTAATGCCCCTGCCCGGCACCTGCGTCGTAAACCGGTTGCCTTCGGGAAACAGCGGCAAGCCGGGAAAATCGGTTATAACCTCGAGCTTGCCGATCGGCTGCGCCGCCTCGACTTGCACCGCCCGATATTTGGTATTCAAATTGCGGATGAATAGACGGTAATGCCCGTTGTCCAGCTGAAATCCCGCCATCGGTGACATCTCCGCGAAACGGGTCACCGCCGGCGCATTGGCCAGCTTGACCAGCGCTTGTACGCAATCGCCGACGAAATCAGCGGGAAGCGGCGCATAAGACAACGGCTGGATCCAGCTCAGCTTGTCATCCGTCTCATCGTCGGCCAGCTCCGCGGCCTGTCCGCCGGATATCGCTTTGACGATGCGTCCCCCGGTTTCCCGGACAATCGCGAACCACTCGTTCCGTCCGCTCTCCATTTCCATGCCATACCGGCTCAAGGCGGACTGCATCCGATCATCCAGCTTGGCAATGAGCAAAGCCCCGCCCGCCGTATAAGACAATGCCTGATCAAGCTGTTCATCGGGCCACAGATGCAAATCGGCAATGCAGATATTCCCCGTGATCCCCTCCAATTGTTCGGCTCGCGCAATGGCGCCCATCGACGCCCCTTGCTCAATCAGGCTTTGCAGAAACTTGTGCGCCGGCCATTGCCTATTATCCGAATATTGCGCCAATGACGGATACAAGGCCGCATCGCTCCAAACAAAGGTAGCTCCCGCAACCTGCCGCGGCACGCCGGCGAAAGCAGATTGCCAACGTCCGTTGATCCAGACCCAGTTGCGCGCCTCGATGCCGTCGCCCAGGCAGGCCAGGAAGCCGTCCGCGCAGCGGCGCAGCCCATCCGGCTCGTGCAGATAGACGTTGGCCAATGTATAGATATCCCGTTCGATCAAGGTCGGGGCATGGCTAAGCACGTCCCATTGCTCCGTCGTATCTTGAATGCCGTTCAGACAAATCAGCTTCGTATCGGGAACATACGCCTTCAGCGCGAGCAAGGTAGCCATAAACTCCGTGCTTGGCTCATATTCGATGCCATCCGCGCCGGCCGACAGTCCCGCAGCTCCGGATTCCACGATAAAGCCGTCTATCCCGGCTTCCGCCAGCAGCCTGTAATCGACCCCGTAGCGATACAAAGCCTCGAACGGCTCGCGAGTCCAAGCCGTATTCAGATAGCCGGTTTTGCCCATCCGGCGCAGCTCCGCCATCGTCTTGCGCCAGAATCCGGCCCAGCGGCGGGCATAAAACCCGATCCAAGCCATTCGCTGCCGCTTCCAGATCCAGTCCGCGCGCCGCTGCATCGCGGCCGCATCGCCATCGCAGTTCGGCTCGAGCCCAGGATCAAGCGCCACGCCGCTTTCGGCGAGGAATTGCCCCACCATATCATCGCTATAATCGGCGTCCGCGAGACTGAGTCGCGGACTTGTATAGCCATCCCCGCCGTGCAAGCCGTCAAAGCCGTAATCGGCCATGACGCGCGCCAGATCGGCGACAAACAAATCTTCGTATAACGTTCCGTCCTCAAGCCGTTTGAGCGGATTAATGACCGGGAACGGCTCGCCCGAGCCGCGCATTTCATACAGCTCCGGGTGGGCCGAGCACCAGCGGCTCGCCGCCTGCTTGCCATTGTCCCGGTACAGGAACAGGTTAAAGAAGCTGCAATAGACGGCAATGCCATGGCTCCGCAGCTGCTCTACCAAGCCGCGCAGCTGCCAGTTCGTCCACGGCTGGCGATTGCGCTCCTTGCCGTAAGGTCTGGCGGCGTAGGAGCATGCCTCCATAGGCAGCTCCCACTCCCGCTCCATGCCCCCATGACCGTGCAGGAAATCGGGGGTAAACAGCAATAGCGATACGGCTTCGGGCACAAAACCCGCGTTTTCCAAATAATCGGCCACCCCGAAGTCGGGCGCCTGATGGTCGAATCCGATCAGCTCGATCCAGATCCATCTCTCGTAAGGCTGCGTTTTCATAGCTCTCCTCCGTCACTGGCTCATCCTTATCCTTTGACGCTGCCGAGTACGATTCCCTTTACGAAAAAACGTTGCAGAAACGGGTACACGAGCAAGATCGGCAGCGCGCCCAAGAAGATTTGGGCCGCACGGGTCGTGCGTTCGGAGATTTGGATAATGCCGCTTAAATTGGTGGGATCCATCTTCATGGGATTGCTGTTGATGACCATTAATTGCAAATAGGTGGACAGCGGATAACGATCCGGGAAATTCATATAGATCAACCCGTCAAACCAAGAGTTCCAGTGCCCCACCAGCGTAAACAAGGTGATGGTCGCGAGTACCGGCATCGACATGGGGACAAACATCCGCCACAGCACCGTCCAGTGACCCGCCCCGTCCATAAACGCCGATTCCTCGATCTCCCTCGGCAAACCGCGGAAAAAATTAAGAAGCAGGATGACATTGAATACCGGCACGGCTCCCGGCAGCACGAGCGCCCAGATCGAATCCAGCAGTCCGGTATTCGTGACGATCAGATAAACCGGAATGAGGCCGCCGCTGAACAGGATGGTGAAAATAAAAAACCAGGCGTATACCGTGCGCAGGCGAAAATCTTGACGTTCCTTGGCCAGCGGGTAAGCGCATAATAACGAGATCAACATGTTGATCGTATAGCCGATGGCAATGCGCTGCATGGTAATGCCGAAGGATTGGATGAACTCCCGTTTCCCAAGAATGTACTTGTAGGAGGCCATCGTGAAGTCCACCGGCCAGAATTTGACCAGTCCGGCGGATGCCGCCGGGCTGGAACTGAACGAAATGGCCAATACCTGAATCAGGGGAAACAGGCATAACAGCGACAGTAGAATAAGAAACGTATAGTTGCCAAAAACGAATATTTTTCTGCCTAGAGATTGAACATGCATAACCTTTTCCCCTTCCTCAGAAAATGCGGTAATTAGCCAGCCGGTAAGCCAAATAATACGAAATCGAAATCAGCACAAGCGATACGCAGGATTTGAAAAAACCGATTGCGGTCGCCACGCCGAACTGGGCATCCACCAGGCCGATGCGATAAATCAACGTATCGAGAATATCGCCGCTTTGGTAGACGCTTGGGCTGTACAGGTTAAACACCTGATCGAAACCCGCGTTAAGCACATTGCCGAGACTTAATGTCGCCAGCAGGATGATGATGGGGACCATCCCCGGCAGCGTAATATGCCACACTTGCCGCGTATGGCTGGCCCCGTCGACGATCGCCGCTTCGTACAAAGCCGGATTGATGCCGGTGATGGCCGCCAGGTAGACGATGGTGCTGAAGCCAAACTCCTTCCACACCTCGGAAGCAATCAGCACGCCCGGAAACCAGCTGTTGCTGCCCAGAAAATAGACCGGTTCCAGCCCGATAGCTCCCAGCACCTGATTGACGATTCCTTGGGAAGGCGACAAAATATCGACGAGAATGGCACCCAAAATGACCCAAGACAGAAAGTGGGGCAAATAAATCAACGTTTGTACCCCGCGCTTGATCAGGGCGTTCCTCATTTCGTTTAACAACAAAGCAATGGCAATGGGCACGATTTGGCCCACGATTATTTTCATGCTGGCAATAAAAATGGTGTTCCACAGCACTTGCCAGATGTCCGGCATCTGCAGCACGTAGCGGAAATTGTCCAGGCCGATCCACTTGGAGCCGAACAATCCGTTAATCGGCACGAATTTCTGGAATGCGATGACGACGCCCGTCATCGGGATATAACTGTATACGATCAGCAGCAGCGCGCCCGGCAGCAGCATAAAATGCAGGGGCAATTCCCGTTTGGTTTTGGCTTTTTTGTTCATTCGCCGTAACCCATCAGTCCGATATACGCCAGATTGGGCTGGGCAATATCCATGCGGCCGTATTGCAGCACGACTTCGATATTGCTGCGGAAACGCAAGGAATATTGGCACTGCCGCTCCAGCGCGATGCCTCCGATATCCTCCGGACGGTCCATGCGGAAGCACTTGACCCGCCGCGCCGCTACAGTGAGCGGGATGTTCAGATCGGGCTCGCGATCCTCGTAATAAATATCCATGGCGATATCGGCGTCTTCGTCGTGACAATTCAGAATCATAATGGCTTCATGGCCTTCGAAAGGTTCGTCCATCACTTTGCCTTTATAGGGGAGATAGCCGTCGATTACATACCAGTTGCGCTTCCCTTGCTTCTCCATGTTGTGATCTCCTTTCTATCTCGCTTCAATAACGCCTTCTTCACGCCAGGTTTTGCTCAGCTGGCGCACCAGCCCGGACATCGAGCGATAACCCTCGTCCGTAACGAGCAAGCTCTCTTCGATCCGGTTCGAGCCATGCGGGTGCCCGAACAAGCTGACATCCGTATTGACCGTCATGCCCGCGGCAAACCGCGCTTCGCTGTGCTCGTCGGGATACGGCGACTCCGCTTCGGCCAGTCCGCAGCCATGCATCGGGGGATACAGGTCGTATTCGGTTACCCCATGCCGGGCAAACCGTTCCTTCACCGCACGAACCAACTGTCCCATTGGAACACCCGGCTTTAACTCGTTCAGCGCCCCTTCTTCCGCCTCCACCAGGATGTCGATAAACCGTCGCTGGCCTTCCGACATCGTCCCGGCCACAAACGGGAATCCCACGGTGGCGACATAACCTTCGTACTGCACGGCGATTGCCGCCATTACCATATCCCCGTCCGCAATGACCTTGCGGGTTGGACGGCCGATGATGGTATCCACGCGCGCCCCGGATGCAAGCACGATAAACGGCATAAACTCCGCGCCTTCCTTCGTGCATTCACCATAGGCCAGCGCCGCCAGCTCCAGCTCCGTCATGCCCGGCCGCACCTCCCGGATCATCCGCCGGTAGCCCGCATCCGCGATGCGCGCCGCTTCCTGCAGGCAAACGATCTCGTGCGCGGATTTGGTCATCCGCAGCTCATACAGCAGTCCGCCGGCATCCGCCAGCTCCGCGTCTCCCGCGGCCGCCCGAATGATCGCCATAAGCGGCTCCGGGATGTCCTGCAGCCCGGCAATGCCGATGCGCGCAAGCGGCCCCGCCGCGCGAAGCTCCGCGAATATGGCGCCAAGACTGGCATAATCGGCCCTGGGATATTCGATCGTGTCGGGCACCGTGACGCATGTAAACTCCTGCAGCAGCCTGATATCGCTCCAGGCCGCCATTTCCCTGCACAGCTGCTCCCCTTCCGGAGCCGCGATAATAATCGGTTCGCCCGTCGACGGCACCACCGCCGCCCCGCGTTCGAACAGCGGCCAATAGTTGCTTATATAACGCAGGTTTTCCTTGCGGTATTCGTCTCCATAAACAAGACATGCTTGCATCCCCCGCGCTTGCATCAACGCCTGCAGCCGTTCCGCCCGTTCGCGGAACTCCGACGCCGGGATGGATGCGCTGCCGCCTGTCCGTGCTTCGTTGCTCATGCTTCCCCGCTCCCTTCGTACACCATTTTGCGAATGCCCATAAAGTCGGCTACATGCGCCAACTCGGCGGTCAGGTCGCCGTATCCGATAATGCAGTGATGCGCGAAACCTTCCTTGATGAGCCGCCGCAACAAAAGTTTGATGGGCTGTTCGAACTTGACGACGGCCGTAATTTCCTCGCACGGGATATTCTCGGGAATGTGCAGCGCCTCTCCCCTCACAATCAGCATCTTGTAGCCTTCCGCATCGTTGATCAGATGGCTGACCGTCACGACGCCCGGCTTCAGCGTATATTCGAAGCCGAATCCCGCTCCTTCCAGCCCCCATTGCTCCGGCGACCGGTTTACCTGCACGCTGCCGCGGTCGGCGGCGTAAGAGGGATCGGCGAAGCCATGATGGACCATAAGCAGCGCGTTCAGCTCCTCGTCGAATTCGCCCCATTCCGCGTAAGCGGGCACTTTGCCCGTCAGCAGATGCATCAGCTTCATGATGATCAGCCCGTGCACGTCGCCTTCCGTGTTCGTCACGTACTGCGCTTCCTCGTGAAGCAAGGTATGGGCCAAATAAGAGGTCGTTCCCGTCTTCTGCTCCACGTAATGCTGGCCGAGCAGCGTCAAACCGTCGAGCCGGAAACGCTCCAGCGTATGGCGAAGCGCTACATACATCCGCGCCGACTTGTCCATATCGTCTTGTCCCACGCCGACGATATGAAATTGCTGCCGGGCGGCGGCGACCGCTTCTTCCGTTTCCTTGTCTCCCGCCTGCTCGTATTGCTCCAGCAAATGGCTTAATTGGACGGCGATCAGATTGGGACCGAGCGTGCCTTTCACCATCGTCTTGTCATATTCGAAGTCGTACATGCCGCGGAATACATGGCCGATGACGCCCAGGTTCACGCGCTTCAGCTCCTTGTAGGCCTTGAGGGCGCGGGCATAACAGGCGATTTCGTCATACGAGGCTTCATCGTCCAGCGAACCGACCACGACGTGCAAGTCCTTGTACCAGCCCATCTTGCGAAAGGAAGCCGCGAGCTGCATATTGGCAATCAAGGCGCTGTTGCGAATAATGTTTTCATAATTCGTCTTGAGATTGATGCGGCTGTCGCGTTGCGTATTAAACATCAGCACCGGCGCCTGCCGCACATGCTCCAGCAATTGGATCGCCATGTAATCCGGACAATACGTGCCCGCCGCGTAAATGATCAGGTCGACCTGCCGCTCCGCCAGCTCCAGGCCGGCTTGCTCGGCCGCGTCCAGCGTGTCGATCAGCCCCGGCCAGAGTATCTCGCAGAACGGGAGACGCTGCTGCAATTGGTCATGCAGATGCGCCATGTCTCCGGTGACGTTGCCTTTCATTTCCGGGGAGAACATCCGCCAATACTCAAAGAAAGCGACGGTAACCAATCCGATTTTCAGCTTGCCGCCTTGCTCCCGCTTGGACAGCAAGTCGCCAAACATATTCCCTTTTGCCGTTTCGAACGATTCGATTAATTCAGCCATTCCATTCATCCTCGCTTTGCTTTTCGCTGCAGCACTCCGCCGACCAGAGCCGCCGCGTTGTCATGTACGATATTGCTTATCTCGCGATCGTCGATGCCGGAGAACAGCACGCTGCCCAGCATGTAATGCGGATCATACCAGGGGAAGTCCGTCCCGAAAACGACCTTCTCGGACGACGCTTCCCGAACCATCTTGGCGATCAGTCCGTTCAATCGCCCGGTATCGCACAGCTCCAGATATACATTGGGCAGAGAGGCCGCCGCTTCGATCGCGTAATCCGTTTCGCCCGGAGCGGAATGCCCCATCAGGAAACGAATATTGGGATATTTGACGGCCAGCTCCGCGATCATCCCCGGCGGATTGTAACGGCTGTGCCCCCACGTATGGGAGAGCAGCAGCAGCCCGCGCTCATTGGCAAATTCATAGACGGGCGTGAATCTGTCGCCTGTAAGCGGATACTTATGATAGTCCGGCAGCAGCTTGAATCCGACGTAGTTGTCGATTGCGTCATATACCGCCAAATCCTCATGAATACGATCCGAATAGTGAGGATTTACGGTATAGTAACCATAAATTTGTTTGGGATAGTCCGCCATGGCAGCGACAATCTCGCGATTGCCCGCGATGGGATCGAACAACGCGCTATGCGGCGCCGATACGATCCAGGCGATATTTTCCCGCTCCATCTCGGCCAGCATGCGCGGCAGCGGGGCCTCCGGCAAATAAGTGCCGTAGAACGGCCCCATATGCGTATGAATGTCGATAATCGGCAAGCTTTCCAGCCGGCCAAGCTCCATAAATTCCTGCGCAAGCCGGGAACGATTCGCCATCACGGATTTGCCTGACACGCTCATATTGCCACCTCCTCCAATATGCGCAGCAGATTGCCGCTAGCGATCGCAGCCATCGACTCCTCCGGAATCCCGCTGCCGCGCAATGTCGCCAAGGGCCCGCCGATGGCGTTGCTCGGAAACCCCGAGCCGAAGAGCAGCCGCTCCGGGCCGAACAGCCGGCAAATCTCCCGTATTTCGCCCGCGGTCTGCATGTCTCCGGTTTCGATGTAGAAGTTCGGGTACGCCCGGAGCAGCGGGAAGGTCAATCGCGCGTGGCTCCACAATCCGTAATTGGTCAAGATGACCGTGAGATCGGGATATTCCTGCAAGACCTGATAGATCGGTTCCCACCCTTCGCTCGGCGACAAATAAAGCGGGATGCGCAGCGACGAGATTTCGCCGAGCAGCGGATCCATCGCCACGCGCCCGAGCATGTAGCGATTGCGGGCCGGGTAGGCCCGCAGCAGCTTCACGCCGGCCGCCTGCATCGCTGGAAATAGCACCGACGGCGCATATTCCGGCTCGGTCACCGGCGGAGCGATCGCCCACGAGGGCAGCAGCCGATCGCCCGAGCCGGCCGCTTCCGCCGCCGCCAGCTTGTTGCCGTAGCCGGGATCCACATCGATCATGGCATTATGGCTGATGACCGCCTGGTCAATGCCGCAAAAATCAAGCTCCTCGATCAACTCCCGGCCATCCCGGGCCTGCTTTACCCGCTCCTGCACGTAGAAACGCTCATGGTTGACGATCTCGTAATTGACTGTCCGATAACCGATTGCGCAGCTGGCATCAATGAATCGCATCGCGAGCCTCCTCTGCGGGCTCCGATGCCGCCGACGACTGCGGCGGACGCCCGTCGTCCAGGAAACGCGCCGGATTGACGCGCATCAGAATCTCGATTTCGTCCGCCGTAACGCCTTCATCCTCCAGCATCGGCACAATGTTCGTCAGCATATGGTCGAAGCCCCAGCCTCCGTAATGCCGCAGCGCCGTCTTTAGACAAACGTCGGTGGAAATCATGATCTGATGCTCAAATCCCTCATCGATCAACAGCTTGATACTCCGCACCCGGTCGATGTCGCGGGCGAACAGCCCCTTCAGCACGCTCCGATGGCGCCGGTCCGCATAAAATTCCTTGCCGAAGTTGTCGAATTCGATAATGGCTCCGGCATGGAGCAGCGCCCTCAAATAATCCAAATGGATATCGACATCGACATGGTTGATGCAGATTTTGTGGGGAGGCACGCCCTCGCCCGTCAAGATCCGCATAACCTCCTGCCCTTGCCTCGCCCACAGATCGGTATGAACGTGGACGCCGAGTCCGGTCTCTTGCTGGGCAAGGGCCGCCGCCAGCAGCGCTTTTCGTTCATGGGGATGGATAACGGCGCTGGTTCCGATCTCCCCGATAACGCCTGCTTTTACCGACGTGCCGTCCATGCCGAAGCGTATTTCCGCTACCAATTCTTCGGCAATGCCTTCCACCG
Organism: Paenibacillus sp. MY03; assembly: GCF_002165585.1. Lineage (NCBI taxonomy): Bacteria > Bacillati > Bacillota > Bacilli > Caryophanales > Paenibacillaceae > Paenibacillus > Paenibacillus sp. MY03. Next base: position 158,238 of record NZ_MXQD01000002.1, on the reverse strand, counting down.
TCCGTTCCTCCATGTCCGGCGGATGCGAAGCCTGGATATAGTAGCCGCAGCCGGCGACGATGTTCAGGCCAAGCTCCCGGGACAGCCCCGCCAGCAGATTGGGATCGCGCCCGATATCGCGCAGCGTCAGATCCACGATCGTGCTGCCGCCCGCCCGTTTGAAGGCAAGCAATTCTTGCTTGATGACGTTCTCGTCCTCGATCAACGCATTGTCCAGTACGGCATAAGGATTCCGCTGCAGCACGCCCAGGTTGCCCATATGAACCTTCTCTTGCGCCAGCACCTTGCCGGAGATGGACTGCGGCTCGGGAACCAGCTTGCGCAAATCGATAAAGGCATGCTCATGCGGCAATACAATGCCGAGGCGGTCTGCCGATATTTCTCCAGTCACTGTCCTGACCGCCATGCCGGCCGCCCCCCCTCCGTCAATTTCCGTTTTTGCTCTTATGCCATGCCGCTACTTCTTCGGTAATGACGTCGCCGCCCAGCTTTTTCCAATCGCTTACAAAGTCGTCGAATTCGTCAATTGAAGCTTCGCCCATGACGATTTTGGTAAACGTCTCCAGCTCCATCTTCTTCAAGGTCGAATCCTTCTCGACCATCGTTGGCGTTGGACCGGCAATATATTCGGTCATTTGGTAGCCGTTGTTCTGGTTGTATTCATAAAGCAGCTTCTGCGCGTCGTACACGCGGGTGTAGCCCCAGCCGCTCATATCGCCTTCCCTGAACTTGACTATGCTGTCGTAGAATACGTTCTGCCCGGGCGCATCGAAGCCAGACGTATCGTTTTTCTCCAGACCTTCGGTTACTTTGACGTACATATCCAGGTTTTGCGTCGGATTGGAGCCGGTGACAAGCGCATAATGCCATTTCTCGATATCCCCGTCTTGCGTAATTTCGGTCGGCGGATATTTGTCCTCCCAGCCATGATGGAAAGCATTCAGCATCTTCACGGCCGCTTCCGGGTTTTTGACGCCTTTGCGGACCACGTAATAACGCCCTACGGTAAATGGCGTTTGCGGCTTGGCAACCTCTCCGTCAATAGACGGCAGCGGGAATGCCTTCCAATCCATGTTCGGATCATTGGTTTTGCCATCCTGGAACAACAACGGCGCATACATCAAGCCGTAGAACATGCCCATCTTGCCCGAGTTGACGGCCTGGAAAATTTTCTCCGCATCCTTGACCCCGAACTCGCGGTCGATCAAACCGTCTTTATACATCTGCTGCAGCTTGGCGAGCGCTTCTTTCATCTCCGGCTGGATGCTTCCGTAGACGAGCTTGCCTTCGTCGTCCTTGACCCAAATTTCCGGATAAGCGTGGTAGCTGTTAAAAAATCCTTGCAGCCCCGGCACCGAGCCGTAAAACAGTTTCTCGACGCCCAGTCCGTACGTATCCTTCTGTCCGTTGTTGTCGGGATCCTGATTGACAAAAGCGTCGGCAATCGCGAGCACGTCGTCCATCGTCTTCGGCTCGGGCAATCCCAGCTTCTCCAGCCAGTCGGTGCGCACCCACAGCAGCGGGGCGTTGTCCGTATAACTGCTTGCCAGCGGCAGGCCAAGCAGCTTGCCACCAAAGGTTGCGGAGTCGAGTCCCACGCCGCCGTCTTTCTCCAGCAGCAGCTTCGATTTCTCCGTTCCGTACTTTTCCAACGCTTCGCTCAAATCCTCGAGCTGATCCGCATCGACCAACTGCTGGAACTGAATGGCGTTGACCGGCATAATGTCCGCCAGCTTGCCGGATACCATGGCCACATTAAATTTCTGATCGTATTGGCTCGTATCCGCGACCCACAAATATTTAAGCTTGATGCCGAATTCCTGCTCGTACAGCCGGTTCCAGGCGTTGTTTTCAATGGATTCGCCTTCGGCGAATTTGGTCGTGGAGTCCAGCGGGCGAATCGCCGTTATTTCGACCGGCGGATCGATTTTGCCCATCGGGTCGATGACTTCCCCGTCATCTTTGTTGCCAGTGTCTGTGCCGGTATCGCCGTTATTTACGGCACCGTTATTGCCGTTGTTCGGGCTGCCGTTGCTCGGGCTGCCGGAGTTCGAGCAAGCCGAGACGATCACGAGCAGCAGCGACAACACGCAGATTGCTACCAGCTTGGCTTTTTTGGCTTTCATCGTGCATTCCCCCAAAAGTCGTATTTGCTTTCATATCTAGCTTAAGGGATCGGGTTTCCGCCCGCTATTTGCCATTGTTGTTTTTCTTAGCATCTATTGCGTAGTTTGATCATTGCTCAATGCGAAGTGTCGATCGCGGTACCCCTGGGGCGTCATCTGGCACCATTTCTTAAACGACCGGTTGAATTGCGGCGCGGCTTCATAACCGGCTTGAGAGGCAATTTCCTGAATTTTCATCGTCGATGAAGCCAGCAGCCTTTGGGCCAGCCTCATGCGCTCCTCCGTAATGTAATCCGACAGCATCGTGCCGGTAATCCGTTTATATTGTCTGGACAAATAGCTGGGGCTATGGTGAACCTGCTCCGCAAGCCTGACGAGAGACAGGTCGCCGCCCAGATTGCTCTGGATATATCGGTGCAGAACCAGGATCAGTCGGTCCTCCTGCCCGTTTGTCTCTGCGCCGACATCCACTGAAATCGATCTTCGACTGGCCAGTTGCTCGGAATCCTGAATCAGCCACTCCTGCTCGCCATGCGAATGCCCATCCAACAGCGCGGCCAGATGCTCGAACTGGCTGCCGAGCCGCTCCCATGCTACCGGCTCCCGTCCCAACGCTGCAGACAACGGCAGCTTGAGCAGTCTCCTGCATGTCTCCTGCACGGCCTCCATGATGTCGTACGCCCGCGAGGCAAGATGCTTCCACGCATGCGAATCCGCCTCCCCTTTGGACTGCATAAACCAAATAAATTGATGGCGACTGTATTGCACGGTTGCATGAACGATCGTGGGATCCAAATATTCCTCCGCGATATTTTGGCACGCAAACATGAGCAATTCCCAGTCCGCCTCGCTCCAGTCGGCATCGAGGGGATCCAGCCTCCCGATGGCCACAAGCAGCGGTTCCGATGGCGTCAAGCCGATTTCCGCCGCTTCGAGCTTGCCCTTGACGACGACCGGATCGGCGGGCAAGCTTCGCATCAGCTCGAACATCGTATCTTTGCGCAGTGCGGCGAGCGCTACATGAAGCTTGCCCTGCACGTGATGCAAGTAGCTGCTCCGGTCCTCCAGCTCATCCAGTTCGGCTATCGCCTTCCGGACGGCCTCTATGATAACGCCGCTGTCTTCGTTCTTAAGCACATAATCGACCACCCCGCCTGTACGAATAGCATCTCGGGCATAGTGGAATTCGTTGTATCCCGTCACAAAGATAAACCGGCAGCGCGGCCAGCTCGACTTGATGCGCTGATGCAGCTCGATGCCGCTCATGCCCGGCATTCGGATATCGGACAAGACGATATCCACCCGGTTCTGCCCCATGCAATCCAGCGCATCGTACACATTAAACGCCTGATAAATCGTTAGCTCCCACTGCTTCTCCTCCCGCAGCGTCTGCTCCAGACTTTCGACAATCATCGGCTCGTCATCTATGATCAGCACTCGATACATCGTCATTCTCCCCTTCGATTGGAATAAAGAGCTCTACGCGCAATCCTCCCAGCACGCTGCGACTCACTTCAATGCCTCCCCGCTCTCCGTACCTCAACTTCAGCCTGCGGTGGATATTGATCAGTCCGGTCGTCTCCATCTCTTCGCCAAGCGTCAGCTTGCGGACAAGCCCGGCTAATTCGATTTGATCCATTCCTGTACCGTTTTCTTCGACGATAAAAGCCAGTTGGTCCTTGCGAAGCTCAAAACGCAGGCTGAGCTTGCCCTCTGCCACCACATGATCCAAACCATGCTCAAAAGCGTTTTCTACTACGGGCTGCAAAATGAGTCTTGGAACGGGCAGCGCCTGCAAGGAGAGGGGCAACACGTCCGCCTCCACCTCGATCCGGTTGGCAAATCTCATCTTCTGGATTTCCACGTAGGCGCAAACATGCTTGAACTCTTCACCCAGACTGACCTCCTCCTGGCCGTTGCGTGTAATATACCGAAAGTAATCGCCCAAATTCCGCGCGACCCGCTGGGCCGCCTCATTTTCATCATTCCGAATCAGATGCTGCAGCGTAAAAAAGCTGTTGTACAAAAAATGAGGAGCGATCTGCATTTGCAGTTGCTTTAGCTCGGACTGCTGCAGGCGGATTTTCTGGACGTACAGTTCGTCGATCAATTGGCTCAGCCGTTGAACCGTCCGATCAAACCGGTTAAACAGGTACCCGAACTCGTCGCCCCGCTGAAGCGGCGCTGCAATCTGCAAATTCCCTTCCTCCACGCTTCGGAACCGTTTGACCAATAGCTGCATCGGGCGGTGGATCAGCAAGTAGATGCCGTACGAGAACAGGATGACGATGACAAGCGAGCAGCCAATGAGCAGCCAGGACCATAAGCCGTAGTTTTTAAGCTGTCCGACAATGATATTTTCCGGAAAATAGAACAGCAGCGCGGTATCCAGGAAATACGATTTTTCATAGACCGCGAGATACGTGTCGCTGCCGATTTTGACCGGGCGGGTAAAATGATCCTCTTGGGCAATATACGGGGCTAATTGTTCCAGCATCGGCTGGAGCTGCGCGGTGTACCGGTCGTTATGAATTTGCCAATGCGCGTTGACCAATATGGCAGCGCCTTCCTGCGGAAAGGCAGCCAATGCTTTGCGCAGCGCATCGGTGGATAACTCGATATTTTGCACGAAATGCGCCTGTTGTCCGGTTGCTGCAAGCGCTCTCAGCGGCGACAAATGCAAATTCAAATACAGGCGGTCTTTCCACCACGTCATCGGGGAACCGCTCAGACGCGTCGCCTCTACGATTTCCTCTGCTTCCTGGGCTGGGGACAAATCGCCGGTTGAGCGATTGGAGGTCATAAGGGTGCTGTCAATCGCTTTAATATACAGGCTGACATCCTGGATGTAGCCGCTTGAATCCTTGAGGACATGCAGCCTTTTAACCAATTGGTTAATCGCTCGCGTCCGTTGATATTCCGTCAGAACGGGCGTTTCGAAGCTAAGCTGGATTAGATCCTCGTCATTGATAAATTGCTGCTGGGCAAGTATGATCCGCTCCAGCTCTTCCTCCAGCGATTTGAAATAATAGTGGGTGTTCATGGAGATTGAATTTGAGATTTGACGTTTGACTTCCGATTTACCCAATTCATTGACAAGCAGGCTTAGCGCAAACAATGGTGTCATAATACAAAGAAAAGTAACCAATATTTTGTAAAATAATGACATATTGGATATTTTCTTAAGTCTGCTCTTGATCATCCAACGGCCCCTTCCTCCCCCTTCATTTGTTTATATACTAGCTTCTCTATTTTTCGTTGCCAAGAGAAAAAGATTGGAGCATGCCATCTAAAACCTACGTTCAAAAGGCAGCTACATCGTCATTATCTGTAGTTTGAGGTTACGCATAGCTTCTCAAGCTCCTAGTCAACAAGAATACAATCGACAAAACCAGCCACATCCTCATCATCCGACCTTATAGCGGAATTATCCGCTTTATTATGCTGAGCCGGGGGCGATTGGGCTTTTATAGCGGAATTATCCGCTTTATTGTGCTGAGCCGGGGGCGATTGGACTTTTATAGCGGAATTATCCGCTTTATTGTGCTGAGCCGGGGGGCAGAACAGGCTAGTAGCGAGGACGAATAATGCTTAGTTTTAGGCTTCATCAAAGGCAAAAAATGCCACTGGGATCTGTTAGATTTTTCAAGGATTGCATAATTTCCAAAAAAAAAAAAGAGATGGAACAGTGCCTGCCAAGCACTGCTCCATTTCTACCCCTATACTCTCTCTCTATCTATCTTTATCTATCTCTCTCTACCTCTCTACCTCTAAAAATCGATGACGCCCGCTATATCCACGTTGGACTAAGCCAAGTAGTCGATCATCGAAGTCGCGGTTACGAGTCCGGCCGCAGCCGGGACGCCGAATGCCTGACCCGGCGCGCGATGCTGGAATTCCACCTCGATCGGCTTGCCCGGCACGACGTCGAAGAAGTTGTCGGAGAAGCGGCCCTCCCGCTCGGCGCGCAGCCATACCTGCTTCGCCAGCACGTTCGAGGAGACGAGGAAGCGCGTCCCTCCGCTGCCTTCCACCTCCGTCACAACGACGGCGGCCGATCCCAGCTTCAGCCCTTTGGCGTAAGCGAAATAATGCTCCTTCCGGCTGATCGTCACATCGCCTTGGACAAGCTCCGCGACAAGAACGATGCTGCCCGCGTCGCGGCCGTCAAGCCACTTCGCTTCGTCTGCCGCATAGACAAGCGTCGACGTGTTGGCTCCGACCGTCGCCTCCAGCGTCTCTTGCGCAAGAATCTCGCCGTCGAAAGCATGCAACGTTAATCGCAGCTCGCCTTCCGCCGGAGTCAATGAATCCGAGATCGCATAGACGCGAAGCTCGCCCCCCTCGGAGCGGTCGAACGACAGAATCGTGTTGGCGAAGCTTGTTTTAGCATAATACTGCAGCGCCTTCCATTTGCCGTAATAGTCCATGCCCGCCCATGAGGCGACCGGCCAGCAATCGTTCATCTGCCAGTAGAGCGTCCCCATGCAATAAGGCATCCGCTTGCGATGGGCCTCGATCGCCGTCTTCATCGCCTCGGCTTGAAGCACCTGGCTCATATACAGAAACGAAGGGAAATCCTTGGGCTCGTTCATGTAGATATCCATATATTCCTTGATGAGCCTGTTCCCGTTGCCATTTTTCTGATGCGCCAGCATGACTTTGGATTCCAGCTCCATGTCGACCTCTTCTGCAAACGTCCGCACGCTGTCGTATTCCGGGAATGACTGGAAGCCGTATTCGCTCATGAAGCGGCCGACCTTGACATTATAATTCTCGAACGGCTCGACGGAATGCCAAACGCCCCAATAGTGGATATCGCCTTCCGTAGACAGCGGATGAGCATGTTGGCCAATATCTCCAGTCAAATCGATCATCGGCGAGGACGGCCAATAATCGGACCCTGGAGCCAGCTCGTTAACGGCTTCCGGCAAAATGCGGTGGAAGATGCTCTCGTAGCCCGCCCAGATGTTCGCGCGCTGCTCCGAAGTATAATTCTTCTTCCAGCCCCAGCCTCCCGTCTCGTCATACTCCGCCCATGCGGAATCGATCTCGTTGTTGCCGCACCAGAGAACGATGGAAGGATGGTTGCGCAGCTTCTTCACATTCTCCCGCGCCTCCAGCTTTACGCTCTCGAGAAACGGTTCGTCCCAGGGATACATGCTGCATGCGAACATAAAGTCCTGCCATACCATAATGCCGTATTCGTCGCATAGCTCATAGAAGGCGGGCTGCTCGTAGATCCCGCCGCCCCATATGCGGAGCATATTCATGTTCGACTCAGCCGCCGAGGCAATCTCGTGTCTGTAGCGCTCCTCCGTGATTTCCGTCAGGAAGCTGTCGTTCGGAATATGATTGGCGCCCTTGGCGAACACCGGAACCCCGTTCAGCTCAAAATAAAACGTGCCTCCCGCCTCGTCCTTCTCGCGAACCAAACGAACGGATCGCAGGCCCGTGCGAACCGCCTTCTCGGCAATCGGCTTCGCCGATCCCGCTTCCGTAAACGTGGCGCGGAAATGGTACAAATGAGCCTCGCCCAGCCCCCTGCTCCACCACAGCTTCGGCTCCGCGATCTCCACGGGAACCTTCACGACAGTAACGCCAGGCTGAAGGTTGACCGCGAGACTCCATTCCGAACCTCCTGCGGTAATCTTTACGCTGCCTTCGGCGCCGCGGACGCTCTCCAGCTCCACTTCCACGGTCAGCTTGGCGGCTTCCGCCGATATTTGCTCCTGGTTTACGAACACGTCGTTCACACGGACGTCGTTCCAGCCCACGACGCGAACCTCGCGCCAGATGCCGCTGGTGACAAAGCGGGGACCCCAGTCCCAACCGTAATGATAAGGCGCTTTCCTTGCGAATACGCTAATCTTGTCTTCGCCGAGACCGCCCAGCTCGGACTGATCATTGCTTGCCGGCAAATTATAGCCCAGACGCTCGATCTTCGGCAGATCCTCCGTCACCGGCGAGCGGAAGCGGATATGAAGCTGATTGCCGCTCGGCTTCGCCAATCCCTTTACATCCGCTCGCCAGGAGCGGAACATATTGTTGACGGACAAGATCAACTTGCCGTTAAACGTTACGTCCGCATACGTATCCAATCCGTCGAAAACAAGCTCCAGCACGGACATCGCCAGCAGATCTTCCGTCAGATCGAAAACCGTCTCGTATTCCCAGTCCAGCTTGTCGATCCATTGCAGATCATGTTCATTGGTCGCATAAAAAGGATCTTCGATAATGCCGTTGCGGCGAAGGTCGGTATGCACGCAGCCCGGCACAACGGCCTGCAGCCACTCCGATTCCCGGCAAGCCTTGAACTTCCAATCCTTCAGCGCTGTTTGCACGGTCTCTTGCCCTACTTGGCTAGTTGTTACAGATCTATTCATAATATCCTCTCCTCGCTATATGTTGAGTACTGAGTGCTGATTGCTGTCATCGCTTTTTCTGTTCCTTGCATCATTTACCTATCAACATGTTCATAACAAATGATAACAAATCCTAATTTTATGGTCAATTTTTATTTTGTTAGGATTTGTTAGGTCCATCTATTCCCCCATGGTTGCGATTTTCCGGCGTTCAATGCTACACTTAGCGCAGACTATTTGTTGCTGAATGACCTCAAGTTTTATCGCAGCCTAACGGACATAAATGACGCTATTCTTCGATTTTTTAGGTTTTCGAAAATCTAACGGTCATACTCGACCTTATTGGCATCATCATCGCGCATATTGGCTCCGTTACGACCCAATAGTGTCCCTCCTGTCTGTTAGATTTGTTTGAGGTTAAAAATTGGACAAATAGCGTCGCGTGTGTCTGTTAGATTTTACGTTTAAATAAACAATCCCGGATTCCCATTAAACATCGAGGAGAAGTCTAATGCGAGCCAAAATAACGATGCAAGAAATCGCCGACAGCGTCGGCTTGTCCAAATATGCCGTATCGCGCGCGCTAGCAGGCAAGTCCGGCGTAAGCGCGCAATCCAGAGAGCTGATTCTCCAGAAAGCGGCGGAGCTTGGCTACCGAAAGGAAATATCCCCCCCTGTAACGCCCTGGCGACGCGACGAGCAAACGCAAGCGGAGGAGGAACGACGTCAATGGACGGGAACGTTGCTTGTCCTCTTCCCGGACGTAAGGTCGCAGAATCCGGAATCCGCTTACTGGGGGCCGCTGTTCGAAGGGATATCAGCCGCGTTGAACCAGAAGGGCATTCATTTTGTTACGCTGGTCAAACCCGACATCCACTCGTTATTCTCGCTGTTGAACCCGGAAGCCATCATCGGGGTGCTTGCCGTCGGAAGCATCGCATCGCCCATCCTCCACGAATGCCGTCGCCTCGGCAAGCCCGTTGTCATGGTCGACCATTGGGACAAGGGCTTCCCATGCGACAGTATCTTCTCCGACAATCTGGCCGGCATAACCGAAATCATGTCGACGATGCTCGGCAAGGGATATCGGGAGTACCAATTCGTTGGCAAAATCGCCGATGCCTATAGCTTCTATGAGCGCTGGCTTGGTTTTAATGCCGCACTGATGGATGCCGGGCTTCCCCAGCATCAGATTCCGGCTCTGCTCCAGTATGAATACGAGGGCTGCGACGAGGCGCTGCGAGAAGCATTTGCGACAAGACCGCTCCCTCAGGTTTTCGTCTGCGCCAACGATTATTACGCAAGCCTGTTAGCCAAAGCGGTGAAGGAACTTGATCCATCCAGCGAAGGCGTCGTCTTTACCGGCTTCGACAACTCTCATGCCGGCGTGACGGTCGCAACGGTCAACGTCGAGGAAGAGATCCTGGGCGTAAGAGCCGTGGACCAATTGCTTTGGCGTATCCTCCATCCAACGGCAAGCTACGAGCGGAAGCTGATTCGGGGCCGACTCGTCATCAACGAATAGGCGCATGTCAGCCAACAGAAATACCCCCGGAAACGGCAAGCTCGGCTTGCTCGATTCCGGGGGTTCTTTTTGCGGGACGGCAAAGTTATTTTTTCAGATGGTAAGGAACGGTCGTGACGATCACGTCCTTCTGATACAAAAGACGGGTCCGGATGTAGAAGCTGGTCTGGTTATGCAGAAAGTTATGCCAGCCCTTCTTCGGTATGAATTGGGGAATGATGACCGTCACCTGGTAATGATTTTCCTTGGCCTTGCGGTCCACGACGTCGATAAACTTCATGAGCGGCTGTATGATGCTCCGGTACGGCGAATGCAAGGTGACGAGCCTGACGTCCGGGTGCAGCTTGCTCCACTTGTCCCGGAACGCGGCTTCCTCCTCCCGCTCGAACGGCACGTATACCGCGATGATCTGGCTGGCGGCAAGCGATCTCGCGTAGCTCAGCGATTGCTCCACGACATGAGTGATCCCTGCCACTGGCAGAATCAGAACGTTGCCTTCGATAACCTCCACCGGCTCGCCCGTGGATAGGCCAAGCTGCTCGCCCACCGCTCCGTAATGCCTGTTAATGCCGAGCAACACCCAGATCAGGACGGGCAGAAATACAAGCACGGGCCATACCTGCGGAAACTTCGTCAGGAAAAACATCATCGTCACCACTAGGCTGATCGCCGCGCCGACCGTGTTAATCGCGAGCTTGATCCCCCAGCCGGCCGGCTTCTCGCGAAGCCACTTGCGCATCATGCCGGATTGCGACAGCGTAAACGGGATGAATACGCCGACCGCGTAGAGCGGAATCAACTGTTCCGTATGTCCGCCAAAAAGCACGATGAGCAGGATGGAACAAATGCCAAGCATGATGATGCCGTTGGAATAACCAAGCCGATCGCCCCTCGCCGTAAACATTCTGGGGATAAACTTATCTTTGGCCAGATTGACCGCGAGCATCGGAAAAGCGGAATAACCCGTATTGGCCGCCAGGATGAGGATAAGCGCCGTCGTTCCCTGAATGGCATAATACATGAAGTTTCGCCCGAACGCATCCTCCGCGATCTGCGAGACGACCGTCGCCTCCGCAATCGGCGCGATTCCGTACTCGTAGGCCATCAAAACGATGCCCGAGAATAGCACCGCGAGCAAAATCCCCATCGCGGCAAGCGTTCTGGAGGCATTGACCGGCGCGGGTTTCCTGAAGTTCGGGATCGCGTTGGAGATCGCTTCAACGCCTGTCAGCGCGGAGCTGCCGGAAGCGAATGCCTTCAGCAGCAGGAAAAGTCCGATGCCTGCCACCGGCGTCCCTATGGGCGTATGCAATTCCTGCGGAATCGCTCCCGTTGCCATGTCGTACAATCCTTTTCCAATCAGAACGAACAATGCAAGAACGAACAAATATACGGGATAAGCCAGGACGGACGCCGACTCCGTTACGCCCCGCAGGTTAAGCAGCGTAAGCAGAATGACGAATACGACGGCAATGGGCACCGTATACGCATGCAAGCTCGGGAATGCGGAGGTGATGGCATCGGTTCCGGCCGAGACGCTAACCGCTACCGTTAAAATATAGTCGACCAACAAAGATGCGCCGGCGATAAGGCCGGGGTACTTGCCCAGATTTTCTTTGGAGACGACGTAAGCGCCGCCCCCTTGCGGATAGGCGTATATAATTTGCCGATATGACAGAATAAGCGCCGTCAGCAGCAGCAGGACGCCGATTCCGATCGGAATGGAATACCAGAACGCTGCCATGCCGACGGTCATTAACACAAGCAGAATTTGTTCGGGGCCGTATGCGACGGACGACAACGCGTCCGACGAGAGAATCGCCAGCGCTTTTGTTTTGTTCAACTTCTGCTCGCCAAGCTCCGTCGACTTCAGCGGTCTTCCGATCAACACTCGTTTAAGCGCGGATAACATTAGAGACACCGCCCGACTGGAGCCTTTTTATCGTTGATTTTTTCAATTCGTTCATCTCCCCTGTGCATGGTTGGCTGGAAGGGAAGGTTTCTACTTCGTCTGCTGCGGCATTCCGGCGGGCCCATGCCGTTTTTTGCGCAGCAAAAAGCCGCAAGGCAGCACCTTGCGGCTTAACGAGCCGAAGTCATACCCATTCCAATAACGCTTACGAGGTTAGCTGACGGATTCGGGCCATTAGATAGCCCTACGGCGGTTGTTATGCCGATTCACCCCTGACGCTTGTCTTTAACGATAAGCGCCGTTTGGTTCCCCCGCTCTTCTTCATTGTCCTCAAGAAGACTCAGCGAATTTATGATGTAGTGATCATAACTCGTTTATTGAAGGGTGTAAAACGACATTTCGGCTCAAAAACGGTTGTTTCCATTCAAAGATAGCCAATAAAACGCTCGCAGCAGTTGCTTCTTATTCATTTGATCCGTGGATATCGTTTTTTCTCGCCTTTATCCGAGATATCCTTGAAAAATGCCCGCTTTCCTAATGCCGGTGTTCTTTATCCCATGCCCGCTTAGTATATCCCAGGTTTGGCAAATATCTCAGATCCCCCGCTTTCCCGCCAGGCTTCCACGAAGCAGATAAAGAAAAAACGGTGCTCCCAGCAGTGTCGTGACCGCGCCTGCAGGCAGGCTCGTCACACGATGCTCCATGCCCGGCAACGAGAAGGAGAGCGTCGCGCTCCCCGCGATCCAATCCGCGGCAATCAGCAGCGTTCCCGCCAACAATACGCTTGCGGGAAACAGATAGACGGGATGCCGGCCGACCAGCTTCGCCGCAATATGGGGACCGATCAAACCTGCGAAGCCGATGGCTCCTACCGCGGACACGGATACCGCCGTCAGCGCCGCGGCAAGAAGCAAGAGGAGCAGCCGGGTACGAAAAAGGGGCAAACCGAGCCCGACCGCCGTCTCGTCGCCCAGTTGCAGCACCGCCGCCCTTCTTGCCATCAGCAGCGCGCAGGGAACAAGCGCCAGCGCCCATGGCCATATCATGTTCCAGTGCGCCCATACCCGTCCGTTAAGCGAACCGAACGACCACAGCAGGATGGACGCCAAGCCCTCCTGCTGTCTCAGCATAAGCAATGAGTTCGCCGCCTGCAGCACGGAAGCTGCCACGACGCCGATCAACGCCAATCGCGGGCCGCTGCCGCCGGTTCTCCCATTGATCATGTAAAGCATGCCAATCGAGAGCAATGCGCCTCCCAATGCGACAATCGGCATCCGTCCGTTTATGGGAATCGCGGCCGTCGAGAACTGCATCGTCAATATGACGGCCAACACCGCGCCTGCCGACACGCCGATCAAGCCTGGCTCCATGAGCGGATTCCGCATGACGACTTGAAGAATGGCTCCGGCAAGTCCAAGAAGACCTCCCGCCGTCATGGCGACAAGAGCCCGCGGCAGACGCAGATTCCAGACGATATGCCGGTGTCCATCCGGCCCGTTTCCTGACAGGGCAGCCATTATCTCTTCCAAGGACAGCGGCGTTCGGCCGAAGGCAAGATGGAGCAGCACGAGCGTCGTCAGCACGGCAAGCAGGACACCGGTTACGATCCAAAATCTGCGGGAATGTCGGGCTGACCGTTCACCAATTCCGGGAATAGCCTTATTGTCCGCCATGGAATGCTCCTCCATTCTTTCTCGACAGAATCAACAGCAAGACCGTCCCGCCGATCAACGTCGTCCAAACGCCGACGGGCAGCTCCAACGGAGCGAACAGCAGCCGCCCCAGTTGATCCGCCAAGGCGAGCATTACGGCCCCTATCAACGCCGAGACCGGCAATACGAGACGCGCGTCCTGCGAAAGTATGACGGCTCGCGCCAGATGCGGAGCCAGCAAGGAAACATAGCCGATTGGACCGCACTCGGCGACCGTCGACGCCACTAGCATCGCGCTGGCAAGCAGGATCACAATTCGTGATTGACCAGCGTTGATGCCGAGCCCCGAAGCCGAATCGTCGCCAAGCTGCAAGAGATTAACCCGCTTCGCAATAACGAACGCAACGGGAAGCATGGCGGCGAACCAAGGCAGCACGCGAAGTACTTGCTCCCAGCCGCGGTTGGCGAGCGAACCCAGCAAATACGCATAAAACAGATTCACGTCATTGCTGGTACCCATGGCGATCAGCACGATAAGCAGGCCGTTCAGCATCGCCGTGACCGACATCCCGATCAACAGCATGCCCGCCGCTCCACGGGCGATCCTTGCGGCTATGATAACGACGGCGCCACCAGCCAGCCCTCCCGCCAAGACACACAGCGGCTGCAGATGGTAGGGCACGGGCAGCCTCAGCACAAGAATCGCGGCCGCAGCAAGCGACGCCCCGGCGGACAAGCCCAGCAATTCCGGGCCTGCAAGCCGATTGTTCATCGCTCCTTGCATCAGCGTACCGGATACAGCCAGCATGGCGCCTACCATGAGCCCCAGCACGATACGGGGCAGCCGAATTTCCGCTACGATCGTCCGGACCAAAGCATCTCCTTCTCCGGAAATCAGCCCCGCCAGCTCTCCCCATGACGGCGATGGGCTGCCTCCCTTTAAGCCGACGGCGATGACCGCAGCTATCGCGAAGAAGCCAAGCAGCGCTGCTGGCAGCAGTCTTCTTTGGGGACGCCTCTCTATAGGCTTCGGGATCGCAACAGTCTCGCTTGGCATATTCAATCCTCCTAGAATAAATCCGGATACAGGATGGCCAGCGCCTCGTCCATTAGAATGCCAAGCGAGCGGGTTCCCCGCCCGTCGCCCCAGATCGGCGAACGCACTTCATGCACTTGCCCATTCTGCACCGCCTTTAGTTTGCTCCAGAGCGGGGAAGCCGCGAGCTGCTCCGATACGGGCAGCGTGCCCGGGCTGTAAGAATAACTTTCGACGAAGATGACATCGGGATCCTCGACAAGCAATCGTTCCAGCGAATATGGCACGCTGCCCTCTCCGTAAGGATCGTCCTCCGCCTTCTCCACCTGCCACGGATAGTTCGAGAACTCCTTCATGACGGTTCCTCCAAGCCCGGTTGCCGTTATAACCGAGAAGTTGACGTCCGAGCCGAAAATAATGAGTGCCTTTTTGTCCATCGGGCTTTTCTCCTTGGCCGTTTCCAGCTTCTCCATGAAACGCGCCTTCGCGGCCGCCGCTTCATTGGTTCTGCCCGTCAGCTCGCCGATCTTTTCCAGGAATTCCAGTGAATCTTTATAGCTTTTGGGATTGGCGAGATAGAGCGGAGCTATACCGTCCAGCCCTTCCCTCAGCGTGTCGTGGACGCCTTTCAGGCCGATTACGAGCTCCGGCGCCGCCGTCACGAGATCCTCCAGGCTAGGCTCGAAAAAGCTTCCGCCGATCGACGGGAAGGACTCTCCCTTGCTTCCGTAAAACTCCGGCGAGCTCGCGATGACCCGAACACCGCTCTCCGCGATAGCGGCCGGCTCCATGCCCAGCTCGGCCAGCACGTCAATACAGAGGGATACGATGCAAGCGACTTTTTCCACCAGCCCGTCGAACGTGAGCTTGGTTTCTGTATCGTCCGTGACTTCGATTGGCCCGGCCTCTGCTGGGGCTTCTTCCCTTTGATTCGACTCTGCATCGTCATGCTGAGACGATTGGGCCGGTTCCCCTGAAGGCGCGGCGGCGCCCTCCTTTCCATCGTTATTCCCTCCGCATGCCGTTGCCAGCAGGGCAAGGACGAGCAACATCATCAACCAACCGTGTTTCCTCTTCATGATTCTTGATCTCCTTTTGCGCTTAATGACCGGTAGCCGGTTGCGCTTCATATAAGCGTAATCATTACGATCTTAGTTCGGAAAAAACGACTATTTTAGCCAGTTATTAATTCGTAATAATTACTATTTATGAATGTTAACAAGAGACGGAAATGTTGTCAATTGCTTTTTCTCGGCTTTTCTCGGCTTTTTTCGTCTGCCTTCAGGCAAACAAAACACTTATACTGCCCAGTTGCCCCTCCGACAAACATTCGCATCACATGCCTGGATCAACTTTCCCAATACTCAGAGATTCGTTTCAAAACTAACTATCGACGATCCAACTTTGATGAATATCCCCACTACTCAGAAGATTCGTCCTAGAGCTAACTATCAGCGATCCTCCTATGATGAATATCCCCGCTACTCAGAAGATTCGTCCTAGAGCTAACTATCGGCGATCCTCCTATGATGAATATCCCCGCTACTCAGAAGATTCGTTATAGAGCTAACTATCAGCGATCCTCCTTTGATGAATATCCCGTCTATTCAGGACAGGTTACTACGTATTCTTGCCTGAACAGACGGGATATCGTTCAGAGGGGAGTGAGGACGATCGCTTCATATCGAGTACCAGCAATGCTAAAAGAGATTTTCCTGAGTAGATGGGATATCGTTCAAAGGGATGCGTTTGGATGGTCAAAGCTGATCGGCGACCTACAGCACGAACCTTCGACAAATAGGTACGCCCTCGGGGCGCACAACCGGCGGCCGGCATCACCACGAATAGTTTGTTGTAGAGCACTCCTCGCCGATCACGTACTGATAGAGAAAGTATGGGAAAATGATGTTTTCCTATAAGTCAACATTCCTATACGTGAACAAAATCACCCTTACTGGCAATTTCGATCGCTCCGTTGTGCAAGTTTGTCCTTCTAGCAACGGACAGGAGCGTCGCTATTCTTCGATTAAACGATGTTTCTAAAATCTAACGGACACACACGCCACTATTTACCCCATCTGAGTAGCTTTTTGCTTTGTTTTGGCCATATAACGACGCTCTTGTCCGTTAGAATTTGATCCTTGTGTAAAATGGGCTATTAGTGTCGCAGGAGTCCGTTAGATTCTCAATCGGTCAAAAGCAAACCTGATCCGTCGGTAGCCCGGGAACGAGCCAAATCAAAGGTTGCTTCTGAATGCCTAAAACCTCCTTGCTTCACGCTGCTAACTCCTCTGGCGCACTCGGCTGCAACCACGAACACTCCTGTTGCTGCTATCCTCGTACCGCCGCCCGTTTCAGCATACGAATGCCGTTTACCGGCAGCGATACGACCGATTCCTCCGCTTCGCCGCTCTCGAGGTCCGTATAGAGCCGGCCGTCTAACTTGACTTCCGCCGCCTCAGCTCCGAAGTTCATAAGGAACACATAATCCCATATCCCATCCGTTCTCAGTTGTGCGGTTACACCGGCTGGCAGCTCCGACTGCAGCGCGCGAGCCGCGCCGGATTCGGCCGCAACCGACCTATAGAAGTCGAGCAGGAAGTCATCGCCCAGCCGCGTCGCCATGTAATAGGCTTTGCCCTCGCCTAGTTTGTTAACGGTCAGCGCCGGACGTCCCGCATAGAAGCTGTCCGTGTAATGTCCCAGCACCTCTGCGCTCTCCGCATGCACCAGCTCGCAGATCTCGCGCGCCTCGTAGTTGCCTGACAAGCCCAGTGTATTGCCGGCAAGCAAGGACAGACCGTTGCGATCCTCGTCATAAAGCCCTTCGATCTCTTCCGCCCAGATGCCAAGCGTCTTGCGGAGCGGACCGGGGAAACCTCCGAGATGACACAGGTCATGCTCGTTTACAATGCCCGACCAATACGTCGTCACAAGCGTACCGCCATTATCCACAAATGCCTCCAGCTTGCGCCCTGTCTCTTCAATGCACAGGTACAGCATCGGAGCTACGATAAGCTTATACGGCGAGAAATCGTCGCCGCTGCCGATGACGTCCGTCATAACGCCCTGCTCCCACAACGCGCGGTGATGGGCTAGCACAGTGTCCTCGTAATGCAGGCCCGAATTCCGCGGACCTTGCGCATCCTTGACCGCCCAGCGATTGTCCCAATCGAACAAAATAGCCGTCTCTGCAGGCGTCGACGAGCCCGCCACCGCAGAAATATCTGCCAGTGTGCCGCCCAGTTCGGCCACGTCTCGGAATACGCGCGTATGCTCATGCCCAACGTGATCCACGACCGCGCCGTGAAACTTCTCGCTGGAGCCGCGGCTTTTCCGCCACTGGAAGTACTGCACGGAATCCGAGCCATGCGCGATTGCTTGCAAAGACGAGAGTCGATGCATGCCCGGTTGCTTCAGCTTGCTCACGGCTTGCCAATTTGTCTGGCTCGGCGTGCTCTCCATCAACAAGAAAGGCTTCCGCAGGATGGAGCGGTACAGATCGTGATAAAAGCCGATGGATGCCCCCAGCTTGACGCCGTCCTTCCCTTGATGCCAAGTCGGGTAAGCATCCCACGATACAACGTCCAGCACATCCGCGAATTGGCGATAATCCAGCCCTTCGATCATATGCATGTTGGTCGTGGCGGGCAGATCGGGGTTCGCCCATTTGACCGAATCGATCTCATGCTTGCAGAAGGCAATGGTCTGAGCCGTTACGAATCTGCGCCAATCCAGATTCTGGCCATGCACCATGTTCTCCCCGTGCGGCGACGGCGACTCCACTTGGCTCCAATCCGTATACGTGTGTGCCCAGAATGTCGTCCACCAGGCCATATTGAGCGATTCCAGCGTGCCATATTTCTCTTGCAGCCACGCTCTAAACGCCTCTTGGCACAAATCGCAATGACAGTCGCCGCCGAACTCATTGGAGATATGCCAGCCGATTACGGCGGGATGATCTCCGTAACGCTCCGCCAGCTTGCGGTTGATAATGGCGGTTTTCTCGCGGTACACCGGCGACGTATAACAATGGTTATGTCTCATCCCGTGGAGATTGCGGACGCGATTGGCGCCCACGCGGAGCACCTCGGGATACTTCGCGGACAGCCAAGCCGGACGTGCGCCGCTCGGTGTGGCGATCCAGGCATAGATGCCGTTATTCTTGAAACGCTCCAGGACGCCGTCCATCCAGTCGAATCGGAATTCGCCTTCGTTCGGCTCCAGCGATGCCCAGGAGAAAATGCCGATGGCCATTACGTTGCAGCCTGCAAGCTTCATCAGCCGGATATCCTCCTCCAAAACGAAAGGATCATGGAGCCATTGATCGGGATTATAGTCCGCTCCATGCATGAATACGGGCAGCTTGGGACTTATTGGCTTATTGTTAATCATCATGTCGTATATTCACCTCATAATCGTATTATTCTCTTATCCTTCTTTGATCTTAGTTCAAAGGCACGTTATAATCATAGAACGGATCTGCCAATAAATCGTCTAATCTTAACATGAGGTGAATTTCGGACAATGATGCCTTTCCTCCTTGCCGACAACGCCAATTTGGAGCATCGTCTGCCGTTTAGCGTCATCTGCGTCGGCAGCCATGAGCAGAAGGAAATCGATCGCCGCGAGAACGGTTATCCTGCCCACCAGCTGTTCCTGACTCGGAGTGGACAAGGAACATTCCGTATGCTCGGCGGCAAAACATTTACAGTGTCCAAGGGCATGGCTCTGCTGCTGCCCGCTCATACCGGCCACCGCTACCGCTCCGACGACGAATCGGAGGAAGTATGGCATCTGGGCTTCGTCGCCTTCGGAGGCGGCATGGCGGACGCATTGATGTCGCAAATGGACGATCTCGTATTGTTTGCGGGAGAAGCGCCTAACTTCAACGAGCTTTGGCTGCAGCTCGAGGGCATCTGGCATACGATCAACAAAGGCGGCGAGCATGCCTACGAGGCTTCACGTCGTCTGTACGACCTGCTGCTCATCTTTATGGAGGGGCATCATCCCGCTGCGCAATCGACCAAAAAGATCTACCCGACAGATCAGCCCAATCCCTCCCTGCAAGCCGCCGTCAAGCTTATCCACGATCATTATGGCGAACGATTGCTGCTGTCCAACGTGGCCAGAGCCGCCGGCTACTCTGTTCAGCATTTTCATCGGCTGTTCGTGGCCAACTTTGGCATGACTCCGCAACAGTATGTGTTGCAGTTGCGCATGCGGCGCTCGGTGCAGTTGTTTCAGGATTATCCGGGGATAACGGTGGATCGCGTCGCCGACAAGCTGGGGATGGACGCCAGCTATTTTATCCGTATGTTCAAGCGAACTTATGGCGTCACTCCCAAACAATACGCAAAGGGGCAACTCGTTGCCGACGACTGCTGAGACGCGGAGACAAATAAGCGGTCGAATAGTGGGAAGTGGAGGCAAACAGGTGGTGGAAATGTGGGAAGCGGAGGAAAACAGGTATTAATTTGTGAGAAGTGGTGGCAGATAGGCCGTTGATTTGTGGGATGAGGATTGCATGTATTGAATAGAGGAACAAATACAACGAATAAGAGGAATCATTATGCGACCTGTAATTACGTTCGGCTTAATTGGAGGCGGATGGCGGGCAACCTTTTACCTCCGCATTGCAGCCATGCTGCCCCATCGGTTCCGCGTGAGCGGCATCCTGCTGCGTCATCCCGAGAAATACGAAGAGCTGTTAGCCAAGTGGAATGTCGCCGTCTACCGCTCTGCCGATGAATTGGCGAGGGACAGCGACTTTCTCGTACTCGCCGTGTCCAAAAACGGCGTCCCCGCCTGGCTCTCGGAGCTTTCTCAAGCGGGAATTCCCGTGCTGGCCGAAACGCCGCCCGCAACGAACATGACCGAATTCGATCAACTGACGGCGATCGCAGCGTCGGACGCCCGCATTCAGGTCGCCGAGCAATACCCGCTGCAGCCTCATCATCAAGCCCGTACCGCATGCTTGCAGTCCGGCGCCATCGGCGACGTGCATCACGTGCAAGTATCCGCTGGTCATGGTTACCACGGCGTCAGCCTGATTCGGAAGTGGTTGGCCATCGAACCGGCACAGTCTTGCGAGATCATTGGCAGTCGATTCAGCATGCCCATCGGCGATGTCCCCTATCGGGACCAGACCGTTCCGGATGACCGGGAAGGCGAAGAGGTGCAAGAGATCGCTATCTTTCGCTTCAGCTCGGGCAAAAGCGCCGTACTGGACTTCTCGCGTTCGCAATATTTCTCGCAGATTCGTGCCAATCGAATCTTGATTCGCGGTACGCTGGGCGAAATCCGGGACAATGCCCTCGTGCGTAAGACGGGGCCCGGCCTGTTCGAATCCTTAAGCCTCGAACGCGAGCAGAACGGACAGGAGGGCAGCTTGTCGCCGCTGTCGCTGCTTGAGATCAGAGCCGGCGCGAATGTCCTGTATCGAAACCCGTTCAGCCCTTATCCGCTCTCCGACGAGGAGATCGGCATAGCAGAGGCACTGGTCAAGATGGATACCTACCTGAGGCAAGGCGTCTCCTTCTACTCCTTGACCGAAGCATTAGCCGATGTTCGCCTCGCTTTGGCGATGGAACGCTCCTTTACGGAAGTCAAGCCGGTCATTGTAGAATGAATGCATTATGCGAAATCCTCTATCGAGGGCCTTCAGAGATGCGCGACCGCGTTTAGAGGGAGGATTTATCGCCCAATCGAACAAGCCTCTTCCCGCGAGAAGAGGCTTGTTCCTTGTTCAAGAAGCAGCGTAAGGGGTTCTGTTCATTCAAGTCTATCTTAATTCGGCAAGAGCAGGGAATAACAAATTGTTCTCCAGATGTACATGGGTAAACATATCGCTCTCCAGCTCCTCCAATTTACGGAACGTGATCGTATAAGTCATACACGCATCCTCGGGAAGCGCATAGCCATTTGTTGTCTCGCGCATGCGGCTAAGGAGGTCACCCGCCTCGTCGTGCTCAGCCTCAAGAGTATCCAGTACTTGGAGCGCAGCTTGCAGCATGCTTGCAGATCCCTCTTCTTCGGCCTTGCGGATCGCCGGAAACAATTGCTGCTCCTCCTTGTTCAGATGCTCCAGCAATTCCGCGCTCAATTGATGATATAGGACTTGCAGCTCCTTAAGCTCCGGATGGCCCTCGCCGTGCACCCGAGCAACCTTATTGACGAAATCACGTAAAACAGGAAGCTCTTTGCGCAGAAAATCATGATGTTGAAGAATAATATGCTCGGTTAATTTCGTCAATTTCCGATCATCCTGCTTCCAATCCAAAGGCCATGCCGGCCGCGATTCGGTGCAAACCTTGTTAAGTCGAAACAAAACCTCTTCCTCATCGAGTCTCCTCTTTCGAACCGCATCGTATAAGGTTTGTTTGCCTCCGCAACAGAAATCGATGCCGAGCTCCTTAAAAACGTTACTTGCTTGAGTATATTGCGCGACGATATCGCCAAGCCGCTGTTCGCTTTGAATTACGGTTATCATACGATTCATCCCCTTCATTCATTAGGTTCGTCTTAATTATAATGAACCATTGCATTGAAAGGTTGTGATACCAATCACATGACTTGCGGCGATTCGTTGAACAGAAGTTGCGATAATTCTCCTATTTTCCGAACTCGGAGCGAATTCGGACATCGTACAGGTCTTCCGTGAATACCCACTTGTCTTTATTCTCCTTGTACCAGTCCCTGTACCATTGCTCCACCTGAGCCCCGTCCCCGTCCTCCCAGGCCTTGCGGGCATCTTGCACGGCTTGTTCGGCCGAATAGGCTTCGCCGCCTAGAATCGCCCGATTCCATATATCGAGAATGGCGCGTTCGGCATTGGAATCAATAAATTCGATCTCATTCGGCAATGCGGGCATATACCGATCAAGCGTAAATCCAGCGTAGGGACGTTCGGGACTGATATACAGCCCGAGCGCTTCGTTCAGCAGGTCATCCACTTCCCGGTCGAACGGCTTGTTCAGATCCAGATCCTGCTTGTACTTCTCGAATTCAGTCGTATGGTATTGCGGCCCGATTGTGCGGAAGTCGCCGAGCCAAGACACCTCTTTGTCGTACTTGTCCTTGTCGATCGTCACCGGAACGCCATTGTCCATCCGGTAATGCACGCCTTCGAGTCCGTACTTAAACGTTGCTTCCGTCGCTTCCTTGCTCATGAAGTCGATATATCGTATGACGCTGGCCGGATCGTTCGCCTTCGCATTGATAACGCCGCTAAGCTGGAAGGGGGGATTAAATTGCGCGCTGAATTGTCCAAAGGGACTTGCGGGCAGCGCGATCGGCGCAATAACGGCTTCCGGGACGTTGCTGCGAAGCCGCGCATATGCATCGTAGATCTCCTTGGCGTTACCAGCGAACGCATAAAGTCCGATTTTGCCCTTTAAGAAATCCTGCTCCGCCTTTCTTCCATTTTTGTCCGTCAAATAATCCCTGTCGATCGCATCCGCATCGAACAATGCTTTTTTGAACTGCAGCGCCGCTTGCGCCCGTTCCCAATCGCGTACGATCTCTCCGTCCTCCAGTACCCAGTTCGTATTCTGGAACATGCTGTTGATCACATCGGGCGCGAATCCGCTCATGTTGATGCCCTGCGTATCGTCCACCCCGTTGCCGTCCGGATCCTGCTTCGCGAACGCGATCGCGATCCGAAGCAGCTCTTCCGTCGTGCGCGGCGCGTCAAGCTCCAGCTTATCCAGCCAATCTTCCCGAATGAACAAATACGTGAACGGGAAATACCCCTGCACCCTTCCCACGGCATACATATGCCCATCGGGTTGCGTGGACAGCTTCTTCAGGATCGGAAATTTCTCGAGCACTTGCTTATATTCGGTACTGTAGGTCTCGATCAATTCGTCTATCGGCATGATCTGTTTCTGGTTGTCGGAAGCCGTATAGAGCTTGAAATGTGGGATGCACGAAGAGGGAGAAAGCTGATAGAAGAAAGCTGGAACGTCAAACTACATGAGGAGATGCTTCCAAATTATGATCTCATTATTGTGAGCGTCAACACCGAACAGCTTCCGGAAGTTGTAAAATTCCTATCAACTGCTGCAGGAAATACCCCTATCCTCCTATTCAATAACATTTGGCAAGATTTGAAATCATCGATCGCACCATTGTCTATGAACAATGTTGTCTTTGGCTTCCCCGGAGCAGGAAGCGGCATCGCGGACAACAGGCTTAGAGGCGGTTTTTTGAAAATGGTATTTCTTGAAAAACCACGGGCAGGCACCTAACCTATTAACCAATTGGTCAAGGAATGCTTTGAAAGCGCCCATTTTAAAATTAGTTGGATAAAGGATATGCAAAGCTGGCTATGGAAACACTTTGCCATGAATGCAGCAATGGAGACCGAGGTGTTAAAACGTGGAAGTTTTCCAGCGATCATGAACCATAGCGACTCATTCGCAAATGTTGGTAAACATATGAGAGAAATGGTCCCTGTACTTAAAGCAAGAGGCGCAAAGAGTGATATGATTTTGCTGCTGTTGACTAAGATTCCGCCGGCGATTCTCGGCACGCTTTTTCACAAGTTTATTTTCGCAAAGGGCGGATTAGCACGACTTTTCATCGAATACAACAATAGTAAAGCGGGTTTTGCGGTAGCTGAAGTGGTGAGAGAAGCAAAAAAGTTAGGCATACCTTTGCCGCGTCTTACTATGGCATTTGAAAAAACTGAATATTACAAAGCTATTGAAAATTCCTTATCATAGGAGTCTGCAAGATTCTCTATTTTTCTTTTTCCAAGCAACGCCTGACAACGGCAGGCGTTGCTTGACTACTCTTATTGATGAAGCTGCTCTCTACTTGAAGGATCACTCATGAAGAAGAGCGCCGATACCTTGGGGTACGGCGCTTCTCGTTCCATATGTCGTTCATGCGAGCGGTCATTAACTATTTACTGCACTAGCAACTTGGCATTCACTTTGATGACCAAGATTCCAGCAACTGGTTTGCCAAGGATTCCAGCTTCTGCTTCGCTTCCTCCGTCACATGCCTCTGCATCGACCGATTATTCAAGTGCTTAAGGAAGTCTTCCAGATGTTTAGCTGCCTGTGAGTGCCGTCCACCTGACAAGTGATGTTCCACCTGATTCAGCCGGTTCGTCAATTGCTTAACTAGCGGTCCGCTCACATCGCCTGAGATGACGTACGCTTGTAACTGATTGCTCAACGTATCTACAGTGGGTGTTGGAATCGGCGAGTCGGATACTGTAATGATGCTAGTCGCCTGGTAACCGCTATCGACTGTTGTTACTGTAATTATAGCTGTACCTTGAGCAATCGCCGTAACAATCCCATTCTCATCCACCGCAGCTACATCAGGATTGGAACTGCTCCACGTCACGCTCTTGTCAGTCGCATCGGTAGGTTCCACGGTTGCGATAAGCTGGACGGTAGAGCTTTCGGAATCGGTATACAACTGCACACTGGTCTTGTCCAGACTCACGCCGGTGACTTGACGCTGCGGTTGGTGGCCCGCAACTGTCAGCTCCACATGAGGACTCGCCTTATGCGTATCCGTCGCGGAGTATCGGACCCAATACGTGCCAGGCGCCAAATTCGCAATGGTATCGCCCTCTACGCGAGACCATACGCCCCCATTATCGGAAGACCATTCCATGGCGGCGTTCACGCCGGTGATCCGACCGTCATTGGCCCCTTCGGCTGTTTCAGCGACAGTCTCAAGCCCTTCAGGCGCAATCTTCGCTCCTCCGATAACCATGACTTTGAAATCGTCGAAATCAATGGAGGCGTTGGCGTAACCGTCGACGCCAAAGAGCTGTCCGGTCAGCTTATTGCCGCCTGTATGACGGAAGACGTAGTTCTCGGCTATCGGAACAGGATCATCGTTTAAGTAGACGGTATACGTCTTGGCATCCCAGTTGGCTTCCATCCTGAACTTATACCATGTGCCATTGTAACTAAAGTCTTTGACTTTATGCTTGGTAGGTCCGGATTGCACGATAATTTTCCCCAGATCAAAGGCCGTGACCATAGAATAATTATCCGTTCCGCTGTCGTTTCTCACCATTGCGCCGTTCGCGTACTGGAAGCTGCTGTTCAATCTGGCGCGATATTCGATAATGATGCGCTGATCTCCTGTAGCCGTCACCTCGTCCAGATAAGGTAGGAACAAGTTGGCTTTGCCCGAAGTAGCAGCGGTGGTCAATCGAAGGAATTTGTTTCCGTCTTCCTCTAACACAGTGGCGGTAGCGCCGTTGGTCAGCTCTCGGACCATAATCCCGAAAGGAAACTTGCCCGTCTCATCGCCGGAGAAATCCCGGTAAGCGTTGTAGAACACGCCATCCTGCGTACTGTTGAGCGAACCTAACAAAGCGGCTTCCGCTTCGGCAAGCGAAGTTCGCATCTGATTAAATTGCTCTTCCGTCAGATTGCCGTCTGCAGACAACGCCTCTGCCTGAAGCAGCGCGGCCAAGAGCGTATTGTATGCGGCAAGGCTATAAGTTCCGAGGCTTTCGCCCAGAGGGTATGAGAAACTGTCCAGCCTGCTGCGAATTTCTTTCACTATACCATCAAGACCCCAGTCCGGAACAACTTCTACGGAAGCGCTCGCAGGCAAATCCTCGCCATTCAGAGTCAATACGACTGGTATCTGTACGAAGCCAAGCGAGTTGAAATGAATACCTTCCAGCTTCCAGCTGATCCCGGCTGTGTACTCCTCCGCATTGTAGACGACGTTAACAACGTCGGGCAGTCTAGGCGTCACTCCCGAAGGGGTCTTGACTTGAGAAACGACTTGCGGAACCTGGGATGGTTCAGGCGTTACCGTCAAGTTGAATGCGGCTTCCTTGCCTCCGTATACAGCTTTAATCACCGTATCCCCCGGGTTGGTGTCATATACCTGACCGGTGGTCGTAACTTTAGCCACGTCGGGGTTGCTGCTGAAGTACTCAATGCCAGCCGTCACATCCTGTTCCTCATAGGTGTTGTAACGTGCCGTGATCTGCAGTTGTCCTGTCAGTCCGCTGGTCAGGACGTTGTTCAATCCGCTAATCGCAACGGACTGCACGGACCTTGGTTCAGCGGCAACATAAACGGCGGCCGTAGCCATTAGCCCGTTATAGGTTGCGGTTATCGTGGCACTGCCCGCCTTAATCCCCTTGATCACCGTTCCCTCAATCGTTTCTTCAACAATGGCGACCTCTGTATTGGAGGAACTGAAGGAAACTCCGCTGCCTGCAAGAGAATGGGTCGTACCTGAGACCGTATACACGGGCAAGCTGCGGCTCTCCCCCAATCCCAACGTGTACCCCGGAGAATCGAATAATAGTTCGGAGCCTGCTTCAAGCTTGAACAGATCCAGACTGTCCATCTCGACAAGACCGCCGCCGCCCGAGAAGCGGAACGTATTGTCACCTTGTTCAAGATAGATTTTCGCGGTAGAGACTCCCCAACGATTCCAGCCGGAATAGACGGTGTTTAGTCTAGCTCCGGGACTGCCGTTGACCGACATGATTTGGGAAGCATCCCCCCCGCTCGATGAACCATTGGCACTGCGAACGGACATCATATAAAATCCTGCATCCGGCACGTTGACCGTATACTGGATATGATCGCCGGCATTTTGGATATTAGCGATCTTCATCCCGCCCGATGCGCTGCCTTCCCGCCGTACGGCAGGGCCGATTGCGCTGGCGGGATCTTTCCCCAGCACGGCAGTCTCCGCCTCATAGCGTTGACGTACTGGCTCTCCCGAAGGTATCGCAATCGGTATGTTCGGGTCGATGGGTTCACCTAAGTTTGGTGTTCCATCTGCGTTCCAGGTAAATTTCTGTGCGCGAACATTGCGGGTCCACCCTGATCCCGGCCAGCGGGCGGCATGGTAGATAATCCAGTCCTCGCTGCCGTCGGGCGAGGTCACCAGACTGTGGTGACCCGGACCATAAACGCCGTTAGCGCTAGAGAAGATTGGCTCGTCATGCTTAACCCAAGACGCGGGATCCATCAGATCGGCGCCAATATGGGCCGTAATCAACCCGAGGCAATAACTGTCTGTCCAGCTTCCGTTGGCGGAATAGACCAGATTGATGATGTCGCCCTTTATCGTCACTTGCGGTCCTTCATTGATCCTGCCCGGGGACGATTCCCAATCATATTCAGGCGTCGAGAGCAATACCCGTTCCGAGCTGATCGTCCATGGATTGCTCATCTTCGAAATATATAAATTTTGAAAGCTTCCGTCCATATTCTCCCAACCTGACCAGATGAAATAGTGTTCATCATTTACAGTCAGCACAGTTCCGTCAATAGCCCAGCGGTCGCTGGAATCGGTAATTTTACCTTTGAACTCCCAAGTTCCGGTCATCGGGTTCTCATTGGCGTTCTCCAGCACGTACATGCGGTGGTTAGCATTGGTTCCGTTATCGGCCGCGAAGTAAATATACCATTTGTAAGCGCCATCGGTATCTTTGAGATAATGCATCTCCGGCGCCCAGATATTAGAGCTGTACATGGTATCCTTGACCGGCGACCAGGTCAGTCTCCTCTCGCCCGCTTCAAGGCCGCTGATGGTCTTCGCTCTGCGGATCATGACACCACTGGCGTTGGCAAAGGAGTTGTAGTAATAGCCGTCCGTGTGCTTGTACACCCAAGGGTCGGCGCCTACCTGCATAATAACATTGTAGAAATTAGACACTTCCAATCCCCCTTCGGTCGATGCCGGCATCGACACTGGCGAATCCGGCATGGATGCCTCAGCCGCAACCGCTCCAATTCCTTGCGGCAACATCAATAACACTGCAAGGCAAAGCAAAAGATGCCTGAAACTGTTTTTGAACATTTATAATCCTCCTCGCACTATAATAGATTTGGACACTATAATAGATTTGGAGTCCATATAAGAGTCACGGGTCAACCATTTGCCTGCGGTATTCTTTTGGGGGGACTCCCGCTATCCTGTTGAACATATGCGTGAAGTAATTGGAGTCGTTGAAGCCGGTAGCCTCGGCAATTTCGAATATTTTCATATCTGTGCTTTTCAATAGAAGCTTCGCCTTCTGTACGCGCAGCTTCTGAATATAGCCGATTACACCTTCCCCGGTTTCCTTTTTAAACAGTTTGCTGAAGTAGCTGGGGTTGAGATGGACATGAGCCGCCACCTCGGCCAAGCCGCATACCCCCATGTATGATTCTTCAATAAACCGGATGGCCTGCTTGACCGGATTATCGTTCTTGCTGGCAAGCCAGGTATTGTGAGACTGCAGAAATTCATCGATATATCCCTGCAGCCATGCCGCTATATCCTCCGACGTCACACATTGATAGACAACATCCCACTCTATGGAGCGCACGGTCATTTGCCATTCGGGGAACTGAACCTGCACCAGCCGGAGAATTGCGGCAACCAGCAGCAGCGCTTCGATCTTGGCGGCTTGCGGAGGCAACCGGCTGATCCGAAAGGCTTGTTCCTGCAGTTCCTGACCCAGGCGGCTGTTATCCTCCGACATCAGCCAGGTTATAATTTCCCTCTCCTTCTCGTAAAGCGCCGTCTGGTTGAGCAATGATTCGCCAGCGGAACTGTGTTCACGCCTCCCCTCGTTGCAATATCGTCTATAGCCCTGGTACAATTCCTTCGTGGTAGCGCATAGCCCTTGTTCGCTGCATTCAAGAGTCAGTCCCAAATAATGATGAACCGAATCGGCGAGTATCTGCTGCCATGAGGGGAGCATATCCGATCGGGAAGAACTCTGGTCCACCAATAAGGCCCACTCCGATGCGTTCAAGGGAAACAGGCGAAAACTGCCGGGAAACCATCTCATCAAGTGCTCACCGGCAATATTGGCGAAAGCGAACTGCAACAGCGGTACATCTTGGTCGGAATAATGCTTCTCCGTGGGGAAAAAGGTAGGAATACGGAGAATGTGCAGTTCACATTGCTTCATCCGCTTCAGCAAAGCCTCCACCTCTTCGCCGTTGCAGGGCAAGCCCATAATAGCCGAGCGCAGCTCGCTGTCTTCATGCTGACTTCTCCAGCCTTCCACCGAGAGCTGGGTCTGGCTTTCCTGAATCAGCTGTACATAAATCCGATCAAGTACGCTTAATATATCCGTTTCTACACAAGGCTTGGTGATAAAGTCCTGAACGCCGAACTTGACGGCGGACTGGGCATACGAGAAATCTTTGAATCCGGTTACAATTACAATCTTGGTCATCCAGCCGCGGCTTCTGATTTCTTCTGTCAGCTGCAATCCATCTATATGGGGCATCCGAATATCGGTCAGCAAGAGATCCGGGACACTTTGCTCCATCATGTACAAGGCGTCCCGACCATTAGTCGCTTCTCCCGTCACTACCCAGTCGGCAGGTCGCTTCCCCGCCAGCTTCAGCAGTCCCTTGCGGAAGTTGGGCTGATCCTCGGCAATAAACAGCTTGCCCTTCATCTATCCCCCTCCTCATGACTCCCCGGTGTCCCGGATTTAATAGGAAGCGTCATGTGAATAACTGTTCCGTTCCCTTTACTGCTGGTAATCTTCACTCCATATGCGGAGCCGTATACCAGCTGAATGCGCCGAAGCACGCTTTTGTAGCCGATCCCTAGTTTATTGCCGTCCTGCAGCACATCCTCCGCCTCTGTCAAGGTTCTCAGGGTTTCTTGATCCATACCGCATCCGTTATCAGCCACCTCGATATGAAGCGCCTCATCTAATAGAAACGCTTTGATCCGCAGCACCCGGTCTTGATCCATATCACGAAAAGCGTGTACAAACACATTCTCCACCACCGGCAGCAGAAGGGATCGCATCATCCTCAGACTCAGCAAGGACTCATCAGCTTGAATAATCGTTTCAATCTCCCCGGTGAATAGTTCCGTCTGGATCTTGATGTAATTGCGGATCTGATTCAACTCTTCTCCAAGAGTCGTATCCGTCTGGACAGGTTTAAGGGAATACTTCAGCATCTCCGAGATGGCGTGGATCAGAAGCGCCGTCTCCTCCTGATCGTTGCTGTACAGCTTCCAATACAGCTCATTGAACAGGTTGTGCAGATAATGAGGGTTCAGCTGTGCCTGGATGGCCTTCAGCTCCGATTCCGTCTGGCTGATCTGAGCCAGATATACCTTGTTGATCAGTTCGCTCACTTGCTCCGCCATGTTGTTGAAGCTATCTCCGATGTATCCCAGCTCGTCGCCGGAATTCACCTTGACACGAACCGTGAAATCGCCGGAACGCAACATCCGTAGTCCCTGCATCAGATGGCCTAGAGGAGACAGAAGCGTCCGGGTCGAAATCGTAATCAGCAGTGCACTGAGCAGGATGATGCCGATTCCGGCGAATACCAATATTCGGATAATGTCTTTATTTCTCCTCTGTATCTCCTGCAAGGAAGCTCCTCCGTATAAGGTAAAGCCTGCCGGTATCAACTCGTGTCGGACGAACAGATAGGTGATGCCATCCATTTCGACATGCTGGGGATAACTTTCCTGTGCCAGTTGCAAGAGCTGCTCCGCCTCGCTCTGGTCGGTATTGGAGTAGAGCATGCCGCCCATAGGTTCCAGCAGCAATAACTTGCCTCTGCCGTTATGCATAAGTTCCCGCAGCACCTTGGATACCAGACTTTCCTCTATCACCATCACCATAGTGCCGTACGGGATCAGCTTCTCATTGAGCATCCGTCTGGCAGCAATCAGAACGGTTCTGCGTCCGTTCGGATCAATGGCGCTGACCGCCTCGGCCCGGCTCCAAACCATATTCCCTCTATGAGGCTCAAGCTTCTCCATCAGTCTGGTCAAGTCATTCGTTCCCGGTTCTCCCGACGCACCGGTTTTGGAGAGAACCGTCAGTTCCCCCTTCTCATTGTACAGAAACACGGAACGGATGGACGGGGCATCCACCAGCAGCATATTCAACTGTTCTTCCACGTATTTGCGGTTCTTGAATTGAGTGTAGGAATCGCTTTCATAAACAATGTTCTCTTTAAGAAACCGTTCAATGGACGGATTCAGGGTAATAGATAGGGATACCCGGTTGATTTCCTGGAAGGACATCTCCAGTCTGTTCAATGCCTGTTCGGTGGCGATGGAGAACTGCTTGCTAATTTCGTCCTCCATTAATTGGATATTCGATCGATAAACCATCCAACCTGCCAAGGCAAAGGAAAGTGTTACCATACACGAGAGCAGGACGATCAGCTTGATCTTGAAGCTGCCCTTTATTTTTCCGGCTATATACCCCAGACAGCTCTTCGGATGCAGTCGGCTCCCTCCCCCCAGTTTCATATTATATTTATATTATTTTAAAGCCTCATACAAGGCAATAAGAGCAAGGGATTGTCCGTATGCCATCGGCATGAGCGTGATGTTCTTATAATGGTCGCTATCCATTCCCATACCGGTTCCAGCCGACACATTCAGCACGGTTCCATCCTCGCTAATATTTTGACACACCGCCTGGATAGCTTTGTTCGCAACAGCTTCATAGGAGGAATCCAGAATACCGATTTTCATGCCTTTCAGGATACCCGCGCCAATGGCAGCCGACCCGGATACCTCTTCATAGCTGTCGGGATCGCGCAGTACGGTGTGCCAGAGACCGGAAGCCGCTTGAAGCGGAACCAGGGCATTGACCTGCGCCTTGTACGTATCAATCAGAAAGTCCCGGACACCAGGATTAATCGTATCCTGGCAAGTTTCCAGGTAATCGACGAGGCCGTAGGTGAACCAGGAATTGCCGCGACACCAGAAGATGCTGCCGAAATTATCATTACGCTCGAAACTCCAACCGTGGAAGAACAGTCCGCTATGTTTGTCGTACAAGTACTTGATATGAAGCAGAATCTGATGAACGGCTTCCTGTTCCCATTCCGGTCGATTGAACTTGCGCCCGGCTTGGTTCAGGAACAGAACCGCCATAAAGAACGTATCAATCCATAACTGCCCATTATGCAAGTGAACTCCATCCCGATTGCCAATGGCCGTGACTGTATGCTGGAAGCCGCCTTCTTTCGTTTTGGGCAGCTCATGAATAAGCCAGTTCGCATGATCTTGGCATAACTGTTCCAGTTGGTTGGATGGCTCCAGTCGATCCAGAAGATGAACCAAAGCCAGATAGGGAGCTGTCGTATTAATATTTTTGGACGGCAGACCCACCTCCAGATTGCGGGAATACCATCCTTGAAAAAACTCCATATAACGGCGATCACGATAATATTCTTGCAACTTGTATAAACCATAAAGACCGACACCCTGAGGCCAGTCCCATTCTTCTATTCCGAAATCTCGTTGGACGATCCCTTTTCTTGTATCGGCTTGATTCGCCATTTTATCCTTTTCATAATCGCTGCCGCCCAAATTCATAAGCCTGTCCACTACCCGCGAGATTTTTTGAAGCAGTATTTCATTGGTCACCATTCATCTACTCCTTCTTATATACAACGTGCCGAAAGCAAACCTAGCTCGATCATGTCCGAACTAGGCTCGCATTCATCTTATATTCCAGATCCTGCACCCTTTGCTAGTGCTGGGAGCGAACCAACTCCAAGATATCTTTGCCAAGGAAAGCGATCTCCTTGTTTTCCTTATACCAAGTGTTCATAAATTCCTCAATCTGCTTGCCGCCGCCTTTCTCCCAAGCAGCTTTCGCATCTGCAACCGCTTGCTCAGCTGTATATTGAGCCCCGCCAATAATGCCTTTGGCATAGATGTCCTGGATTTCTTTGTCGATATTGGTATTGATCACTACCAGCTCGCTCGGCAGAGAAGGCATATGCTCATAGTGGCTTAACGCAGGATATTGAGCTTCGGGATTAAGCAGAAACTCGTCTGCTTTGTTCAACATCTCCAGACCGGCCTTCTGGTCAGGATCGCTCACGTCGAACGCAGTGGTGGATATCAGAAGCGGATTCTCAGGGATCGAATAGAACATGGAATAGTCCATAGCCCAGTCCAGCTCCTTGGCGTTCTTCTCAGGATCGATAACCTTTGGAAAACCGTCCTCGCCTTCTCTCCAATGCTCTCCCTCAATTCCTTTCTTCAGAATCAGAGCGTTCTCCGGTTTGATGATGAAATTAATATATTCCATCGCGGCCTTGGGGTCTTTGGCCGCAGCATTGATCACCGTGGTCATTTGAACCGGATTAACCACATGATGAACGAATTGCCCCATGGAAGACCTGGGCTGCTCCATCGGCGCTATCTCCGCCTCCGGAACAACCTTGCGGAGCGTTTGAATGTCCGTTACCGTATTCTCAAACCAGTTAGTGATAGCAGGGGGAAGGAACACGCCTATTTTACCGTTCAGATAATCCTGCTTGGCTTTAGCTCCATTCTTGTCCGCGAGGTAATCCTTATCGATAAGCCCTTCCTCAAATAATGTCTTCTTAAATTTAAGGGACTCCAGCGTGTTGTCCCAAGTTCTAACAATTGTATCATCATCGGAGAGTTTCCACCCATACGAGCCGAACATCGAATCTATCATTCCGCCCGAGGTGTAGCTCATATTGGTTCCATAAGTATCCTTCTTCCCATTGCCGTCAGGATCCTGCTCCACGAATGCTCTCAGAACATCAAGCAATTCGTCGGTCGTTCTCGGAACCTCCAGACCCAGCTTTTTCAGCCAATCCATTCGGATAAAGGCCACACTCTGCAGATGAGGCTCATTGATTTTACCGATTTCGTACAGCTTGCCGTCCGGCTTAGTGCCTACTTTGCGAAGCTGGGGGTACTTCTCCAACAGCTTCTGGTATTCAGGCGCATATTGCAAATAATCGTCCAGAGGCAGCAATTGCTTCTGCTGATACAGGGAATTCCGGAACCCCGTATCATAATCATTGACAATATCCGGCGCACTGCCCGATGCGAACATCACATTCAGCTTCCTAACCGCCTCTGCCCGTGCCACCGGCACAAACTTGACCGTAACAGGAGAACGCTCATTAATCCACTTGGTCCAACGGTTCTCCTCAACCGTTCCCTCCGCTGCGGGAATATTTCCCCTGTCATAGTTGGAGACGGTAATTGTAGCTTTTTTTTCGCTCTTCCCTTTTGATCCTGTTTCCGCTTGGCTGCAACCGACTGCCCCTGCTGCCATAACCGCGGACATCCCCAGTGCCAACGCGAACTTCATTCTTGGTGTGAATGATTGTCCAAACATGTGGAATCCCCCTCAATATATAATGAATTTCCTTGTTGCCGCTAACCCTTAATAGAGCCAAGCATAATGCCTTTGACAAAATATTTTTGCAGGAAGGGGTATACCGCCAGCATGGGCACGACCATCACCACAACCCCTACCGCCTTCAGTTTTTCGGATACCATTTCCTGCTGCTGCATCATATCCATGGCCGCCATGTTGAAGTTTCCCTGAATTTGAAGCATCCCCTGAACGACAACGGTCAGATTCTGCAAATTCGTCTCATTAATGTAAAGAATGACGCTCATAAACATATTCCAGTAACCAACCCCGTAAAATAACGTCAGCGTAGCCAGCATAGGAAGAGACAAGGGAAGTATGATGCGCAGGAGCAGTCGAACCTCGCCGCAGCCATCAATCTGGGCGGATTCGGCCACTTCTCCCGGAACGCTCTCAAAATAGCTTTTCATAATTAACATATTATAAGTGCTGACTAGGCCGGCAAACCAAAGGGCCCAATACGTATTGATTAAGTTCAGGCTATTCATGACTAGGTATGTCGGGATCATGCCTCCGCCGAAGAGCATGGTGAATAATGCAGCCATTGTGATCGGCTTGCGGGCGTAGAGGTACCGTCGGGATAAAGGATAGGCCGTCAACACCGTGGCCAACATGCTCAAGACCGTTCCTCCCAAGGTAATGATCACGCTGTTGGTAAAGGCGCGCAAGGCTGGCGTATTCTCGAAAAAGTAGTTGTAAACGGTGAAATCAAGTCCCACCGGCCAGAACAAGACCTGTCCCAGATCAACCGCATGCCCTGAGCTTACGGACAACGCAAGCAGATGCAAAAAAGGCAAGATGCAGGTGAGCGATATGAGAATCAAAACGATGTGAATAAAGGTTACAAATGATCTACCGCCTATGGATTCCCTCAAGCGCAGCCTCCTTTCTTCAGAATAATCCCTGATCGAATTTACGGGCCAATGCATTGGCCGACAACACTAGCACCAGTCCAACAAAAGACTCAAACAACCCCATAGCCGTGGTCAGACTAAATTGAGCCTGCTGCAGCCCCACCTTATATACATAGGTGCTGATAACCTCCGCCTTCTCCAATACGGTAGGATTTTGTAAGTTGTACACTTGATCGAATCCTACTTCCATCAGACGACCTACTCCCAGAATCAGCAGAAGAATAATCGTAGGGCGGATGCCCGGCAGGGTGATATGCCAAATCTGTCTCAGCTTCCCTGCTCCATCCATCCCCGCGGATTCGTACAGACTAGGGTCAATGCTGGAGAGAGCGGCGAGGTAAATAATAGCGCTGAAGCCCATCTCCTTCCACATGCCGGAGCCGATAAAGATGGCGATCCATGAGTCCGCTCGGTACAGGAAAGGCACCGGCTCCCATCCCCATTGACCCAGTAGCTTGTTAACGGTACCGCCTTCGATGGAGAACAGGGTCAGGACAATGCCTGCAACGATAACCCAGGACAAAAAATGAGGCAAATAAATAACCGTTTGAATCCAGCGCTTTAGCCAAGTCTTCCGCACCTCATTCAAGGCAATGGCGATAATAATCGGCGCAGGAAACCCGAACACCAGATTCAGAACACTTAAGTTAAGGGTGTTCCAGATAATCTGCAGTGTAACGTTAGACTGAAATAAAACCTCAAAATATTTCCACCCCACCCACGGACTTGACCATATGCCATCGTGAAAATTGTAGTCCTTGAAGGCAATCACAAGACCGCCCATAGGCGCATAACGGAAGATCAGATAATAAAGCACCCCCGGTATAAGCATGGCAAACAACGGAATATTTTGCCGAAACCGCTTGGTCTGGTAGAAAGCCTCTTTGACTGCAGGCGCTTGATCCGTTCCTACGGCAGCAGACGTTACTTTCATGGCTCCCCCTCTTTCTTGTTGATAGTTATAATATACTGCTTGTTCGCAAGTAGGAGCCTTAAATATCTTGAGGTCTTTCTGTGCGATTTTTGTTTCTCATTAGGGCATGTAATGATTACTCAGAGGCTGTCTGCTGCTTATCGAGAGGATGAGCAATGCCGGGAATGGCTGATAGCCACTATTTTGAAAGCGCATTCAATTGTGTCTCCACTGATTATATTCGGTCATTGATCTCCGCAAGCGGAAGCTCCAGCACCTTTTCCCGCGCCGCCTCCTGCCGGCCTTCCTTGTCCCGCAAGATGAACGGACAGGGAAAATACAGTTCATGGCGCGCTGGCATACTGGCTTTCCTTTGAGGCTGCATGGGGAATGTACCGGATGAACTTGTATTCGATGTTGTGGAAATCTTGATTGCTTGATGTTGAGGAGAAGCGTGGTCATTGGGGAAAATGATTGTCAAAGTCATCTGACTTGAGGGCTGCTAAAGACATCGCTAAATAGCCTGTACCGGAAGGCACAGGCCAGGTCCCTTAATAGAAAAGAACTTTACTCCACAGTATTGCTTATCAGTGCGCAAAGTCACTATTGCGTTTGCAAAAAGAGTTCCAAAACCGCACGTACGATTTGCTTGTAAACCACACCACAACACCGTTGTGCTCGCTTGGCAGTATCGGCAGAGTACGGATGCTCGCTCGTTTGGCGTCTTTCTACAGTTCAACCCACCATATTGTTACTAAGTCCGGCTTATCAGAGAAATAAAATCTGGCCTGATAGTTTCCAATCATCTTATCCACTTTAGATACATGACCCACCGAATCAAGTTTCTTTTGAAGCGCTAATTGATTCCCAGTCTTAATTTTATAAACGTTATATTTAGGAACTGGGGTAATGAGGATAAAGTTTGTCGGTTCTTCGGAGCACTACAACGATGACTTCACCATTATGGTTGTATCGATATTGTGTTACTTCTGTCCCCGAAGTTTTGCGGTATCTCAGTCCATCGGCAGAGTAAGTTCCAACGTGTATGTGCTAGACTGCTCTTATCCATTCCCTTGTCCTCCTTGATTTGATGATGCGGTTGGCAGAGCGGCTATCATTTTATCATATAGGTGTTTTCTTATATAAAGAAGTACATCGCCACACTGGCGATGTACTCGAAGTCTGTTAGCCTGCTTATCCGTTCTTTGTATTCACCATCTCGATCCTCGCCGACATTCCCGGTTCCAGCCGCAAAGCAAGGTACGACCTTCCGAGCTCGGACGACCCGAATTCTCCTCCGGTCACCTGGACCCCGCCGACCCATTCAGGCACTTTGACGACGAGTTCCGTTTCTCGCTCCGCCAACAGCACGGCAAGGAAACGTCCCCGTTCACGATCCCATTCCATGGCTACCTCTCCCGTATGGAACCGCCAGCCCGAAATTTTGCCGCGCGTCCACCGCTCCGGCAGCGCGGGAAGCAGCTTAACGAAGCCGGGCGCTACCTGCAATAACATCTCCTGCACGGCGTTCACCCACCCCATGTTCGCATCAAGCTGCACCGGGGCAGCAGCCATGTTCAAGGAGACGCCCATGCCCCTCCAGTCATTGTGAAGCGTGAACAAATTGGGCAGCAGGCTCGAACGTGCGAGAATATCCAGACACTCGACTGCGCTCTCGCCATCGCCGAGCCTTGCATAAATCGAAGCCATATGCGCAAGCGACCATCCGCTCTGCGCTCCCAGCTCACGATTGCGCACGGCTGCCTTGAAGGCTTCGAATAGCTCCGGGTCGCTCTCCCCCGACACTTCCTGGCCCGGAAACACCGGATACAGGTGGGATAGATGCCGATGCGCGTACCGGTCGTCAAAGTCGGGGTGGATCCACTCCCGAACGGCGCCGTCCTCATTGACGAGATATGCGGGAAGCTTATCGAGCATGCCCTTCCACTTCTCATGCTCAGCCCTTGTCGCCGTGCCAGACTGACGAGAAACCGCAAGAAGATTGCCAAGCAGCTCCTTCAAGATGGCGACATCCATCGTTGCATTAATCGTAGTGGGCATGGGATGCGCAAGCGCCACGCCTTCCCGCGGCATAAAGTTAAGCGGCGTATTCTCCGGAGAGACGGACGGATAGATGCGATACAATCCGTCTTCGCCGGTCACAAGGAAGTCTTCATAGAAACGAACCGCTTCCCGCAGGAACGGGATGAGCTGCCCCCGCAGGAAATCCTGATCGCCTGAGAACCGGTAATGCTCAACGAAATGACGGGCAAGCCAGCCGGCAGCTCCCGTCCAATTCAGAATGACGGGCACGATCTGGTTAGGTACCCCGATCCCCGGCGTCGTCCCTGCGGGAATGTAAATCCCTTCGCAGCCGTACAGTTTTTGGGCGTTGCCCTTAAAGTCGTCCATCAGCTCTTCGTAATAGCGGAAGAGTGCGGGGGTCAATTCGCCAAGCCCGCCTACTTGAGCATGCCAATACATCATCTGGACATTCTCGTTGGCCATGTTATGACTCCACACGAGCCGGTAATCGCCCCCCCACAGACCGTAAAGTCCGAACGGCTCGGCTTCCGGGGAAGCGTCCGTTCCGCTAATGAACAGATAACGGCCATATGCCCACATTCGGCGAACAAGGGATAACGGGGCTTCTCCTTCGTACGCATCAAGGAGCAGTCTTTCATTAGACATATCCTCTTGTATCCGACGCCCGCTAAGAGAATCCGCCCGCCCCTCGTCCCCAAGCTCCAGAGCGGCGGAGCGGTACAAAGGCCGATGCAGCGCGGTATGACGTTCCAGCAGTTGCTCATAGGTAACATCGGACATAAGGTCGGACAGCTCTCTCCGGAGTCTGTCCCAGTCGCGTCCCCGTTCGCCTTTGACAAATACGCGCACGACAGCCAGAATGCTCGAGGCGCCTTCGATAATAAGCATGCCGTTTCTTGCCCGTACGATACCGCCATGGGACTTGATGAACATCACCGCGCCGTAGTCAAGCCCGTCGTCATTGGTTGCGGCGAACCACGCGAACCCAGCGTCGCCTTCAGTCGCCTCGCGGCCTTCCAAGCCGCAAGGCCAGTCCGACTCATGTTTGCCCTCATTATCCCCTGCAAGAGAGGCAGCCTCCCAAGCGGACGCCCCCGTCTCCACGGACTTCTCCAGCTCCTTGAATTCCGGCGTATCCGCCCAGCGGTCGCTGGGATGCAAGACAAGGCCGATCTCGCCGGAAACCGACGATTGTCCGTCCGATCCAATCTCGTAAACGACGGCATTGTCGGCGCGCGAAACGAACAAGCGGCGTTGGTAGCGGATCGACCCATCCGTCCATCCGACATGGACTTCCCCGCTATCCATAGCCAGCGTACGCCGATAGGAGCGGAAGGCGCTGCCGCAAGGCATGTCGAGACGAATGGCCGCAAGGGGGAAGCGCGACGCCAGCTTCGTTCCGTACCCGCTCTCCTTCAGGGCGTTCGCGAGCAGCCAGCTCGCCTCGTTATACCGCCCCGCATCCATCATCGTTCTCGTCCGGGACAAGACATGACTGACATCCGGCAATTCGTCCTTGTGCCCCCAATGCCATAACTGGGCATGGTTCAGCAATACGGTCTCTTCCTTCACGCCGCCGAATACGGATGCCCCGATAACGCCGTTGCCGGACGGCAGCGCCTCTCGCCACATGTTGCGCCACCAGGAGGCCGGATAGCGCAGGATCAACATGTCCTCAGGATTACAGGTTGGGTGATCGCTTGCCCGGCCGCCGCAAGGACCGCCGTCAACATAATTGGCACCCGCATGATAGGACTCGCCGCGCTCCCCTCTACTCAAGCTCGCCCGCTTCCTCTCGCAGCCACTCGATTTCGATACTGGCGAGCAAGAACGGCGCTACTCCCATAAGCGCATCGCTGACGACCGCTTCGCTCATGTAATATTCGTAGGAGCCATCGCGGTACTTGCGGCCGCCAAGCCCTGCGCCGTGGCAGATGCCATGCAGATGCACGCCCTTCTCGTCCTCCGTGACGAATCGGTCCAATATGCCCTCATAAGCGCGCTCCACCGCCCCGCGATCGATCTCCGCAAGGTAGCCAAGCCTGATCCCCTTAGCCATCGCATACGTCAGCATACAGGAGCCGGACGCCTCCAGATAGTTGCCTTCGCGGCCATTGCAGTCCATGAGCTGATACCAGACGCCGCTTTGCTGATCCTGCACCCGAAGCACCGCATTGCACATGCGTTCGAAGATGCCCATCAATTGGCCTCGCTTCGGATGATCCGCTGGGAAGTGCTCCAGCGAATCCACGAGCGCCATGGCGTACCAGCCCATCGCTCTTCCCCATACGTAGCGCGAACGTCCCGTCGTTCCGTCGCACCACCGCTGCTCGCGGCTCTCGTCCCAAGCATGATGCAGCAGCCCGTTCAGCGGGTTGCGAGTCCGCTTCTCGACGAGCAGCAATTGCTTCGCCGCTTCGTCGAACCATTCGTTCTCCTGGAACGTCGCCGCATATTCCGCCATATAAGGCGACGACATATACAGGCCGTCCAGCCACATTTGGAACGGATATATTTTTTTATGCCAGTAGCCGCCTTCTTCCGTCCGCGGCTGACCGATCAACTGCGTAATCAACAGGCTGGCTGCCTTTTGGTATTTCTCTTCGCCGGTCTCCCGCCACAAGCGCAGCACGTTTTTGCCTTTGTTGATATGATCCAGGTTGTAATCCTCCAACCGGAAGAAACCGCCGATCGCGCCATCGTCCCGAATGAACGCGTCCATCTGGCGCTTGACGAACGGCTGATAGCTTTCCTTGCCCGTCCAGTCGCCCGCCCGGCTGATCGCAAGCAGCGCCATGCCGGACACATATCCCCATTTGTTCGCGATTTGCGGGTGATAACCATGCTCGTCGGCGAGCGCAAGAATCGTCTCGGCGATCTTGCCGGACATGTTCGTCCCGCTATGAATCCGCGTCGCAGCCTTCATCTTCACATCCTCCTCGTCTCTATGGCCGGAATATAGGAAGCTCCTCGAAACGTTCCGGAATATCGATTAAATACAGATTGGCGTAACCGTTCTTGTCGCTTGTGAACAACAATCTCTTCCCCCGCTCGTCAAAGCGCGGATGGGCATGCACCTTCTGCGAGTGGAAACTGCATCTGAGCTCGCAGAGCATGCGGGGCCCCTCGTACTTGCCATTCTGCTTGCGCCACAGACTGAGGCTCTTGACCGCGCCTTTGCCGTCCACGACGGCCTGCCCCAGCCCGTCGGCATACCCGTGCCAGGTGTCGAAGCCGAACTCTGTCTCCTCCAACCCGGTATTGTCATAACGGATGCTGCCGAAGAAGTTGGTTCCGTCGGCGCGAAAGCCATGATAGCCGATCGTTGTCCCGTCGGGATAAAAAAATTCATGCCCTACTTTCTCGCCGGCTTCGAGTCTTTCTCGAATTCGCCAAGCTTCGCCAGTCCGCAGATCCAGCCCCCAAATCCGGTGGTCCACCAGATGCCACGGCCCTTCATGACAAAACGTCATGAGCCATGGCTCCGTAGTCGAAGCATTAATATGCGTAATAAACTTGTTCGCCTCGTAAACCTTCCCGGCCTTGCCGCTGTCGGCATCGATTCGTACGATCATGCTGTGAGGCGCCGCTTCCATCAGCTCCCGGTGGCCTACGTATCCATTGCCGAGATCAAGACGAATCCGATGCGACAAATCCTCCTGCACGCAAGTCAGCACATGCCGGCTGTCCGAGGTCGAGCTCGCGTTGCCCAGATGGTAGCCTGCCGGCGCCTCGTACACCACCCGTTCCTCCAGAGTGGACAGATCAAGGCGGATCAGCCTGCTACCCAGCTTCACGAACGCGGCGCTTCCGTCAGGCAGCAGACAAGCATCCAGCGCGTTATTCTTCTCATAATCGGTCAACTGCGTGATCTCGCCGCTCTCTACGTCCATGCTGTACAGATTCGTGCTATTCCCCCTGTCGGATACGAAGAGCAATCGTCGTTCCCGATCATACCAGCCATTCTCCGTAAAATATAAATGATGGCTATGCGCCTTATAATCCGTCAGCTGCGTCACTTCAAGCCCCGTCAGACGATCCACGGACGTCTTGCGCTCCGAAGGCCACCGTTTTCCTTTGCCGGTTGTTTCGATCCCTGTCATCGACCGATCTCCTCCCGTTCTGAATGACACGCCACTCTTTATAGCCAGGGCTTAAGCCCCTCCCACTTCACGGACCAGCTTCCGTCCTGCGGAAACCCCGGGTTCTCCGGCAGCGCTTCCGCGCGTTTCCCTTTCCCGTGTTCCCCTTGCCAGCCTGCCGCCATCATCGCGACAGCCGTCAACAGCCCGCCATTGCCCGGCAAGTAGGCGGATAAGCCTGGACGTTGATAATTGTGCCCGTTCGTCAAATACGTATTTTTGGTCGCGTCCAGCAGCAAGAAGTCGACCGCCAGTTCAGGCTCGCCCAGGCGAGCGGCCGTCATGGCGCACATCGGGAAGTCCCAGCCCCAGGCCGTATCCCATTGCCAGCACTCCTTGACCTTCAGCAGCGTGCCAAGCATCGTCTCCCGGTCGACCAGCGTGCCGGGAAGCAGCCCCATCGCGCCAAGCATCGAAGGGTGATCATGATTTTTCGCCTCGAAGGTGTCCGGGCAATTCTCATGAGCCAAATACAGGCCGTCCTTCTCCGGCAATGGCGCCATCGCGCCGGCTACCTTCGCCCACGAAGGATCCGGCGTTTCATTAAGCCGCTCCGCCCAGCGGACGGCCGTCTCCAGCCCGTATTTCCAATACTCCACTTCATACGGCGGATTCTTGCTGTCCTGCAGACGGTGGCATTCCTGCGCCGGGATGAGCGGCGGTCCTAAGTCATACGCCTTCGTCTCCTCGTTCCAATGGGCGAACGACGTCATGAATGTCGCCGTTTCGAACACGACGGAGCGGAACCGCGCCAGCGTATCCGGCGTCGGGTCGGCGAGATACAGCATCTCCGCCAGCGCGATGGGATGCGGCTGCTGCCAGATCAAGCCGGGCGCGACCGGGGACGGGCACGGCTTGCCGTCGAAACCGACCATCTTGGGCCAACGCGCGCCCTCATAGCCTTGAGATCTTGCCAGCTCTTCGGCAATCGGCAGAATGTCCGTGTACCAATCCATGCTGTTAAGCAGCAGCCGCTCTCGGCCCCACAGCGGGAAGTGCGACGCATGCCACCAGTGCATCTCCAGATGGGCTTTGCCGAACCAGCTGTTATACATCAGCCCGGTCTCCTGCGGGGGAATAGACCCGCCGCTGTGCATGGCGCACAAGAACTGGGACAAGACGACTCGCCGTTCCAGCTCGTGCGCGCGCGGATCCGCGCTTCCGGCGAAGTCGATCGCGGCGCCGTTCTGCCAGAACGACGCCCATTGCCGCTCGCTGGACTCGATGATGGAACCGTAATCGGCCGTTTGGGCATGCTCGGGCGCGAACCCTACCGCAAACGTTAATTCTCCCGCCGTCTTCTCCGGCTGCAGCGTCCATTCGTGGACACCGGTCTGTTGCAGCTTGCCGGCCGACCAGGACCAGGCCACTCGATAACCATCCTCATCCATGCTCCTGCTTATCAACGCCCCATCCGCCGTCGATTCCAGCAGCTCCGTGCGATGCCTGTCATCATGGCCGAAGTCCGGGA
The DNA here is from genome assembly GCF_002165585.1 of Paenibacillus sp. MY03. Lineage (NCBI taxonomy): Bacteria > Bacillati > Bacillota > Bacilli > Caryophanales > Paenibacillaceae > Paenibacillus > Paenibacillus sp. MY03. The sequence continues at coordinate 113,972 of NZ_MXQD01000002.1, read as the reverse complement.
ATACCGTCTTATCCCAGGAGGTATGCGTCATGTCCGGAGCAGGGAACCGCACGAACACCTGAAGCCTGCCCTGCGCAATCAAGTTCGACCGCACGCGTACGCCAATCGTGTCCATGGCGGCATGGCAAGCCGTCTCGACTAGAACCTTCTCTCCTTGCAGCGCGAATTCGCTCGAGAGAATACCTGTCCATAGATTCATCGTTTGATGAATATCCGTTATGTCCCCCGCTTCGGCCTCCTGCCCGTCTTCCTTGTACAGCCTGAAGGAGAGTCGCCCCAGCTGCAGCCGATGCGGATTTTGCCTAAGCCAATGGTACGCCTCCGGGCGATCTCCCGGCTTCATCGGGTAGCCTACCTCCCGCCCGTGCGTGTCGAAGGTTTGGAGAGCCGCATCCGCCCCCGTAAACTTCTCGCGTCCATGCGTGAAATGCCAGCCCCAATTCGATTGCGTGCCCAGCGGCACCTCGTATTGCTCGGGGAAGCTCTGCAGTCCCGTCACGTCGGCGCTGAACGCGAATTCGCCATTCCCCACCGCAAACGGGGATAACGGGTCCCACTTGGTCAATTCGGGTTGATGCCGCATTACGATCTGTTGTCTGTTCACCGCTTGTCCCTCCTCAGCGTTGCCCTCGGAGGATGCCAAGACCGACGTTATTCCTTCGAAGTGGCATCCATCCGGGTTCTCATCATATCCCGGTACTTGCCAGGCGTTATCTCTTTGCACTTGCGGAACGTGCGGATGAAGCTGTTCTCGTGCTGGTAGCCGACCATCTGCGCGATATCGGACAGACGGTCGTCCGTTCTTGCGAGCAGCTCCGCCGCGCGCTCCATTCGCAGGTTGGTTAGATAGTTGTAGATCGTCTCGCCCGTCTCCTGTTTAAACACCTGACTGGCCAAGCTGCTGCTGATGCCCACGGACTCCGAAATTTCCGGTATGCCGATCGGCTCGCCCAGATGCTGCTTCATGTATTCGATCATGCGATGACAGGTGACGTAATCCTTGCTTTCGGCTAATCGGCCGTAACGTTCGGCCACGGGTTTGACTCGTTCGGCGAACTCCCGCTCAATATCGGCAAGATGAAGCGTGCCGAACCTCTCGTGGAGAGCTTCGCTCCCTTGTTCCTCCGCCGTCGCAAGCTCGTCGATCCGCCCGGCGGCGGCCTGCAATCCGGTCAGCGCTTCCGAAGGATACCCGTTGCGGCCGCGAATCCGCTCCATCATTGCCGTAATCGATTCCAGAGCTTCCTGCTCGTTGCCGGCCTCGATCGCCTGAATGACCCGCTCGATCGTCAAGCCTTCCCCCTGCGTCTCGTCTACTTCATGCTGCGACACCTCATGGAAGGAGATCACTTGCCCATATCCCCGGTATAAGCGATACATCAGCGCGTTGTCCGCCTCCAGCAGCGCTTGCTTGACCCGCGTCACGTCGGCGAACGGATGGCTGACGCCGGCCGATACGGAAAATTTCAAATATCGGGGTATTTGTTCGGCGACCTCCAGCAGCTTGCGCTCGGCTTCCTGTCCTTCGGATCGAGGCTGCAATAGAATGGCCATCTTGTCTTTGCCGAAGTCGGCGCAGGCAATGCGCCACTGCGTCCCGAGCAGCTCGGTCGCGATATTGGCCATGGCGAATTTCAGCAGCGAATGATCGCTTCCCGACAAAGCCCGCGACCACTCCCCGTAACGGTCGATGGACAACATCGCCGCCGTCATCGGTGCCGACGTCCATTCGGAGAAATATCGTTGCCACTTTTCCTCCATGTCGCGTTTGCCGCTCACATGGCCGTTATAGAGGTCGAGCATCAGCTTGGAGGAAGCCTCGGACAACGTATCCCTTACCAAATGCGACAAATGCGCATGCTTGCCGAGCAGCTCTCCGGCGATCTTCTCCAGATCGATCCCGCCGCCGTTTTCCCCGGTCTTGCCGTCGATGGCGCCGAACAGCTGCCCCAGCCTGCGCACCGGCCGCAAGGCTTGGGTATTGATGTAATAGATGACGGCACTGCCGAGCGCAAGCGCGGCAATCGATACGAGGAATACGACCTGCGCGATGCGCTTCGACTGGGCAAGCAAGCTGTCTTGTTCGACGATCGAGATGAAGCGCCAGCCTGCGACCTTGGACTCCATCTGGTTAACGAGCAGCTGACGGTTCTGGTACGACATATCTCCCTTCCCGTCCACCTGCATCTCCGCGATCGCCAATTCTACCGCTTCCTCGTCGAATTCGTGGTTTGCGACCGAATACAAGATTTGATCCTCCTCGTCGACGATATACCGCATTCGGTTCAAGTCGTTCATGACCGGAGGATTGAGCTTCGCGAACAAAGCCTCGTCCATGAGGTTGATCGCCACGATCCCCTGGACCTTGCCATGAATCTTAACCTGGCGGAACAACGTAATGTCCGATCCGTTGGCCGAAGCGCCCCGGGGCAGCTCCCGCTTCTTGACCAGCATCGATTTGTCGCCGAACTCGGAGGAGACCTCCGTCCATGCCGAATCCAGAAAGGTCGCGCTGTTGGAAGCAAAACCTTGCGGAATCGATAGAAAGCTGTCCTTCTCGATGTCGTAGACGTAAATGCTTTTGATATAAGCCGAATTATTGATTAACGTGGTCAAAAATTGATAGGATTGCGAAATATCCCGATACGAATTCTGATTGTCGCTGGTCAGAAACCAATAGATATGGTCGCTGAGCGCCACCTGTATGGCGACCTGGTCGGTTTCTCTGATCGCCTCGTCTATGACATCCATATTAAGCCGCAGCATTTGCTGTTGAAGCTCTCCCAACTCCTCCTGCAGCACCGACTTCGAAGTATAGAAGGACGTGAGGCCGACTGCCAGGATGATGAGGCACACGGATACTGTCAAGATCAGCACCAGCCTGATTTGCGTATGCGCCCAATTGAACATGAGCCGCTTTTTGATGGATTTCAACACGGAACTTCCCACCTTATGCCGAATATCCTTTCATTATAACGCGATCCGTTCCGCCAGACACATACGTAGCTCTAAGCTCGGACATCTCCGCGGGCAGGGCCGGATTGCAGCTCCTGCATCATACGGTAAGTCTCGATGCCGGCCAGCAGGACAATGCCGATGCCATGCGTATCGTTCAAATTCCAGCCAAGCTCGTGTTTGTAATAAGCATGCCGATAGGACCAGCTGGACCCCTTGCAAACGCCGTACAAGTTGCCTTGCTTGTCGATCGCCCTCTCGCACAACCCTCGCCAGCCAGCCCTCGCCGCCGCCGCATAAGTCTCCGGCTGCTCCAGCCATCCATGCCGCACGCCAAGGGCAAAGCCGTACATGAACATCGAGGTGCACGACGCCTCCTCGTACGACTCGGGGTCGGTCAGCACTTGATGCCACAGGCCATGCTCCCCTTGCAGCCGGCTATACCCTTCGGCGAGCTCGCGGTAGAACGCCAGAATTGGCGCATAATCGATGTGCTCCTTCGGCAGAACGTCATGCGTAAACAAATTGCCCTTGCCGCATGCCGGAGAACAGGCTGCTTGCCGACATGTCATACAGATGATTGGGCAGCTTGCGTATCGCGCTTTCTCTTGTCACTCTGTACACGGGGCCATGCGCAGGATGCTGGCCCACGTACCGCTGCGCAATCGTATCCAGCACATGCGGCACGTCGTGGAATCCCGCAACCGCCGCCATGCTCTCATGATGGTCGAAGTAAGCGCCCGAATAGCTGCTCCTCATCGACTCCCTCCTTCCGAATGGCCCGCGCCGACTGCCCGCTTATATCCCAATACTTCCGCGATCTCGACCTTGCGATGCTCCTTGACCGAGCGCCATACCGCCTCGCCCGTCGCTACCGAATAAGCGCCATCCTCCGCCCCCGACAAGATCCGGTAAGGTCTCCGAGCGCTTTCGCCCATGAACAGATCCTCCAGCAGCAGCGGATCTCCCCCTCCATGCCCGCCTTCGCGATGCACGACGTGTATCGTCTCCTTGGAGCCGAACAACGGGAAATAATCGATCGTCTGCACGGGCGTCGGGAACGGCGTCCGTCCCGGCATATGGTACTCCAGCGTCTCTATTCGCCCTTTCGTTCCGTTGATCGCCAGACGATAACCTTCGTAAGGGAGCGAGAAATTGACCGAATAACTGAGCAGCGCGCCGCGGTCGTATTTCACTGCAGCCGCATACGTATCCTCAATCTCGATATCCGAGTCGAATATGCAGCGATCCGGCCGATAACCGGAGTAAGGAAACGAAGCCTGCTTTCCCGCATCCAGCGAGTCCAAGTGATCATCCGGTACGCGTATATGCTTGCTTCTGGCATTCCACCGCGAATAATAGTCGCATGCTTCTCTCTCGTCGCAGGTCGTGCAGTGGCGTCCATCGATCCGGCTGGGATTGCCTTCCCCTTCGGAGCCGTAATAATTCAAAGCTCCGTACGCGAACACCTCCAGCGGCTTCTGGTCGATCCACCAATTGACGAGATCGAAGTGATGGGTGCACTTATGGATGGAAAGCCCGCCGGACAGCTCGCGTTCCCTGTTCCAACGCTTGAAATAGCTGGAGCCGTGATAGGTGTCCAAATACCAGTTCAAATCGATGGATGTAATGCGCCCCAGCTTGCCCTCCATCACCATCTCCTTGATCTTGGTATGAATCGGGGCATAACGATAATTAAAGGTCACCGTTACCTTGCCTTTGCTGGCGCGTTCGGCGTCCAGCACGCCGCGGCTGTCCTTGCCGGTCGTCACCATCGGTTTCTCCGTAATGACATCCAGGTCATGCCGAAGCGCCGCGATGATATAGCGGGCATGCGTATCATCTCTGCCCGCGGTAATGATGACATCCGGTTTCGTCTCGGCGACCATCCGTTCGAATTCCGCTTCGCCGTACGTGGCGATATCGGCTTGCTCCGGATATCGCTCGCGGAACAATTCGAAGCGGGCGGGATCCGGATCGAGCAGTCCGACCAGCTCGCAAGTTCCCGAGAACAAGGTCAGAATCGGCTTGGCGAACATGCCGAGCGCTCTGCCGCTTACTCCGCAAATCGCGTATCTTTTTTTCATGAGGTCCATCCTCTCCTGCCGTAATTGACTGACTCGCAGCCTGTCGGATTGTCCGATTAGCGAGGCAGGGCCGGCTTTGACGCCGGCCCCGTCGCTTATGCTTTTACCCGGTCAGCTTCGCGTACCATTCCCTTACCCGCTCCGTAACCTTGTCGCCGCCAGCCTTGTTCCAGCGTTCGACGAACTCGTCGAACTTATCGATCGGCCACTCCCCGATCACGATCTTGGTCAGATACTCCTGGAACAGCTTGTGCGACTGAATATCCGGATAGCCCTCGTATACGGTGTTCGGCAATCCGTCTCCGGCGATGCGGCGCGCGTCGGCCTTGCTCACCTCGAAGACGTCCGTCACCATCTGCTGCATATCCTCCGGGATCGTTTCCTTTATTCGTGTCGCCATATCCTCTTCCGTCGTCAGGTTGCGCATGCCAAGCGCGATCGGGCGGCTGTCCTCCGGCGGCAGAAGCGTCTTCTTGCCGTCGACGACCTCATGCTGCATCCCTTCGATGCCGAAACGAACAAACTCGTCGTTGTTATTGTCATAGAAGAAATCCAGCAGCTTGAGCGCATCGGGAGCCTTCGCTTCGGCGCCGGCGGGAATGACCCACTCCGGCTCTCCCATGCTCTTCATCGTGACGAAACCTTCGTAGCCTTCGACTTCCGGCATCGGCATACCCTTGACATACGCATCGGGCGCACCTTGCAGCATCGCCGTGTAGCGGTCTCTCAGGTTAGCGGGCAAGTGATACCAGCTGCCGACCAGGTTATTGTTGATTTTGGCCGTCCATACATCGCCTTTGTTCAGGAACGTCTCGTTGTCCAGCAGCTTCTCTTCGTACAATTCGCGGATAAAAGCAATGGCCGCCTTCATGTTGCCGGATACGCCAGCGTAGCCGATCTCCCCTTCGTAGATGTCCCATTCGGGCACGCCCTCCCACATGGCAACGCCGAACATGCCGAACAGGTGGTCCATCCACTTGCCGAACTCCCGGCCGGAGGTCGGCAATTCATCGGCCTTGCCGTTGCCGTTCGGATCATTATCGCGGAAGGCTCGCAGCACATCCTTATATTCATCCAGCGTGGCCGGCATCGACAGCCCCACCTTATCCAGCCAATCCTGACGGATCATCGGCGCGCGCTCGGGGACGAGAAACACTTTGGGCACGTAGTAGATATGTCCGTCCGGCGATGCCGAACGTACGACGTCCCAGGCTTCCTGCGGAATGTTCTTCCATACGTTAGGCGCATATTCGGGCAATAACTCCTCCAGCGGCAGCGCGCCGCCCTGCTTGATCAACGTCTGCTCGATGCCTCCGATCGGACGCAGAATGTCGGGCAGCTCGTCGGACGCGATCATCAGATTCAAGTATTCGGTCGGCTCGGAGCCCGGCGGAGTCGTCATCATCTCGTAGATGACGCCCGTCTTTTCCTGCACGTACTTCACATGCTCGTTGTTCGCGTCCGGGATCGTCCCGACTCCCATATGACTTTTAAACACCTTAACCGTAACCGCCTTTTCCCCATCGCCGTTTGTTCCCGCGTTCTTCGGCGCATTGCCGGCGTTCGAACAGCCAGCCACTAGCGATACGGCGAGCACGGCCGCCATAGCCGCCGTTTTCGTCGACTTTCCAAACCTTCTGTTCATCTTTGTCATACCTCCCTTTTTTGGTGAAAAACAAAAATTCAGCTCTTATTCCTTCAATGAACCTAACATGGCGCCTTTGACGAAATACTTCTGCAAATACGGGTAGACCAATACGATCGGAATCGTTGCGAACAGAATGGTAGCCGCTTTAAGCGTCGTCGTGTTGAAATCGTAGTCTCCCAAAAACATATTGACGGCGGCAAGCTCCTCCGGCGAAGTCAGATAAGCTCTGAGCTTCATCTGAAGCGGCCACTTCTCGGGATCCCGTATGAACAATACGGCCCGCGAGAACGTATTCCAGTAGCCTACCGCATAAAACAAGCTTACCGTAGCCAGCACGGGCTTTGACAGAGGCAGATAGATTCGGAATAAGATACCTGCGTCGCTGCACCCGTCAATTCGGGCCGAATCGTCCAGCTCCTTGGGAAGCCCCATAAAAAAAGTGCGAATAATGATCATGTTGAACGTCCCGATAATGCCCGGCAAGATGAGCGCCCACAAGGAATTCATCATGCCGAGCTCGCGCACGGTCAAAAAGAACGGAATCATCGGCGCGTTAAAGATCATCGTAATGATAATGCCCAGCATAATCGGCCTTTTCAGCAGAAAATCCTTATGCGCCAGCGGATAGGCCGTCAGCACGGAGAATAACATGCTAAGTACGGTGCCCACGATCGTAATATACACGGTGATGCCGAAGGACTTCCATAACCCCGCGTTCTGCAGGACATGCTTCCAGGACGCCGTCGTAAATTCGACTGGAAGCAGAAATACTTGCTTGGAATCCGCAGCGATCGGAGAGCTGAAGGAAACCGCCAGCAGCTGCAATAGCGGCATGAGCATGGTGGCCGCAGCGGCAAACAGAAATAAGTAGTTGAACAACTGAAATGTTTTGTCGCCTTTGGTTAGCTTCATCACCACAACCCCTGTTCCGTTTTTCGAGCCATCCGATTAAATATCCATAACAAAATAAAGCCGATGATCGACTGGAATAAACCGATCGTGGTCGTTACGCTATATTGGCCTTGCAAGACCCCGGCCCGGTATACGTACGTTTCGATGATATCCCCGACCGAATACGTCATCGGCGTAAGCAAATTGTAGATTTGGTCGAAGCCAAGCTCAAGAAAATTGCCGATATTGAGCAGGAACAAGACCAGGATCGTCGGGAACATGGTTGGCAATGTAATGTGTACCGTCTGCTTCCAGCGATTCGCGCCGTCCATAACGGCCGCCTCATATAGATTCGGATTGATCCCCGCGATTGCAGCCAAATACACGATCGTTCCCCAACCGACATCCTTCCAGATGGCGGATAGAACGACGATGGAACGGAAGTATTTCTGCTCCTGCATGAATAGAATGGGCTCAAGGCCGAGCCATTCCCTCAGCGCGTTAATGACGCCTTGGCTCGACAGAAGCTCGAACACGATGCCGCCGACAACGACCCACGACAGAAAATGGGGCAAATAAAACAGGCTTTGCACGAACCTTTTGGCCATCATCAGCCTCACTTCGTTGAACAACAAGGCGAGAATGATAGGCGCCGGGAAGCCGAAGAGCAGCTGGTAGAGCGCGATGACCGCCGTATTGCGGAGCACGGTGTAGAAGTCCTGATACGAGAAGATATACTTAAAGTTCTTAAGTCCGACCCACTCGCTGCCCCCGATGCCCTTAAAGATTTGAAAGTCCTGAAACGCGATGACGCTTCCCGCAAGCGGCACATACTTGAACACGACGTAATACAAGATGCCCGGCAGGATCATCAGATACAGAATCCAGTGCTTCCTCATATTACCGAGAATTCGGTTCTTCGGAGCTGCATGCTTCCCTGCATGACGAGGGGTTGCGTCTGAGGAGCCTGACTGCGTGGGGCCAACCCATTCTGCCATATTTGCGACCCTCCTTTGCTTAAGTACGGCTATCGTACCCCCGCTGACAGCGATTCCACAATCGATGGTTTCTCTAGCGCATGAACAATTCCTCGCGCCGCGCCAATACTGGGAAATTGCTATATGGGACAAGGCTTCCTGTCGCATTGGTTAGTCGTTTGGAGGATGGGTATATCACTTAACGCCCAGTACCCTGATGTGATTGGCAAAACAAAAGCAGCCGCTCCCTGAACGGCTGCCATAAGACTATATATTTCGTTCCTCGTCCAACTAAAAAAGCTCTTGATCGTTCAGCAATGCTGAACGATCAAGAACCCATAGAAAGCGATAGCGTATCGCGGTTAGACTCGCATCGGCGATTCGCGACGCCTTATGTACATTGCCATGTCGCGTTTTTAGCGGAATTTACTTAGCGGAAAGGTCGTCCATCGCCTGAACCGCGAGTTCCAGCGCCTTTAATCTCCTTGCCAGCAGCGTCTTCTGCGGACTGCCTGCCTTAGACTTTGCGTAGCTGTTTTCGACTGACGGAGTTAGACCGACGAGCGCTTCGCGAGCTTCATTCAATTCATCGGGGGTGTAAGAATGAGATTTTTGATGCCAGAGGTTTTCAAGCACAGCGAGACCGATGCCGACTGCGCGGAGTCGCTTTTGGACCAAGGTCGTATTCGCCCCGCTTTGCGTCATCTGGGACAAGGCGCTCTCGAGTTTTCTTATCGTTGATTGCAACGATTTTATGGACTCCGATTTCTCTTCGTTCGTAACGATTACCATGCCGGCACGATCCTCCTTCAATATTTAAAGATAGGTTCCCTTAACGCATCTATAACCATTGTACAACATTGGCGCAAGTTCTAATGTTAGCCCTTCTGATCCTTTGACAATACTGTATCATTTGAAAAAAGCTTATAATGCGAGCTTTAAGGTTTCTCTATAATGCGAGTCGGGAAATTGAACATGAGTTGACGCTGCATAAGGATAAAACTACAAAAGGGCAGGAGGCTTGTCGCAATCGACATGCCCCCTGCCCTTCTACTCCCCCAGCATCTGCCCTACGAAACCGATTTAACCTTTTGCAATCCGCGCTTTCTCGCGCTCAGCGTCATTCCGAAACAGACCAACAGGATCAAGCAAGCCATTGCGTACGGAAAGTTGATGTCCAGATCGAACAAAAATCCCGCCACGATGGGTCCGACAATGTTGCCGAGACTCGTAAAGGCCGAATTAAGACCGGCCACGTATCCTTGCTGATCCTTGGCCACCATGGACATCTGCGTGCTGATGGCCGGACGCAAAATATCGATTGCCAGGAAGATAATAAACGTCACGGCAAATATCATCCAGAAGCGATGAACGAACAGCGTCAGGAAAATAAAGATTCCGGCGAAAAGAAGACAAACCGAGATGACGTTTTGTTCGCCGAACCTTCTGAGAATCCAGCCGAAGGCCGTTACCTGCACGACGGCGCCGGCGATGGAGCCGAACGTAATGATAAACGCGATGTCGCTTGGTTCGAAACCAAACTTATGGTCGACGAACAAACCGAACACCGTCTCGAAATTGGCCAGACCAAAAGACATAACAAATACGATTATCAAGCTTAAAAAGTACGGCTCCCGGTAGGAATACCTTAGCTGAGTCAGCAGACTTCCATGCGCCTTGTCGGCGGACGGAACGCCTGATTCGTCTTCGGCTGACTTGGCAGGCACCGATTCCTGCAAAACAAAAAAGGTGAGAATCGCCGCAATAATTCCGGCCACCCCCGCTGAATAGAAAGGAACGCGAATACCAAACTCCGCAATATAACCACCTATACCTGGTCCAATAATAAATCCGGTCGTAATCGCCGCGTTTATATACCCCATCCCCGTCGCGCGTTCTTCCTTGGTCGTAATGTCAGCCGCATATGCAATGACGGCCGGCATGATCATGGCGGCGCTAATTCCCCCAAGCAGCCTGGAAACAAACAGCAGGACGGGAGAATGCGCCAATCCGAACAACACCTCCGACAATGCAAAAACTACCATGCCAATAACGATCATGCGTTTCCTGCCGAATTTATCGGCAAACCGTCCGGCCAGCGGCGAGAAGAGCAGCTGGGTCAGCGAAAAGGCAGCCACGAGAAGACCGACGATTCCGCCGGTAATGCCCAAGCTCTCCATAAATTTAGGCATAATCGGTATGACGAGACCGATACCCGTGAAAGCTAGAAATAGATTAAGCATAAGGATGAGCATAGCTCCCCGTTTTTTGACCAGTAATGCCATCGCAGTTTCCTCCAGTTGTCATCTTGCTAATATTACTGAATATTTATTCTAAATTAATTCAAAAAAAGAGCCTAGCGCGGCCGCTTGGCAATGCCATGCAAAAAGACGTCCATGGCCAGTCGATACGCCGCCAGCGCTTCCTCATGTCCCATCTTTCGGGTATGCTGATTTAAACCGTACATGAGAATATCCAAAATCGTGGCGATCCCCGTTACGTCAGCCATCTCCAGCTCGCCGTTGTCGATTCCCTGCTGAAGCAGCTGCCGGTTAAATTCAATATAACCTCCCACCATCTCATTAATGCGCTCCTCGATCACCGGATCATTATCCGCGTTGAAAAAAAATTCATCGACCGCTTTGCTAAGCGGATGGTTTAAATGATCAAGAGCCGAATGCTCAGCTATCCCATACAGCTTGTCGATCGTGGACGCATACATCGATTCCCGAGCAAGCCAATTGTCTTCCCACTCCCTGTTCCAATCATCCAGCAAATGAAAAAAAAGACCTTCCTTGCTCTTAAAATGATAATAAATATTGCCCGCGCTGCATCCGGTCGCTTTTACGATATCCTCTATCGACGTCGCCTTAAAGCCCTTTTGCGCGAATAACGCTTTGGACGCATCGGCGATCCTTTTCTTGGTCTGCTCGGTTTGCTGCTTTTTCTTATTCATAGGCGAACCGCCTTTCCCCGATTGACAAATAACACTGAAAATATATTCAGTATTATAACGAAATCGAATGCATTTGCCAAGTGTTTTGTTTTAATGGTCAGCAGTGGATTGTTTTTAAAATTGTTTTATATGATACAATAATATTCTACCCTTTAAAAAGGATTGATTCTAATGAAGAAAGCAGACGAGTCGGCCTCCTAAATCCGCTTTAGACAAAAATTTAGGAGGCCAATCAAATGAAGTTTAATAAAATTGATTTAAACAATTGGAAGAGAAAAGAGATATTTAATCATTATTTGAACCAACATACGACTTTTAGCATTACCACGGAAATTGACATTAGTGTCCTATACCAAAATTTAAAACAAAAAGAATATAAATTTTATCCTGCATTTATTTTTTTAGTGACAAGTGTGATAAACTCAAATACGGCTTTTAGGACTGGTTATACTCGTGATGGAGATTTAGGTGTTTGGGATAAGTTAGACCCGCTATATACGATTTTTGATCGTGCATCTGAGACATTTTCTGGTATTTGGACTACTGGAACTAATGACTTTAAAAAATTTTATGACTCTTACCTTGAGGATGTCGGAATTTATAATGGTTCAGGGAAATTGTTTCCCAAGACACCTATACCTGAAAACACTTTTTCTATTTCTATTATCCCATGGACTTCGTTTACTGGATTTAACCTAAATATTAATAATAACAGCAAGTATCTTCTGCCCATTATTACTGCGGGGAAAATCATAAATAAAGGTAATTCAATATATTTACCTCTATCTCTTCAAGTCCATCACTCTGTTTGTGATGGTTATCATGCCGGATTGTTTATGAACTCTGTTCAAGATTTGGCAGATAAGCCAGATGGCTGGCTTATATAATAGCAGACAAAGGGGCTGTCCAGTCAGTGAAAACTGATGAACAGCCCCGTTTTTTATTAAATGATAAAAAAAGCACAAAAAAATCGTCTTTCCAGTCTGTTTCTTAATTATTCATTGCATAATGGATAGCCGATTCGAGGTTCATCCCGCCTTCCCAAGGCCGATAACGAGTACCCTGCGGCTTCTCATTGATGTAATATTCCGTCCATGCCCCTACAGAATCGCGGATTGATAGTATCTTTTCGAAGATCTCATTCGACAAAGGATGCTGCAGAACCGTCAACCCATAAAGGAATAATCCATAATCGTAGCCTAACGTAATTGTGCTATTGGGTTTGGAAGGCAAACTTCCGTCTCTTTCGTATTGGATAATAATGTCGTCCAAAACCCTCGCCAGCTCCTCTCTGGAAAATAAAGTGCTGCCCATATACAAATGCATTAGACTTACAGATGGCAAGTAATAAAACGTATCCTTTTTCTCTTCGAGAACAGCACTGCCTGACATGCAGGAAGCACAGACGTAACGGTTATTTCCATCATTCTCAGTCCAGCCAAAGTAAGAACAACTCTCGCACACGCCATGTCTGAATCTTGGAAGCTGCAAGCCCTTCTTGCGGTTCGGGTTGTTTGTCATAACTTTATTGTCATTCCAAAAGTTAATTCGGTAGCTTTTCATCGTTTTATGCCATATCTTATGCTGTTCCTTCCATTTCACATGTTCCCAAATCTGATTTTGCTTCAGCCACTCCAGAAAAACCTCTCCCGCAATAATAAAGAGCATGGTCGCTTCCGCCGATCCATCATAGATGATATCTCGTGGCAGGATCCCACAAGCAATGTATGTTTCATCCCCATTAAACGGAAGCATTTCGCAGGCAAGATGCTTGGTTTGAACTGTCCAGGCCCATTCCAGCATTGGGCAGATTTCTTTGATCAGAGCTTCATCATTCGTTTGTTTAAGATAATCGAAAGCTTGAATAATCAGGTAACCCGTGATTTCTACATCATCGTTTTCATGGACATGGAATAATCCATCCCTTCCAATTCCTTGGGCATTTTTCAGGAAACCGGATTTATGCCAGGTGTTCCAGTAGAAACGCAGAACTTCTTTTGCTTCATCATAATGCCCGAGCTTTAAAAGACATCGGAACGCGCCGTATTGGTCCCTAATGTAACCGAGATGGTAATTATGGCCGGCCATAATCCCACCTTCGATCCCCTGCTGAGCTTTTACAAGAACTGAATAATCATCTATCGCCTCCATGAGGGATTGTAAAGGAATATCTTTCCGAAGCTTGCTCTCCAGGCTAATCCTCCCCGAACTGTACTTTTTCCAATAATCCCTGCTGCTGGACAGTCTCGTATTATAATCACTGCTTAGAACCTCTTCTGCAGTAAGCACACATTCCGGATAAGAGCGGCCTCCCGCGAGATACATCAGGCTTTCGCCAGGCCCGCACCACCATTCTCGAATATTTCCTTCCCTGCTTCCATGATGATTAAGACTGCCAGTACCGATCACCTGAAGAACACTGTCGTTCGTCGTCGGATATCGTCCGTAAATAAAACGGCCAGCTTTGGCAACGGCCAATAGGCCGACAGTACTGCTAAATGAAGCATACCGATGTCCATTATCCAAAAGCTCAACATCCTCATCCACGACAAGCTTGAACTTCAAAGATTGCTTCAAAACAATTTTTCTAATCAAGCAGGGATAATGCCAATCAACAAAATCAGTTATTTCTCCAATGTATTCTTGATTCCGGTAAATCCGATGTGTCCAGATCGCTGTTCCCGTCTCTCTATAGGAATGCGTCTCAACATTCTCAGACTCGTTGATGACGAGTTTGAGAAATGAGGGCGAGCTGTAAGGAGGTCCAAACACTTGATTGATATTCGGCCCTTGTTCATATACGGCTAATCTTCCATTCCCTAAGGCGTGCAAAGTTCCATCATCTACTGCGTGGCTGTTCCATTTCCTCATTGGGAATCCCCCTGCTCATACCTGATCCGATTCAATAATTAATAAATTTTAAATTCCTTTATCCCTTTACGGATAGAGACTAATCATTGGATCCCATAATGTTGAATCGAAATATTTGCTGCCGTTCTTGTTCACGATGAAAAAGATCGCATCACCCGCCGTAACTGTTGTAGTTACGTGATGACTAACGCCTGTCGTCGTATCGTTTCCATCGATCAAATGCGGGCCCCATAGCGTCGTGCCATTCTTCTTGATCGTGACGACGACTCCATCTCCGCCACTCTGATACATCTTTACGGTTCCAGTCACATCGATTGTGCCGCTTGAGGGAGCGACCCATTTGCGCACCGACTCATTTGTATCCGGATGCTGAAATGCAGCTCCAATTATTAAATCCGTACCGCTTTGCTGCCAAGCTGCCGATCCGGCATCGTAAGTAGGCAAATTATAATAGGTGCTTCCATCCCACTGCTGGTAATACCAGCCTCCATCTCCCTGTGTTGAGGAAAAACCAGCCGAAGCAGAATGGAAGGAACCATAGGTTACTACCGGATTCCAATGCGTACCGTCAAAGTATTCGTTGCCGTTCTTATTGACAATAAAGAAGATTACCTGCCCTCTTTTCACCTCTATAATAAGATCGTGACTAATACCAACGGTATCATTACCGCCTAGCGTATGCGGTCCCCAAATATCACCGTTCGTGTACGGCGAGTTAGTCGGCCCTTGAATACGTGCTACGATCCCGTCTCCTCCTTGTCCCGCCTGACTTAAAGACACCGTTCCGCTCACTCGGACGGTACCGTCCTTAGGAGCGATCCACTTAATAACAGGGTTGTATTCATCGCCAGGGTGGACCCATCCAGGCGCTGCCATTGGATAAGCATCATTTCCTTTCCAACGGTTGTTCGAAGCGTCCCAGAATAGATTCGTTAAATAATTATAACCAGGAAATGGATTGTATTGCTGCTGATATGCCCATTGATTAGCTCCTTGAGATGAGCTGAAATCCGCCGCAAATTCATAGCGGCTCGCAATAATTGGCGGGGCGGGCGGCGTAGGGCCTCCAGACAGTAACGCTGCCGTCACGAATGTGGAAGCATTGCCGTCGCCATCGACGCTTCTAATTCGGTAAACATCACCGGAATCAGCATTTTCCAAAAAGTAAAAGGTACCGATCGATACTTTGTCGATGACTGTGCCGTTACGTTCAATTTCGTAATAAGACAAGAAGCGGTCGTCACTCGCCGGGCTCCAGTTTAATTCCGCACCGTAATGCCCCATGTATTCCGCTTTCTGGACGGTCGCATAGCTTGGAGCGGACGGATCAATCGTATCTACTCCCGAACCAGGGTAATCGGTCATGTTAAAAAAGATCATTTCCCCAGCCTGCAGGTTTGTCAACGCTACTCCGTTCGATTTCCAGTAAGCTCCCGTACGCGTTTGCGATGTGCAGCTCCCTTTAGGACAGCTTAATGTATAATCGGTCGCATCAAGCAACCCCTTCGGATAAACCGTTAAATTCGTGTTAAAATAAGGAGCTGATCCATTGAACATGATCATAGCTTTGGTCTGATCCCCATTTGTCGTTTGCAGCATGTATGTCTCGTCGCCGAAGGCCATTGTTGGACGAAATACTTTACTCCATCTGCCATTTACTCCTTGAGTGCCAATGTATCGCTGCATCTCCACAAATTCTCGATATTTCTCTTTAGTTGCAGCGCTTTTAGGCTCCAGTGTAGTGAAATCCGCATCGATGTCCGGTTCAGAGTAAAAGCCGTGTCCAAGCTTCACTAATGGAATTTTCAATGATTGATAGTAGCCTGCGTAATGATAGGCGAGTCCATCTGTCAACTGCTGCGCGTCAACATACCGCAATGCCTCCATCGACAAAATCTCACCGCCGGATGCACACCCTTGAATGGTCGCATACGGATTCGCATCCTTGAACTCCTTCAAAAGCCGGAAGAAGTTATGGGACTGCGCAAGCATATCATTGTCGCTTCCTCCCGATTTCCACGCAGGCGCTCCGTCATAGCGCCAATCATAAGCACCCCACTCCGTCTGTTTTGAAGTAGCTTTGTCCACAATCCAGTCATAAGCATCTTCATTCGCCAAATTCAGATGCAGACCATAAAAAGTCATTTCGTCATCCTCTACCAGCCACTCAGGGTGATTCTTCACTACCTCGGATCCATAGTCTACATGCCAGAAAGGGGACCACACCCTCATCTTGATTCCGCTTTTCTGCACGTATTCATTCAAATCGGCAAAGCTTTCGTCCGCAAGCGCTTCATTCCAGTCGCCTTTTCGGTCATACCAATTATCATCAACATGAACGACCGTGCCTCCGGCGTATCGTGCATAATTCGTAGACTCCCAAGCACTCGGCATTTGCGGACTGATCCGGTTTTGCCATGAGCCGCCACCCGAGCCGCGGGTATAATCCCAAAGATAGCGGTATGAGTAATCTAAAATCGTATTACCCATATCATCCAAATCACCGCTGAAGACGCCGATGATGCTCTTGGCGCCCGTAATCGATGCGTTGTCTGCCACCAGGTAATCAGCCATGCTGACATAGCCGCTTAAGTTGATCGGGGTACCGGTTTCACTCACTTGGGCCAGCCAATGCCCGTTGAAATCAAAAGACAGCCAGATGCCTTCGGACAAGGAACGGTTGCGAAGCACGAAAAAAGCGTCATATACAGAAGTTCCCTGCTCATACGTGCCTATCGCATTCTGGTAGTGTCCGTCAACCATCATAACCTCGGGAGCATCATAAGAGTCGAAGGTGCGATTATAGCTTCCGGTCATGGATACCGTCTTGAGCACGCCCGAGCCGGTAAAGTTGCCTCCTCCGGTCATATATTGAAGATCGATATCGGCTCTGTCATTTTGCATCAGCCGCTGCTTGAACATATAGGGCGATGAGAAGCTTTGCGGGCTGCCCGACACGTTCTGAAATTCCGACCATTCGCGAATGGCACCGGTATCAGGGAAAACAACATAATAGCGATGCACCTTCACCACACTATTATGAAAGGTGATTTTAAGCTGCAGCTCCCCCTGAGAAAGCGTCGTTACATCGTGCGTATCATAGATCCAGCCCGTAGATGAACCATTATAGACCGTGCTTCCGATCTTAATTTGAAACTCGTCTGATTGCTGCGTTCCCTGCACGTACTCGCGGTTTGTCAGCTTATTCTTGAAGCTGGTTTGCATAAATTGACCGAGATCATTCAGGCGAACTTTTTTTTCCACATCATCCGTACCGAGCGTCCATGTTCTCGTACCTGAATCATAGGTTACGTAAGCATCTCCCGAAGTCGAAGTCGATGCATAGGCCGTTTTGGCTTCATACATAATCAGATAAAGCATGAATGGCAAAGTAAACAGCAGCAGGATTATCCTATTATTTTTTAAGATGCTACTCCGTGTTATCATTCGTTATCACATCCCTATATGAGTTAATACCATTCGATCTGATTCACCTGAATTTCCCCTGATTGACACTTAACGAACGGTATTCCGTCCTTCACGCCAGCCATTCCATAACCGGTAGCTGCTGATATGAAAGTAGTAAAGTCATGATTGGCTGCAGTACGTTTCACGTATAACGTTTGATTGAGAGCGTCGTAGCGAATTCCCCCGTACGCCCATAAAAGCGCATAAGAGGACAGTGAACGGCCGTACCATTCGCCGCATTCGTATTCGGAGAACGGGTTGCGCACTCGTCCGTCGAACCGGTCACGGCATGCTCTTACAATAGATAGCCCCTCTTGCTCGAATCCCATATAAATCAGATGAGAAGCAACCTGGTATTCGAGCCCCGGCCATACTTCTCTACTGTACTGAAGCGGCAATGTCGGTTCTCCGCCTCTTGGCCAAGTACAAAGCAGCAGACCGCTTTCCTTGCCAATCGCAAAGCCCGAACGCTGTGGATTTACGTGCTCAGACAAATCGGTTTTGAAATTGTAGCGGTATACGCTAAGCAAATGACTAGCAACCTTGCTCGGATCGAGAATGTCGCCAAGCCCGCACACAGCGGCAAGCCAGCAGCCGAACACGCCATCCGCGAGGCAGCCAGTGCCATATTGATATTTGGGTCCTTCCTGCAGAAACAAGGCGTATGCATCCTCGGAATAATCGACATTGTTCGCTTTGTGTCCGTTTTGAGGCAGCGGTGCGTCAAGATCCTTCCACCGTACATGCTGCTCAAAATATTCCCCGTTGAACAAATCCGATTCCGCATACGCTCTTCCTTTTGCATACAAGGCTTCGTATTGCTCTGACGATTCTCCCGCCGCTTCCGCCATGATCGCCGCTGCTTTTAACGCGCCCAAATAAAGCGTTGCGCTCATCCCGTTCGGTCCCCACAGCTCGATATCGTAAGTATTGTGATGCGGCTCCTCCAGCACCCCTGTATGACGGGGATCCCATGTTCGAATTGCGAATGATAAGCTTTGTTTCACTTTGGGCCATAAGGAAAGCATCCACCCGGTATCGCCGCTAATTCTCCATTCCCGGTAAACCTTCATAATGCCGCCTAGTTGCCCGTCTGCCGCCGCTTGTTCTAGATGAGCTGATGGCGCAATCGGCAGCGGGACACGAAAGCTTTGATGCCCTTCCTCGTTCTGCCCCTCCGTAAATTCAGTACGTCGAATTTCCCGCTCCAGTCCAGGAAACAGATGAGCTAATGCTTGTGCGTAATTCCAGACGTGGGTGCAGGTTCCGTAGCAGCTTCCCTCTTCGTCGAAGCAGCCTTCCCACGCCCACAGCCTGCCGTCGTGCTGACGCATAATCGTCGGCGATTTCAGAATCGCAAGATTGTACGAAACCGCTTCCATTACTTCTGCAGGAAGATTGCTGGCATGCAGATGATCCGAGAACTTCACCGTTAAAGCCCGCAAACGGAAATACTCCTTCCGCCAATAGCTTTCGAGTTCTGCTCCGCTTTCGAACGCTGCCGCATACCATGGCTTGTAATAGCCGTGTTCGTCCGGATTGGCAAAAAAACCATGACGCTGATCGGATTCTGGAACGAACCAGCTTAACCGGAGCCGCACGGTCGCGGTTTCTCCCGGCTTCAGCGACATTGGAACGTACAAGCTGCCTCCCTTCCCTCCTGGATTATAATTTTGGGGCAGACTGCCCGCACTCGCTCCTTCGATCTTCCGCCATAGCATCGTAAGAGTATCAAACCAGTAGTCTCCGCGGAACCACGACGTATCCGTCACAGCTCCTGGGTAATCGGTAGCCGCACAAAATTGTCCCGCAGTCCAGGGCATATCAGGGGTACCTTCCTGTTCAAGAACAAAACCCCCGTCAATCGGCTTGGCTGACGCTTCGCCATCCCCGCACGACATAAAATTTGTACTGTGAAAGGAATAGACAAGCTGGACAGGATCGCTCGAATGATTATGAAACCTGTATTCAAGTCCTGCCACCGGTAATGAGGAATCATCGGCATGACCAGGCACGAATGGATTCCAGCCTGTCAATACAACATTCACCGGCAATTGCGAGTGCTTCATCGCTACTTCCGCAAATGGGAAACGCGCAGTGAAGAAGCTCTCTTCCATCCGAGGCAGACCGTAATTTCTGCCGTTGTTGCCGCCAGCAGCACCGCCATGAGGACCGTGCCGAAGATCGTAGATCGATCGTGATGGCATTGGACCTTCAAGCACTTTAGCAATAGCATTTTCACCGCAGACCGTAACTGCGGAGAAACACATCGGCTTGTTAAGCAGCTCCGGCTTATGCCGAAGAGAGAAGTGGGAAAGCCCCCCAGTTCCTTCAAGTGCAATCATTCCCGCACCTAGCCCGCCAATCGGATAGGCAATTCTATCGTTCAAACCTTCACCGTAAACCTTTCCTTCGTACTTCAAACCTTCTCTCACCTCGTTTCATGTATGACACCTATAAATGCCAGTTTGAACCGGGTTCCTGTACACCCCGGCCCGTCACCGTGTATGACTTCCAGCTCCATCCGGTGTTGGCCGGGTGGAAGGTCGCGTCCCACAAGAGCAAGCTGGAACATGCCTTCCTCCGGACACCAATCCTGACGATCGAAGACGTGCACGACCTGCTCTCCCCCATCGATCCGATAAATGAAATTCGCCGAACGTTTTCCGAAGTCGAAGGCGAGCGCCAGCCCAGCGCCTTCGAATGAAAAGGCAAGTTTGGCTCCGATTGCGGACGTCGTGAGCATCTGATCAATCCAAACAAGGCGGCTGCTTCGCCGGATGAGCCAAGGTCCTTCCGTCGTAACCTCTGTGATTGGAAGCCGTGAAACGCTGCCCCAATGAGAGACGTTCAACGGCTCCGGCAGAACGCTGGCTGCCTTGTGTTCAACGGTAGCTCCTTGGTGGCCAGCAGTTTCCTCGCCTGCTGCCTGTTTTCCAGAAGCTCCCGGAGAATCGCCAGCCTCCCCTTCTACCGCCCGAAGCTCTTTCTCAAGAAAGGCAATTACCGCTTGGGCATAGCTGAGGCTGCCCCGATGAGTCGGATGCAAGCCGTCGGGCAGCCATTCGTCCCAATCCATGCGGCCGAGACGAACTTCTTCAAAGGCATGCAGCCCCGCCCAGACGGAACCAATGCTGTAATGAACGGCCAACGTCTCAAGCTCATCTATCGAATCCGGTATTCCGCCATCGTACATGTCCTTATACATTGCCTGCAAATAGGCGTATACAAGCACGACGTCCGTCGCGCCTCCTGCGAGCAATTGACGAATTAATCCTTCACGCGAGCGCTTGCGGATTTCCTTATCGCCGTAAAAATCATTGACAGCATATTCGACAAATACGATATCACAGCCACGGTCGAGGATGTCTCTGCGAGCATGGAAACAGCCCAAGTCACTTCCCGTCGCGCCGATTGCGGCATTTTCGACTGTGAAACGTACCTCCGGGTAGCTTTCTGTCAGCCAGGACAACACCTTCTCCGGCCAATTATGTCCCGGGGCGGCTTCCGTTATGGAGCCTCCGAGGAAACCGATAGTCGCCGCTCCCTGCCTCAGCTTCCGCTTAAGCTTCGCAAGCGGTTTGCGATGCCTCCATACGCGGTCATTCATCCGATCCACGCCTCCTCGGCCTCTACTCCTTGAGCGTTCTCGGTCTCAATCGCTTTAATGTCCAATCCTGTTCCCGGCAGCAAATCCTTTACATTATTATCGCAAATGACGATATTCGCAGCGGATTGTATATGAATAAGCGGGTAATGCGGATTAAGGAATTGGTTATCCTTGATGGAAATTCCCGTTATCGGCTGACCCCAATCCGCAGCCTGAACTCCTGCTGGAGTTCCAGCGGCAATATGAATGGACGCCATGACGTTCACTTCATCTCCTTTGAACGTATTATTCACGATTGAAAGATTCCTCGTAAGCGGCCCTTCCTCCCAATCAGGTTCATGCTGAACGGCAACTCCCCAGCCTTCCGCGTTCGTGAATGTATTACCCTCTATTGTCCCGTCCAGACTACGGACGAGAATACCTCGTCCCCGGTGTCTGCCGAAATGATTGCCCCTCACGACAAATCCTCTGCCGCATGCAGACAAATTGTAGACATGATCGGAATCGTGCAAACCATTACCCGCGAGAGCGTTAGAAATCTCTCGATCCAGCTTAATCTCCAAGGTTTCATCCGGCAGTTTGGCGGCATGCAGCACCTGTGCCTCGGCTCGGATCTGTCCTAATTGCGGACTATAGATTTGCAGCGTGTCTCCTGCAAGTGCTTCGAACAAGCCACCTCGCACATGCAGAATATCCGGGGACAATACCCGGCAAATCATTCCTGCACGTACGTGAATATTTATCGCATCATCGGCCATGCCGGAGAACGAACAATTTTGGATGATCAGATTGCCCCGTGTATTCAAATTGTGAATTCCATCACCGTTGGCGGACAGCAGCCGATTCGAGCCCGGAAGCACTTCGACACGCAAGCCGTCGATTACCACATTATTGTTCTGACCCCAAATAGTTGCGAGCGCCGGACCAGCGTATACAGTAACGTCACGCAAAGCAGCCTGATTCGTGCGCCAGAAAATGATTGCACTTTCGTAATGCCTTCTCGCCATATGGACATACCGATCCCCAGGCCGCATGCCTGAGGCTTGGAGCATCTCTGGATTGGAAACCTTCACGAGCCATTCGGAATCCCCTGATTTCTCCCAGGTTAGATCCAATAAAGGATGCGGACCGTAACGCGGCTCTGGTCCGCCTGCTCCTCGAACGACCAAGCCCCAACGCGCTTCCACTTCTTTGAAATAGCTTTCGTCCAACTGTCGATAAGAATCATCAATTCGAAACGTAAACCAACCTTCGGCTGGTCTTGCTTCTGCTACTGTACCCTGTGTATAAGGCAGCGGATCGTAATCAACGGCGAGCGCTTGGATTAATACATCATCACAGTCCACCACCTCTATGCCGCTCGCCAGCGGATTCCCCGCGACAATAACTGTATCACTGCCTTCACCTTTCAGTACGAGCTTGCGAGCGCCGACGATACGGACTGCCGCTTCATTATTTTGACCGCCTTCCACGCGATAACGTCCACGTTCAAATCTAACCTCCGCATCTTTTCCTGATGAGATCGCGGCTGCGATTGCGGCGCGTATGGCAGGGCCCGCGTCGGAGACGCCGTCTGCCTTCGCACCGAAATCCTTAACATAAAAGAACTGCTTCGCGTTACCGGAATCTCCTTTATCACCAGGTAAATACGTTATAAACTCCCCATTGCTCATTCCTTCACGCTCCCCATCACAATTCCTTTCACGAAATACTTTTGCAGAAACGGATACAGGCACATGATCGGCAGCGCAGACAGAAAAATCTGTGCCGCCTTAAGGGTACGGTCGGATACCGCCATCAGCGATTCCAGCTCTTCCTTCGTGGCTCCTGCGAGTGCGCTTGCATCAAAACTAATAACCTTGGTTTGCAAATAAGTCTGCAGTGGATAATGCTCCGGCCGCTTCATTAGAATTAGTCCGTCAAACCAAGAATTCCAATGGTTGACACAGGCAAACAAGACTAGTGTCGCCAGTGCTGGCTTAGACAACGGAACCATGATCCGCCACAGAATCGTCCAATGACCCGCTCCGTCCATATGAGCGGATTCCTGCAGCTCCTTCGGCAGCTGGCGGAAGAAATTCAGCAGCAGTATACAGTTGAATACCGGCACTGCCGACGGTAGGACAAGCGCCCATATCGAGTCCATCAAATTCAATTGGCGAATCGTTACATACCAAGGAATCAGACCTCCATGAAACAATATCGTTATGAACAAAAACCATGCATACAAGGTACGAAAACGAAATTCTCGAACTTCCTTCGACAACGGATACGCTACAAGAATGGTAAGAAACATATTGATTGCAACGCCTATAATAACACGCTGGATTGATACCCCGTAGGAAGAGAGCAGCAGTTTGTCTTTGAATGCAAATACATAAGATTCAATCGTAAAATGAACGGGCCACAGCTTTACGCTTCCGGCAGCTGCATAGGCGCTTTCACTGAGGGATACGGACAAAACATTTATTAATGGCGCCACGCAAATGAAAGCAAAAAATGCAAGCAGCAAGTAATTAATAAGCTGGAACACAGTTCTTCCAGTGCTCGCTCGAACCATTCGGTTCAACTTCCTCTCTCTAGAAAATACGGTAATTCGCGAATCGAAACGCGCAAATGTAGGATATGACGATAAACACGGTTGATACGACGGATTTAAATAAGCCGACTGCGGTTGCGACACCGTATTGGGCGTCAATAAGTCCTAGCCGGTACACTAAAGTATCCAAAATATCACCTGTCCGATAAACAACCGGACTGTACAGATTAAATACTTGATCGAAGCCTGCGTTCAGCACATTGCCTAGGCTAAGCGTCATCATCAGTACAATAATCGGTGTCATTCCAGGAAGAGTAATATGCCAAATCTGACGCCAGCGATTAGCCCCATCGCAGATCGCCGCCTCGTACAGGACCGGATTTATCGACGTAATTGCCGCTAAATAAATAATCGTGCCAAATCCAAATTCTTTCCATATATCCGAAACAGCTAGCACGTATGGAAACAACTTTTCATTGCCGAGGAAAAAGACAGGCTCTGCTCCGAACCAGCCGATTAAGCTGTTCACAAGCCCGCCTGACGGAGATAAAATATCGGTCAGCACCCCGCCAAGAATAACCCAAGACAAAAAATGAGGCAGGTAAATAAGCGTCTGTACCGCTCGTTTAAATTTCGTGTGAATGACTTCGTTCAGCAAGAGCGCGAATACGATCGGAACGATAAGACCGCCAACCATTTTCATGCAAGCGATATAAACCGTGTTCCAAATCACTTGACTTATTCCCGGCATCTTGATCATGTATTCGAAATTATCCCAGCCGACGAACGGCGATCCGAAAAAGCCTTTACTCGGGTTAAATCGTTCGAATGCAATCGCGAGTCCCGCGTAAGGAATATAACTGAACAGTATGATAAGAAGGACAGCCGGAAGCATCATTAGATGCATGGGCCACTCGCGCATCAAACCTTTGCCGAAAATGTGCTTTTTCATCACCAACATCCTTTTCCATGCCGGGGCGGACGATCATCCGCCCCGGCTTCGTTAGCTTATTTTGACCTAGCCCAATCATTAACTTCCTTCGTAATATCCGCACCGCCGAGTGAATCCCAATCCTGCACGAATTTATCGAACTCTTCGATCGGACGTACGCCCATTATGAATTTGGTGTAATTTTCTAAGATTAACTTTTCTAAGGTGGACTGCTTCGCCGTCATCGTTGGAGTAGGCGCTCCATAAAATACAGGCTCTACGATTTGCTTATTCTCCAAGTAGCTATTTACGACGCTATACGCACCGATCGGCCCCGACCACATCCAGCCTGCCCATACTTCCGTTTTGACGCCGGCTGCTTTGCCTTCCCCATCCGTACCGTTATACCCGTTCTCCAATAAATCAATATCTGCTTGATTGCCTTGGTTCCAGGCGCTTAGTACATTGGTATCGCGAGCCTTGCCATATTCGACGAAGCCTCTATGGATTAAAATATTTTGCTGCGGATGGAACACGAAAATAGGTGAATATTTATATTCGCTATGCGATGCATCCGGATATTGCGGACCATTATGGAATCTCGCATCAAACTCTGAACTGAGCGGATTTTGCTTCAATAAGAAGTAATTCAGTATTTTGACCGCTGCTTCGGGATTAACTGCCCCTTTCTTTACGACAAAGAAATTGGATACACCCAGCAGATTTTCCGCTGTAATCGTACCGTCCACTGTAGGAATCGGATAAGGCCGCCAATCTGCTGCCGGATTTTTTTGCACAGCGCTCGGCAGAGGAGTGAAGACGTTCCAGTGCAGTCCATAGAACATCCCGATTTTCTCTGAAACAACAGACTCACCAACTTTGCCGACATCTTTAACGGCAAAATCTTTTTCGATATACCCTGCTTTATACATTTCCGCCAGCTTGCCCAAGGCGGTTTTTGCCTCTGGCTGAACATATCCCATGATAAGGTTGCCATCACTGCCTTTATTCCATAGCAGATTGCCCGGAGAACCAGTAACCGCATGATAGCCATTGAAAAAGCCGTTGAGTACGAATTCGCCGCCGAACAATCCTTTTTCCAGCGCTAGTCCATAAGTATCCTTCTGGCCGTTCTGGTCAGGGTCGTTCTCCGTGAAAGCTTTGGCGACATGGAGAAGCTCATCCATCGTGGTTGGGACAGCTAAACCCAAATGATCGAGCCAGTCTTTGCGAATCCATAAAATCGGCGCGGAATCCGCTGCCCCGTTCATCTGGGGAAGCGCCATCAGCTTGCCGTCGAACGTGGCCTGCTTAAGTCCGATTCCTCCATCTGACGTCATGATTTGATCCGTAAGCTCGGATTTGTATTGAGCGTATACTTCGGTCAAGTCCGCAACCATATCATTATCGACCAATTGCTTGAGCTGTACGGCGTTCACCATCATAATATCTGGAAGATCGTCGGACGCGATCATCACATTCAGCTTTTGATCATACTGATTGTCCGGTACAAGCCATTCTACCTTAAGCTTTATGCCAAGATCCTTCTCGAAGCCCTGTGTCCATAAGTTATTGTCAATAGACTCGCCTTCCGGAAAATTCATGGAGCCATCATCTAGCGACTTGACCGTGGTTACCTCGATCATCGGATCGAATTTGCCAAGCGGGTCCGCTTTCTCTACTGGTTTCTCGGACGCTTGCGTCGTATCTGCACCAGAGCTTGCAGACGGACTCTCAGTCCCGGAATCCCCTTCGTTTGGCTTATTGCCGCTGCTGCATGCCGATATCGTTAACATTATTACTGCTAGTACGATACCTGCTGCCTTTTTCCAATTTACATTTTTCAACTTCAGTCCCCCAAATCTTTTAGTTTGAAGCTAGTTAAACCGTGATCGTAAGCACTAGCTCCTTGCCCAGAATCTTAAACGAAAGCGCTTCCGTTTGAAAACGCATAACTTTTTTACCCGCTTATAGTTTATTGACTTTTGTTCAAATGATCGCGGTATTCCTGGGGGCTCACACCAACGTTTTTTTTGAAAATTTTCGTGAAATAAGGAGCGTACTCGTAACCTGCCAGTCTGGCGATTTCATATACCTTGTAATCCGAATCGCGCAACAGCTCCATCGCTTTATTCAAGCGCGCCTCTTGGATAAAGACGTTCAGATTGACCCCAGTCACCTGCTTGAACAGCCTCGACAAATAAGAAGGATTCAATCGGCTAACTTCCGCAAGGCGAACGAGCGACAAATCCTTGTCAAGGTTAGCCAGCAAATAATCTTGAACGTGGGAAATGGCAGTATGGGCATGACTGTTCTGCGCGTTCTGCCGCCATTCGAAAAGCAGCGGCGCAATATGGCGAAACGCCTCAGCCGCCTGATTTACAGATGTAGACGGATCTCGTATGACTTGCGGGACGAACCCATTCACTTCATTAAAACGCTGCTCCATTTGCCATGTATGGATATGGGAAAGAAGCAGCAAAGACAGCGGGTAATAAATACCGAGAGCTGCATGAACCATCTTGCGGTCTATAGCGATTTCTGCGCTGTACAGAAGCTCCTTCAGCAGCTCGAGAAATTCCTCCCTGCGACCCGATTCAAGAAAATTCGCGAGCAAATCCATCCTTTTCATTTGCCGCATAGCTAAGTCAAGCGTTTCGTTCTCAATGGCAATGGAGGTGTTCGGCTTCGGGTAAGGATATTCCACAATACTTCCTCCGCCTCCGATTGCCGGCAAGCTGCCGCTTCCTGCTCTAAGGATCGCAAAACGATCAGCCACTTGTTCCCAAGATGCGGATTGACCATCGATTATAAAATGAACCGTAAAGCCGAACGTAGCCTCACACATCTCTAAAACGAGCTCAAGCATGCCTTTAAGCTGCGGCACGATTACTTGACCGATTTCCGAACCTTTTATTTCCAAACGATCTTCTTGCGCGCCTTCTACTCTCACGTTCTTCATCGGCTGAACAAACCAAACGAGCAAATTGTCTTCCATCGTAAGGAAAACTGACTTGTATTCATTTCCGATATACCGCTCAAAGGCCATCTTGACCCGAATTGTACTTTCTGCTCGATTCGTATTTTCCAGCCTGCCGATAATCAAAAACACTTCGCTTTCCGCATCCAGCAAAAGCGCCAGCTGTCGAAATAAATAGTTTCGCTGCTCCGTTGTATGACGCTCTCCGCGCAATATCCCCGTGAATAGATCCTTTTGCAAAATCGGGAGCGCCATCTTCATTTGGCGATTTGCTGTAGCAATCAAGTCCTCGGATTTACGAGCTTCGTCAATTTCTGCTATTGCAACGCGAACAAGCTCCAATATTTTATCGTAGCCTTCCGTTTTCAATAAATAGCGAACGCCATCATGTTTAATAGCTTGATACACATAATCGAATTCATTGTAGCCGGTCAGCAAAATAACCTTACAATACGGCCACCGTTTCCGAATGACTTCGAGCAGCTGCAGTCCGCTCATCGACGGCATGCGGATATCCGATATAACGATATCCATCTTCGTCCGCTGCAGCCACTCCAAAGCTTCGTCTCCCGAAAACGCCTTGTAAACATCCAGCTCCAAACCGGATCCGAGCAGCATAAACTCATACATTCCATTCACGATAAAAGGCTCGTCATCAACGATCAGCAATCTTTTCATTTTCAATTTGCCCCCTGCTCTCGTACGAAAATGTTAACTCTGAGCCCACCCTTATCGCCCACCTCGAAACTAAGACCGCTTTCCTCTCCGAATTTGAGCCTTAATCTTCGATGTATATTCACAATCGCCGTAATTTCACTGACATCGTCCCTTCCAGGAGTGAGCAGCCTGTTCAGCTCATGCACTCTTGCTTCCGATATGGACGGCCCATTGTCCTCTACAATAATTACGAATCCGTCATTCTCCTTCTCGAATCGGACAACAAGCCAACCTCCGCTCTTCATATCGGATATTCCATGCTCGAATGCATTCTCGATAACCGGCTGCAAAATTAACCGCGGCACTAGCTTATCCCGGCAGCTTGGAGGGATATGTCCAAATTCGACTTCAATGCGATTGTAGAATCGCAAGCTTTGAATATCGCAATAAGTTCGAGCGTGATCGACTTCAATATGCAGCGGAACATCTTCTGCGGCGTTCCGAGTAATGTATTTAAGGTACGAACCAAGCTGGTGTGTAAACAGTTTGACATTATCATAATCCTCGCTCATGGCCATGTTATACAGTACAAAGTAGGTGTTGTAGAGAAAATGCGGATTAATCTGCGATTGAAGCTGTCTGAGCTCAGCCTGCTGAGTTAAGATTTGCTGCTTGTATACTTGATCGATCAATTGATTAAGATTTTTCATCATCCCGTTAAATCGCTGAAACAGGAACCCGAATTCATCTGTACGCCGGTGAGTGATCTCTACGTTCAAATTCCCCATTTCCATTTGTCTGAGCACCCTTATCAGCTTAAGCATCGGTTGCTGGATAAACTTAAAAGCGGACAGCATGTACAAAGCGATAACCAGTACGGCAGACAACGAGAAAAATAAAAACAAGGTTTTGAATTGTTCCGCCTTCTCCGTCAACGCCTCCATCGGAACATATTGGACTAATGCCGTATTAAGATAGTCCGATTTCATATAAACCGCAAAATATTGCCGCTTATCGTTTTCTAGTACGATGGTTCCGCTTGGAGCTTCTTTCAGCCGCGAGATCAAGACATTTTTGAGACTGCTTGCAAATTCAGTATCTACTGCATCGCTCAAGACCAGATTATTGTCAGGCAGCAGCAGAACCGCGCCGCTATCCTTGCGGGTTTCCAATTGTCCAAGCGCAGCACGGATTCGCTCTATTGAAAGCTTCACTGTCAACAAATGAACCTTTTTCTCAATCCTGTAATTAATATCCAGGGGAAGCAATGCGCGTAAATAAATGTCTCCCTTGTAAAGAAGGAGTTGGGATTTAGAATCTGATTTTGAGCTATTAAAATAGTGCAGCGGTTCCTGTTCAAGCGGGCCACGTCCGTCATTGGAGGTAACGATCATATCCGCCGACGGAATGTGCGCGGTGACGTTACTCACATATATATTGCTGTTTTGCAGCACAAGCAGCCGTTGTTGCAAATTGTTGATCGATTGGTAAGTGTCGTAATCCGACAATTTGGATATCAAATTTGCGAGGTCTGTAAGGTTGCTGTCATATAGAGTATTAAAAAGGAGGGAGTTGACACGCTGTATTTCCGTGTCGAGATTGCTGGAGTAAAAACTTAGCTGAGACTTCATCGTGCCTTCCAGTTCTTCCTTAACGCTGTTAATACCCCAATTGTAGATAAGAAAAGCAACAAGATATATAGGCGAGACAATTAAAAGGAAGGTAACGATAAGCCGGGTAAAAATCGATTTCCTCCAAATAATGAAAGCGCTTTTCATTTTCGGGACTCCCTTTGCTGCACACAGATGTATGCTTACTTTTTTTCCATTATAGCGAAAGTACCCTGGATAATCTCTTATATTTTATTGACACCATGATAATTGATTTACGTTTCATATCTTGCATGGAATATAAAAAGAGCCGCAAAAATGAGCGACTCTCTTTTTATGGATAATCTTTAATTATATGGGCAACTCGCTTGCAGACTTCTCGTAATTCGAATCGCTTGCTGCCGAGCTTGACCCCCCGCTTTATTTTTTGTCGGCAAAGCTGCCCGTCGTAATGCTCTGATCCGAGAAGTTCTCGACGCTCTCGCCCTTTTGGTAGAAGTAAGGCACGTTCGCCTTGACGCCTTCCTGCGTGTAAAAGGGATCGTCCGGCTGCAGGGGGAGCTGAACCTTGATGCCCGTGCTCGCCGATTTGTAGATGCTCATGATGAGCTCGAGCGTACTGCGGCCGCTAGCTCCGTCTATCAATACCGGCGTTCCGGTCTCGATTGCGCCAAGCACGTTGTCAATCTGCGCGGTATGCCCCTCATAGGGGAGGTCCGGCAGCTTGTTATATAGATCCTGGATCTGCTCCTCCAGCTCCTCGTTTCGTTCGGGGAAGCCGTTCGGCCTCGATACCGACGCCGTTACCTTCCATGGCGCCGAGATCCGCGCGTTCTGCCCCTGGAATATAAATTGCTGTTCTTCGCCATGATGCACGACGGAGCTCGTAATCTGACCGAGCGATCCGTTCGGATACCGTAGCATCGCGATGGAGAGATCCTCCACCTCCGCATTGTCATGCGCGACGTTGCTCATAATGGCCTGGATCTCGCTTGGCTGTCCCAGCATCCACAACATGGCGTCCATATGATGTACCGCATGGTTCAGCGTAGGTCCGCCGCCTTCCTTCTCCCAAGTGCCGCGCCACCATAAGTCGTAATAGCAGTGACCCCGCCACCAGAACGAGTCGACCTGGGCATGTAGAATATTTCCGGCCAAGCCGCTGTCCAGCACGCTCTTGAGCTTCATGACGGGATTTCTGAACCGGTTCTGAGCGATAACGGACAATACTTTTCCGCTCCGTTCGGCCGCCGCGATCATCGCGTCGCATTCTTCAAGGGAAGCCGCCATCGGTTTCTCCACGATGACATGGCTGCCCGCGTTCAGGAAGTCGATCGTAACGGGGGCGTGCACGAACGGAGGCATGCACACGGATACCAGGTCGATCCCGTCCCCTAGCAATTCCTTATAATCCTTTACGATTTTGGCATCCAAGCCGTATTGCTCCCGCTTCGCTTCCGCTTTCTCGGGATACAGGTCGCACAAGGCGACGATCCGACAACGCTCCTTGAATTGCAGATATCCTTCGATATGAGCGGACGATATCGCTCCTGCGCCGATAATGGCTACTTTGATCATGGCTCTGTCCTCCTGGGAATTGATATCCTACGAGTATCTTAACGTAGCCGGACGCCCAATTGTGATAGGGCATAGTTGGAAAAATAACGCTAGATTGCGTTTTTTTCTCATGGTCCGGCTTGAACCAAATTGGACGACTTGCTATATTGAAGGTAGAGCTGATCGTTTATTTCTGGACGGAAAGGGTGAGTCTCTTGCCAATGTCGACAAGCAATTTTAGCGAGGAGCCGTTATATTTTGCCTACAGACGCAAGAGCGTGAATAACGAGCATTTGGAAACCTTCCATTCCCATCTGGGCGTAGAGATCTTGTATATCCATCAGGGAAGAGGAACGATGATCGTAGACAATAACAGCTACGACATCAAGTCGGGCATGCTTTGTATCTTTCAGCCGAACCAGCTCCATCATTTAACGCTCGATTATACGGATGGCCAATGCTTCGAACGGTCGTTGGCTATTTTCGAACCGACCATGTTCGAAGCTTATTTCGAGAAATGGCCGCGGCTGCATTCCTTCTATCGATATATTCATCTGGAGAAGCTGCCTTCTCCGTGCATATACGAGTTTCATGATGCCGACCTGCTCGACGGACTGTTCAGAAACATGCATAATCAATTGCACACGCAGAGGGATACGGACAGGCACGAAGAAAGCTCTCTTTTCCTGATCCCTTTATATCGCTGGCTTAAACAAGAGTGGGAGCAGTTGAATGAGCATGCCCCGGCCTACCGGACGCGCCGCAAAAACCATCAGGTGGAGCATATCCTGAACTGGGTCGAAACCCATTATTCGGAACCGTATTCCCTTGACCGCATGGCTCGGGCGCTGCACCTGTCTCCGTTTTATCTGTCCCACTTGTTTAAAGAGGCTACGGGCATCAACATCTCGGAATACATGGCGACCCGGAGAGTCCATCAGTCCGTGCTGCTGCTGATCACGACGAATAAGCCCGTCTCTCTCATCGCCGAGGAGATCGGACTTACGAACAGCTCTTACTTCTGCAAATTGTTCAAATCCCATATGGGGATTACGCCGCATCAATACCGCAAGAGATGGACCCGACACTAACAACCCCCTGCGCCATAGGAACAACCTTATTGCCCTGTTGTTAAGGACGGCAAACAGCCCTCATCTTGTTGTTCAAGATGGGGACTGTTTGATGTTCGCGCCGAATGGAATGCTCCTTGTTAAATATCGTTACTTCCGTTCGCCGTTAAGCCGCACCGGCCCGATTAGCCCGGATGTATATGACTTGCCATCGTAAAGGTTGGCCAAGCTGTTCGTTACCGCCACCTTTAACACGTTCGTCCCTGGCTTTAGGTAGGCTCCAATGTCGAACACATAAGGATTCCACATGCGCACTCCCGCTTCCCGACCGTTGACCCATAGCCGTGCCAGTTCATGAGCTTCGCCCAGATCAAGGTTAGCGTCGGACCAAGCGCATGGATCGTCAAGCTCGAAGCTTCTCTCATACGTAATCGTGCCGGAGTAATGTTTTAAGCCATCCCATTCCGTCCAAGAAGAGAGAGCCGGAATTTCCCCGCTCACCGGACCTTCCACCACTCGCCAATCGGCTGACAACTCGGTAACATCAACTTCTCCAGGTTCATCCTTCATTTCGCCCTGCTCCATATTCGGATCTACGGCTATAATCAGACATTCCCGGCGCTCGATGATTACATGCAGCTTCTGGCCTTCCGCGGCCTGTTCGACTTTTGTCTGTTGAACTGCACCTGTCCACGGCAACCAACATTCCGTATATCCGGAGTGACTTATCTCAAGCGTTCCTTCGTAACCAGCTTCGCCTTCATTAACGATAACATAGAACAGGATGCCTTCTTTCGTAATCCGACTGATGCGAATAGAAGCAGACGCAGGCTCAAGACGGGTATCTTGACCGAGCGTACGTATCAGAAGCGCCGGTATTTCATCCTCGCGCTTTACCCGAACCTGACCGATGCCCTTCGTTGTTTGAACGTCATCGGCAAGCTCAATGACCAATCCGCCTTGTTCGGCAAAGGTTTGCAGAATCCGCCAACTTTCCGGCGTCAGCCGCTTGCCATCCTCCACCAAAACCGCCTTGTAACGGTAACCCGCAATCGATAATACCCCATCCTTACATTCGATCGCGCTGCCTAGCAAGCTTTCTTCCAAATAATTAAACTCGACTTGTTCTTCGAACAGCGGCTTGACGATTCTCCAAGGCAGCTCGGCAGAACCGGCGATTACTGCCGTTTCCGCTCCGTTTCGCCCATCGGTCATCAGCCAACTCATCCGCTTGATATATCTCGCGAATTGGGCATAATCCTGCCACCAAATATTATTTGGTCCTACATCCGGCGGCCGCTCATCCCTGCGTTCCCCGCGAATGGAGTAATAGAACGCATGCGGAACGATCAGATTGACGCCTCTGACGAACAACCAATCCAAATACCACTTCATATTATCGGCGCTGAGCGACCAACCGCCTTCGATGCCGCAGACGCCGAAGGTTTCATTTAAATTCCTTCGTTTGCCACGATGGCGCGCCGAATCCGACGAACATTTGCCCATGGTACTATGCGTGCCTGTCACTGCTTTGCCTGCTTCCGGCGCAATATAGCGCCAGACCACATCTTGTCCGGGAATATGGAAATGTTCCAACAGCCCGATATCGTTGCTCGCCGCCGGGTGACCGGTCAGCCCTATGCCATGGGCTTCACACCAATCGGCCAACGCTTTATAATACGTCCGACCCAGCCGATTGCGGATAACCGTCTCGTAAGCTTCGCGGATCTCTGTCGTCGTCTCTCCGGCATCGAACCAAAGCACCGCCAGATCCTGTTCCCGGCTCCCGCTCTCCAGATATTCATAAAGGAACCCCCGCGTCCAGGGCTTTAACCCCTTCGCATGGCAACGCCCGAGCAAATTCGGCTCATCCGTAAACATGGCCATAACCGTGTTTCCGAATAAGCGGCTCAGCCTCTTGTAATAGGCTTCATGCGTCAACCTGATAAAGGTCTGGACCGCATCGGGATTTAATAAGTCAGCGGCCAAAGGAGCGTCGGACTCGCCGTCATCCTGGCCAGGATGAACGCCCCGAATAGTTCCCTTGGAAGGAGTCTCGATAAATAATAAAACCGACCAGTTCCCTGCGGCAGGAAGGGTAAACCGGATGTTGTCCTGTTCGGCATGAAGGACAATCGTGCTGCTCGCATCAATCTCCGCTCCGGAAAGTTTGCGAACCGCAAGCGCAGAAACCAGATTTTGCTCCGGCAGCAGTTCAATCGGGATTACAACAGGTTCTCCGCTCCCCTTGCAAGCGCATTCCGTTACTTGCAGACCCCGGCTGGCGTAATCCGGGTTCTCTTTTACGACCATCCCGCAGGCAGAGCCGGAAGGATACATGCCTTCGTCATAAAGAATAACCTTCATACCCAGCTTATCCGCTTCGGTCACCGCCAATTCGACAAGCTCCATATAAGGCTCCGACAGATAAGGCATCGATCTTGGCAGCCCCATCCGTGGATGAATAACGAAACCGTCCACTTCCTTCGCATGGAAGTCGTGAATTTGTCCGATGATTCCCTCTGCCGACAGCTCGTCATTCCAGAACCAGAACGGAAGCGGGCTAAATTCTGTCGGCGGGTGATCAAATTGCTTTTTCAAAACATGTAGCTGATGCAAACGTCTCACTCCGATCTTTATTTACGAAATATACACTGATGGACACTTGCCTATCCGTTTTTTTCATTATAAGATGACGTTGCACTTGAAATTTCGGGTTATACCGACTTTTATACAGGACATTTCGGACATTTTACATTCGAAACATGGAGTGATCACGATGACTATTCAACGCACAATCGACTTATCTCAAGGCGACAACTATTTTCGACCCGAAGTTCCCATATTTGTGAACAGGGCGGTTGAATCTTTTTACAAAATCGAACATCGACATGACTTTATTGAAATCAGCTATGTCGCCGAAGGTTCCGGCACTCATTATATCGGCGATCAGACGTTGCAAGTCCATCAAGGAGATATATTCCTGATACCAGTCGGGGTCTCCCATGTATTTCGTCCTGCTACCACATCAATCAGCCGTCCACTCATCGTCTACAACTGCGTGATGGCGCAAGAATCGATTCGCCTGCTGCTGCTGAGCTTCCCGGGAGGAGTTGCGCTTGCGACACTGCTCGATGAACCCGATTGGATACAATACCGCGATGCGTTCGGTGAATTCCGAAGGTTGTTTCTGAAGCTGTACGATATCTACACAACGAGGCGTCCAGGCTGGAACACCGGACTGCACTTGGCCGTCATCGAGCTGCTTCTGTTTCTGCATAGTTACCAGGACGGGCAATCTGCAACTACGCAGCAAGCCGGTTTACCAAATATGGAGGCGGCGCTCCATTTTATCCATAACCGCTTCCATTCTCCCCTTACATTAATAGAAGCGGCTGAGCTGTCTGGACTTGGAGAGCGACAATTCCATCGAAAATTCAAGAGTCGAACCGGCATGACGTTTATCGATTATGTCCAATCGGTCCGGATCGACGAAGCATGCCGCC
Source organism: Paenibacillus sp. MY03 (assembly GCF_002165585.1). Lineage (NCBI taxonomy): Bacteria > Bacillati > Bacillota > Bacilli > Caryophanales > Paenibacillaceae > Paenibacillus > Paenibacillus sp. MY03. The sequence continues at coordinate 77,659 of NZ_MXQD01000002.1, read as the reverse complement.
TGCTCCGTTCAACCGATCGCAAAGTAGCCGACATCGCTTCTTCCGTCGGCTACCAGGACATTACTTTTTTCAATAAGCTGTTCCGAAAAAAAACGGGCATTTCACCGAGGGAGTATCGGAAAGAACTACAGTTGTGAGATGTTTTCGATCTGCCAGGCATCCACAAAGGTGAGTCTTCTAAGGTGGAATACTTTTGTTGATTTATTTATGCAAGTTCCCGAATGAACTTCACAACTCTCGACGGGAATATCTATTGCAAGCTCAGATACGTGATCGGGGGCCGGCTCTAAGATACGATGTTTAACTATTTTATCTCCCGAAAAAATAGGTGTTACATTAGTGCTTGAGACAAGCATGAGCGCAGACATCAGTCCTTGATCCCGATAATGGCCGGCAAGAAAATACGCATCAATGATTTGATAAGGGGTCAATCTCATCATCAATGCACTTAAAGTTCCTGAAGCCTTGTTTGCCATTATTTGATGACCTAAGTCGACATTGTTTTTCGAATGTGTGGTGCTTCCAATAAAATGAATGCAAAAATGGCCCTTGAAATCATTGTCTGGAATACCGTCGCCTCCGTGAGGCATCCCGTTCATTGACGCCGCAAATGATCGACCATTCGATTGTACGAGGATCGCCCTCCGGCTCCAACTCCATTTTCCTCCATAGATTTTTTTCATCGTTTCCGAATCTGATTTCGTCAGAGGTTGGACATCGGCATGACTACTTCCCGCTCTCCGTTGACCTTGGAACCTCAGCCCTGTTTCAAGATCGATAACCGTAAATTTGGCCAGGCGGGGCAGCAGCTCATTTACTTCACTCCAGCGAAGAGGTTCGCCATAATGTTGGCTTCGAAGCAACCGGGCTTGATTAAGCAGTTCAGTACGGGCTTTTGGTTTAAGCTCGACCATGTTTCCGTTGCTCTCATGGAGATTTCCCGAGGTATCCAATATGAAATCCATATTTTCCCCATGGCAGCTCGCATGAAGAGTAACGTCAGTGGCCTGAAAAGCATATTTTTTTTCGTAGTCCTTTGTACCGTTTAGCAAAACGCAAGACAGCTTGCGACTAGACGAATATTGGGCATCAGGCGACGATTTAACGGATATTTGTATTTCCGGTTTATCAGCATGCGCCGTACTGGGCTGATATGTAAAAATCAATACGGATACAGCAATGATAAGAAAATAGGGGAGCATTTTTTTGTACAAATTGTTATAGCACATGTTTTATTCTCCTTTTGGAAGAATGGGATGGATTGAGCCTAATTGGTAAAGCTACAAGTGAAAATCGAACCTTGGGGTTTAGTATGGTGACAACATTATATGGCTATTCAGCTAAAGAAATAATGATCGGATGTGTGATTCCTTGAAAATGATAATGATTTGCTTAATTATCCTCTTCTTTGTGCTTGTTCCAGAGGAATCCACTTCGGCAACAAATCAGGATTTTTTATTTTCCTTTGCCGTATTAAGCGATATTCATATCCAATCCTTTGATCGCCAATCGCATCAGCTGTTTCTCCGTTCACTTGAGGACCACAAGTCCATTAGCCCGCAAAGTTCGCTGCTCATCCTTAATGGAGACTTAACGGATGGTTTCGATCATGATTATCGGAAGTTGAAGGAACTGTTGCGGAGAGTCCCGCATCCAAACCTTTTTGCTACGATGGGCAATCATGATTATTATCAGCTTTGGGACCGTCGCCATTTTGGAAAAAAACTTAACCCAAGTTGGTCCAGCGAAAAAGCCAATAAACTATTTTTATCGCACTTTAAATACAATCAAGTGTTCCATGACACTTGGCTAAACGGCTGCCATTTTATATTTTTAAGCGGCGAGCGATACAGGGATGTAGACAAATCCGTTGGGGAGTCTGCTTATTTGAGCAAGGAGCAATTACGGTGGTTAGAGGAACGTCTTCGAGACAAGCCCTCTCATCCAGACAATGAGATGATTCCTACTTTTGTTTTTTTGCATCAGCCCATAGAGAACACGATATCTGCAAGCGATGAAGGATTATTTAACATACTGGACAATGTGAAGAGGCAAGTATTCCTGTTCTCGGGACATACTCATCAGGATCTCGAACAGCCTGAAGCAGTGAGTAACGGCCATATTCACATGATTAAGAGCGGTTCCGTCAGAAATGTTCTTCGGGATAAGAACAAAGTCGATAAAAGCGAAAGCTTGGCGGTAGAGGTGTACCGTAATCGGATAATCATTAAAAAAAGGGAACATCTAAAAAGACGATGGATATTGCCGCATACGATTATCGATTTGCGGAATAGCCAGGTACCTCCACTGGATACAATATCCTCGGAGGTGAATCCGTGATGAGATGCGTCTATTGCGAAAATGTGCAGCAGGTTAAAGGAAAAAATCATAAATGCTACGTTTGCTCAATCGTTAGAGTGGATAAGCGAAGTAAGTTGTACAAGTAAGCATTAACGAGTGTCTGTTACCTAAATCCCCCTCATCAAAGTGTCACTCCGGGCTTAGCGCACATACATTAAATAAGCGTGAACCGGGAGGGGATTAATTTGGACACCGAAAAGGTACTGCGTGATATCGAAATCGCCCGGCTTGCATTTTTAGGGGCCTCCATAGCCACATTAGGCGATGGGATTGCCGCTCTTGCAGCCGGATTGGCGTTAGATGCATTAGAGCAAGATTTTCAAGGCCAAAATCGTAGTCGTAATCTTCTGGATGGCGGATCAACGCAACGACAGCTTGATCACTTTATTAACGAGCTGATTAAAATCAGGAATACAGTGGGATAAGTGGATCAGAACGCTAAATCCATCTGTATAAATTGGGTTTCCAGTCACATAATAGTAAAAACGCAAAAGGAGCCCATAATCATGATATTAAGACGGATTGTTGCTATAGCGCTGAGCACTGCGCTTGTTTTCACTGTAACGCCGGTAGTTAATTCTGTTTCTGCAAGTGAGGAAAAGAAAACGGAATGCATTAGCCCGGAGATCATGAAGCTGAAGAGCGATATGCAGAAAGTATGGATCAATCATACCATCTGGACGAAAAGTTATATTGTCAGCGCAATATCCGGTCTAAAAGATCAAGCGGATGTTTTGGAACGGCTCCTACGGAACCAACAAGACATAGGCGATCTTATTAAGCCTTATTACGGTAACGCTGCTGGCAATAAATTGGCAGAGCTTCTCCGGGAACATATTCTTATCGCAGGAAAAATAATTACTGCAGCAAAAGCTAACAATCAGGCAGAGGTAAAGAAGTTGGAGGCTGCTTGGCATAAAAATGCGGATGAAATAGCTAAGTTTCTAAGCTCGGCAAATCCAAATTGGACGTTTAAAGAACTACAGGACATGCTGTACAAACATCTCCAATTTATAACGGAAGTCGTACTGAGTTATCTCAAAGGGGATTGGAAAGCCGCAATTGCAGCAACAGATCAGAATGAAATACATATGATTCACTTTGCCAATATGCTTACAGAGGGAATTGTCAAACAGTTTCCGGAAAAATTCTAAAGAATAGGGTAGCGAACTACTCGATTCATCTCCCTCCTCTACGCTCACTTTCGTCCGTTCGGAAGTTTAGAGGAGGGAGATTTTTTGAGTGGGTCTGTTTATATATAGAGTTGCAAAACAAAGGATTGCTATGATAATATATCAACCAAAACTTTGGTGGTGAAAACAATACTAAAAGTAGACCGTGAAGATGCCCGTCCCATCTGGCAGCAGCTTCTGGATCAAGCGATCCATCATATAACGACCGGAAAATGGAAACCAGGCGAATTGCTGCTCCCCTCTCGCGAGTTCGCGTTACAGCTTGGCGTTTCCCGTTCTACTGTTCAGATTGTCTACGAAGAGTTATTCAGCCGTGGATACACAGTAACTTCCCGTAGGGGAGGAACAAGAGTTAATCAGCGGATCCGTGCCGTATCTCCATTAGAGGATGGGGAAATCAAAGGACCCGATCTACCAGATTTGCCATTCCTTCATGTTTCCATAGGCCATTTACATAGTTGGTTTGGCAATAAAGAAAGGGTTAATCCCGAAATTGATTTCAGTCCCCATGAGCCTTATTTAGATGAACAATTTCAAAGGAATTGGAGACAGTCCTATTTACAAGCTTCAACGAGAACTGATTTGAATATTTGGGCTTACGGCGATGCCAAAGGTTATCTGCCCCTGCGGGAACAGATTCAACGATACCTGTCATTTGAACGAGGCATTCATGTTCACGTCGATCAAATTCTATTGACATCTGGCGCTCAGCATAGCATCGATTTGATTGCCCAAGCCCTTTTGCAAGAAGGGGATGCCGTCACCGTTGAAGATCCAGGATTCCCCGCTGCATGGATGGCGATGCGTTATCGAAAAATGCATGTTACACCCGCGCCAGTTGATGAATTTGGCCTTTGCGTTGACGAGATTGACCCGCAAACCAAGCTTGTGTTTGTTACGCCATCCCATCAGTGTGCGGTAGGTGTCATTTTGTCAGAACCACGCCGACAACAATTAGTGCAGATGGCTGCTCAATCTCAGTTTTGGATTGTAGAAGATGATTACGACAGCGAATTTCGTTATCGCGGGGACCCGCTTCCTACCTTGTTTAGTCAGCGGCCTCAAAATACATTGTATATGATGAGTTTTTCCAAGATGGTCGCACCGGGAATTCGGATCTCAGCCATTATCGGGCCACATAAAGCCATTGATCGGCTTACCCAGGTCCATGAATTGACTTATCGCCATCTTCCCATTATGGAACAATTAACGCTTGCACATTTTATTGAACAAGGTCATTTTATGCGCCATATGAGGCGAGTGCGAAATGTGTATAGACGCAGGCATGAAGCCATGACGAAGGCCATTGCCGCGGCTGGGTTGAGCGAACGCTTTACGCTAAGCGGCGTCGAGACCGGTTTACATATGCTTCTTGAGGCTGCTCGTTCGTTTGACGAAAAAGCAGTGACAAAATTGGCGTATAAAGAGGGCATTCGTATCTACCCGCTAAGCAAATATTGTATCGAAAGCGACCGTAAAGGATGGGTGCTTGGATTTGCTAAAGTAGATGAAGCCGCCATCGAGCAAGGTATTGAGCGTCTGGCAAGGATACTGTTACAATAAGTATCCTTGCCAGTTTTTCCTAATCATTCCCGCGTTTGTTTTCGTTCCAGTAATATCGATCCGGCAAGTAGCGTTGGCCAAATACACTTGTCCCTATCCGGATAATGGTGGCTCCTTCTTCAATAGCCGCTTTGAAATCACCGGACATCCCCATCGAGAGAATGTCCAATTTTACGCCGGGATATTTTTTCTCTTCCATTTGCGCTTGAATGTTTTTTAACAATCGAAAACAATGCCGTGTTTCTTCGTTTGTGGCATTTAATTTACCAATTGTCATCAAACCCCTTATGTTTAGTGTTTCGAATTGGGATAATTGTTCGATCAAATCCTGCGCTTTTTCCGGTGGGACTCCGAATTTGCTAGCCTCATAAGACGTGTTGACTTGCACTAGAATATCCATGGTTTTGTTCATTTTTGTAAGCTGTTGGTGCAGGGCCAGCCCCAGCTTTAAACGATCCACAGAGTGAATGAGTGTCACATATTTCACAACATCCTTCACTTTGTTCGTTTGCAAATGTCCGATAAAATGCCATTCCACCTGTTGATGCTGCTGCATAAGCGGGAACTTGTCCCGCAGTTCTTGCGCTTTATTTTCACCAAATAACGTTTCTCCCGCCTGCATAGCTCTGTTCAATTTTTCTAGCGGAACGGTTTTGGTTGCCAGTAACAATTTCACATCTTCTATGCGACGACCGGAAGCGCGGCAAGCCGACTCCATCTCCTGCTTAATTGTTTTTAAGTTTTCCTCCACAAACTGATCCATGTTTTCTCCCCTCCTTAATCGCGTCAGTCAAAGATGATCTCTCTTACACGTTTGATTTCGGGAATTTCCAGCAATGCTTCTATGACATTCGCGGATGCCTTATGATCCATTTTCAGGATCATGACCGCGGAACCGCCTATTTCATTGCGCCCCACTTGCATCGTTGCGATATTAATACCGTTATTGCCTAGCAAATTTCCAACGCGTCCAATGATGCCTGGTTTATCATTTTGTGAAATTAACAAAACATACCCTTCGGGAGTAATGTCGACCGGATATGGCCCGATTCGAGTAATCCTTCCCTGAGCGCCAGGTAAAGCAGAACCCGATACCCATCTCTCCTCAATCGTTGTCTTTAATCGAATCGTAATTTCGCTTGTAGAACTTTGGGCCAAGACTGATTTTCGTATCAGCAAATGAATATCCCGCGATTTTGCCAAGTGAACGGCATTGACGACATTGACCCGCTCCGAACCGAGATGATGGGAAAGCAATCCCTTAAGCACATAGGGAATCAGCAGCGATGTATCCAGATCGGCAAGGTTCCCTTCGCATTCTACCGCAACTTCACGCACCGCTCCGTCGGTCATCTGGGCCAGTGATTTTCCAAGTTGCTCGCACAATGCGAAGTAGGGTTGCAATTTGTTCAGAAGTTCTTTTGGAACAACGGGCATATTGACCGCATTTTTAAACGGTTCATTTCGCAATATATGAATAACTTGCTCGGACACATCTAGAGCTACATTCTCTTGAGCTTCCAAGGTAGACGCGCCTAAATGCGGAGTAACAATGATTTTGGGATGTTTTAAGAAGGGGTGTTCTGCCATTGGAGGCTCATTTTCAAATACATCGAAAGCAGCGCCGGCAACAATTCCCTTGTCCAGCGCCTCCATAAGCGAAACTTCGTCAATAATGCCTCCGCGAGCGCAGTTAACAATTCTCATCCCCCGCTTCATAACATTGAATTGAGGTCTGGCAATCAAATGATGCGTCTCTTTTGTTAATGGCGTATGTACGGACAAAAAATCTGCAGTCCTGATGATTTCGTCCATTGTCAAAAGTTTGATGCCCAATTTGTCAGCTCTCTCTTTTGTTAGATAGGGATCATAACCAACAATATCCATTCCAAACGCCGCAGCGCGTTTGGACAATTCTATGCCAATGCGGCCAAGCCCCAGCACGCCGAGCACCTTATTTCGTAATTCGACGCCGAGAAATGATTTGCGATCCCAATGGCCGGCAATGGTTTTGGCATAAGCTTGCGGAATATGTCTTGCCAGTGCCATCATCATCGCAAAAGTATGCTCGCATGTCGTAACCGTATTGCCGTCAGGCGCATTGACCACAATAATTCCCCTGCTTGTGGCTGCTTCCAAATCAATATTGTCTACTCCTACTCCTGCTCTGGCTATTACTTTTAAACGACTTCCAGCCTCCATGACGCGGCGGGTAACTTTGGTTTGAGAACGAACCAACAGCGCATCATAGGATGAAATAATGGATATAAGCTCCTCTTCGCAAAGTCCTGTAATTTGAGACAGCGCTACATCCTCAGCGCCTATCAATTGCTGTAATCCAAAATCGCTAATAGGATCCGTGACCAGAACTTTAAACATACGATCCCCTCCTCGTAGAATACCATGCCAGTATATCAGCCGATGGATTGGATATACATATCCATAAAATCAAAAACGAGCAGTCCAAATAAAAAATGAAAAAGCCCATAAAAAAATCGTCTCAAAAATCATGGTTTTGAGACGACTTGAAACGACTTGGAATAACAACGAGTCCAGTTTGTTAAAATAATGTAGCCCGCCCATTAAGTCAATCGAGGAGCCCATGTCCATGAGCGATTCCGCATCGAAGCGTCACGCATCGAAGTCAGACGACAAACAAGGCAATATGTCCTGGTGGCAATTGGCCTTGTTCGGTTTGGGGACAACCACTGGAACAGGATTTCTGCTGGGCTCCAGCCTGGCCATTGAAAAAGGCGGTTTCTCCGTCATTCTCAACTTTTTGCTGGCAGCCGTCGGTACCTTTATCGTATTTCAGGCACTGGCGAAAATGATTGCCCAGCACTCCGAAAAAGGGTCGTTTCGAACGTATTCCAAGCAAGCATTCGGACATTGGGCGGGCTTCAGTCACGGCTGGGTATACTGGTCCTCCGAGATGCTTATTCTCGGAAGCCAATTGACCGCCATCGGTTTATTCACGCGATTCTGGTTTCCGAATCTCCCGCTGTGGATGCTAACCAGCGGTTATGCCGTATTAGGAGTCGGAGTTGTCTTGCTCGGTACGGCTTGGTTCGAGAAAACCGTCAATGTGCTGGCTATTGTCAAAGTAGCGGCAATCGTAATGTTTATCCTATTGGCCTGCCTCGTCATTCCCGGTTTTCTGGGTTCGGAGAATGCGCATACGCATGCGCCAAATTCGTTTCAAGGCATCTTCAAAGGCGGTGCGATGGGCGTTTGGACAAGCTTGATTTACGTTTTCTTCTGCTTTTCGGGCATTGAAGTGATGGGTATTATGGCAGCGGAATTAAAAGAACCCAAGGAGGCGCCGAAATCGGGGCGTTTGATGATTGCCATCATTACGTTCCTTTTTGTTGTTTCCATCGGACTGGTGCTCTTTGTAACGCCCATTGATCAAATCACTACGCAAGAAAGCCCCTTCGTAACGGCATTAAAGGATCTGCATTATGAAGTGCTCGTCCATATTTTCAACGGTGTCCTGATCATCGCCGGATTTTCGGGCCTCGTCGCATCCCTCTATTCCGTTACTCTCGTGATGTCGATGATAGCGGACGAAGGCGATGCGCCGAAGTTTTTTTCCAAAAAAACCCGCAAACGAAAATTCCCCTACGGCTCTCTCCTGTTGACGTTAGGGGGAATGGCGGTATCCATCACGGTTGCTTTGCTGCTTCCCAATCGTGTATACGAATTTATTACAACAGCCGGCGGACTTATGTTGTTATACACGTGGCTCTATATATTGTTCGCTTCGTACAAGCTTTTGAAGCCGAATGCGTGGGGACGCGCGCAAAGCTATGTCGCAATTGCATTATTGCTTGCCGCGGTAGTCGGTACATGGTTTGACGGATCAACCAGACCCGGTTTTTTTATTAGTCTGGGATTCATTAGCGCCATCGGCATCGTCACCTTTTTTATGCGCAAACGATGGGCCGAATCAGAAAAATAAGGCCTGGATCGCTTGCCACTCAAAATAGAAGCCGAAGCCCAGCAAGCAAACGCCCGCCGCTCGCGAAATAAACACAAGCACGCCTTCATGCAGAAACTTTTGGAATACGCTGGAGATGGAAGCCATGGCGACATCCCACAGCATGAGTCCGATAAATATGCCCGAGCTGTATAGCAGCAATTCCAACGTGCCGTACCTCTGGGCGGTCGTAGCCAAAATCGAGCCGTAAATGCCAAGCCAGAATAAAATGCTGACCGGATTGGAAAAGGTCATAAGAAAACCGGCGTAAAAGGATTTTGTATGCGATTCATTGGAACGCTGCTCCGATAAGGATAACCTATCGTTTTTTTTGAAGCTTTCTACGCCTGTATAAATAAGAATAAACCCGCCGAACAGCCACAAAAATGTTTTGGCAAACGGCGTTTCCAGGAAATGAGCCAATCCGAAATAAATGAGCAGCATAAATACCGCGTCCGCGGCCATCGCGCCAAGACCGATCAGCCAAGCGTGCCAGAAGCCATGTTTGATGCCCTTCTCAAGCTGCGCCGCATTAACCGGACCGATAGGCGCCGCCAAAGAAAAACCAAGCAAAACGTAACTTAAAAAAATGTTCATGCGCATACCCCATTCTACAGAGATAACTGTACTTGTACATCCTATTGGGGACTTGTCTGCACTAGAACCTGGAAATGCAGGGGATAGGACAAAGCGAAAATAATGCATGCGACATGGATAATAAACGACGGTGAAACACATTTTAGTAAAGCGGATCCAGAAGGCGCGAAAATGGCGATTTCAAGAAACGGAGGTGCAATGAATATGGAAATGTCGTACGGAAACGATTACCATTTTCTACCTGTTACGTCCGTTCGAAGCGGCGAAGGCGTAGAAGTAAGTCCGGACTTGTTCCAATTGACGGTCCAAATCGTTAACGTTGCTTTTATCGGCAATCCGGAACACGGAGACTGGGTGTTGGTGGATGCCGGGATGCCGAATCGAGCGAACGATATCATCGAAGCGGCGGAGGAGCGTTTCGGAAGCGGCAACCCGCCGCAAGCCATTGTGTTGACACATGGCCACTTTGATCATGTCGGCTCCATTATCGAATGTATCGAGCATTGGAACGTAGACGTCTGGGCTCATAAAGCGGAACTTCCATATTTGACCGGCAAACAAGCCTACATGCCTCCCGATCCGACCGCTGATTCCGGACTAGTCGCCAAAATGTCGCCTTGGTTCCCGAACGAGCCCATTCAACTCGGCAGCCGCGTCCATGCGCTCCCTTCCGACGGCACGGTGCCGCACCTCCCTCAATGGCAATGGCTGCTCACCGCCGGGCATTCCCCCGGGCATATCTCGTTGTTTCAGGAGAGCGCAAGGGCGCTTGTCGCAGGGGATGCTTTCGTGACGGTGAAGCAGGAGTCGATCTATAACGTTATTCTGCAAGAACTCGAAATCAACGGTCCGCCCAAATACTTTACCCCGGATTGGCACGCGGCCAAAGCCTCGGTAGGCAAGCTGGCCAAACTGAACCCCGCATTGGCGATTACCGGTCACGGCAAACCGGTCGAAGGCGATATATTAACGGCCGGTCTTCGGCATTTATGCGATCATTTCGACCGCATCGCCATGCCTCTAAACCATTAAACGCAAAGCAGGTGCAACCGCCATATACACGCAGCAAATCCTTTCTGCCCAGTCGCTTTAGCAACACAAACAAATAAAGCCCGCTAATGGCAGCGGGCTTCGTGGAAAGCATAGTGTGGGTAAGCTTCAAGACGCATACTATTCAAGCTCTTGATTAAGAGCCTGCTCTATGCTTGCAATTGCATTCGAGGCTGTTTCAAGCCCCGCCCAATACAACTTGAGATGATGAACCATAGCTGTCAGCTGGGAGCGCTTCATATTCATGTCGGAGTAGTATCGGTAGCTTGGCATAATTTCACGGAACATTTGATATCGTTTGGGCTCGCCCTGTTTGTTCTGCCGCTCCGACTGGGCCGCTTCTTTAACGCTAGGGATGGACAACGTCTGATTTCTCATAAACATCTGCGCTTCTCTCGATGTCAAAAAATCAACCAGCAATTTCGCCGCCTCCTTATGGGCCGACTGACTGCTGATGCCGATGCCTACGTTCAGAAGCAGCGTTTTTGGCGTCTCTACATAAGGAACAGGCGAGATATCGTATTCGAACGACGCCTGCTTTAGTTGATTCAATCTGAAATAAGTGGTGACAATCATCGATGTTCGTTCTTCCGAAAATAAACGCTCCGGATCCTGCGAGTTCTCGAATACAAGGGATGGCGCCGTGTATTCGTTCGTAAACAGCTCTTTTAACGTGTGAATGCTTTTGGTGAACGGCTCGCTTCGAAAATTAAACTGGCCCGCCTCGTCCCTTTGCAACTGAAAATCATGCTGCAGCAGCCAAAGCGGCCATCGATTGTTGGAATAAGGATAAAAAAAGAAACCCAGTCGCTTATGCTCTTCCCCGTTCTTGGACAATACTTCAGCGGCTCTGTAAAAGTCGCTCCAGGTCCAGCTGCTGTCCGGCTCCGCCAGCCCGGCTTCTTGAAAGTGTCTTCTATTGTAACAAAGAATAACCGGCGAAAAAGAAAACGGCTTGACATAACTCCGGCCTTCAATCGTGAACGCGCGATTGAGAAACGGATAGATGGCTTCGTCAATCGGCTGCTCCATCAGCATTTGCAAGCGGGATGTTTCATGAAAATGCTTAAAATCGTAAAAGTTCAACAAAACGACATCCAGCATTTGCTCTTCCATAAACTCAATGGCTTGATCGGCGTAATGATCCGTATGCATCGTCATGCGCTTAACCTGAATACGCGGATGCTTCCGCTCGAACATATCCAGCAAAGCCGCCATGTCGATCTCCTGGTCTACTTCAGGGTAATAGCAGAACCGAATGCTCGTCCTGCCGCTTCCTTCGCCCGGCTTCAGCACCATATTGCCGATTTTCGGTTTTTTGACGATAAGCCCTTCGTTTACGAGCTCCTCCAACCCTTTGCGAACCGATTTTTTGCTCAATTGAAACTGTTCGCCCAGCACGTCCTCCGACGGCAAATAACTCCCCGGAGCCAGGGTCCCGCTAAGTATATCTTCTCTAAGCTGATGAACCATCGTCTCGAGCCGCACTCGAAACGTGGTTCTGCTTGGCTTTTCCATACAATGCACTACCCTTCGTATAATACCGGACATATCTTGCAAAATTTCGGTACCTTATATACTTGGTAGTATATATCACTATTCATATGTTATCAATGTGCCTAAAGCAGGCGAAACCGACATAAATAAACCCTCGTACATGCTGGGAATCTCGTCAATATGCACGCTCTGATTCACCAGAGGGTTGATCGAGATGCGCTTCTCCCGCAAGAGCCGAATATATTCGCTCATATTTCTGCCTTCCGTCCAGCGTACATAACCCAGCGGATAGTCCTGACCGTCGGCTTCGTAGTTGCTGTCGTAACGTCCGGGACCGCCGGCTCGCGATATGCGAATTTCCGCCTCTTTCCGGAACATTTTCTCTCTCGAAAAATTCATTTCGAGATCGCCGACAATGACGATGTTGCCCCGGTCCCGTATCCAGTCCAGGCTTCCGTCAATCAACCCGTTGTTTTTGCCATTGGCCGCGAGCAGCACCGCATCCACTCCGCAACCCTCCGTCGCCTGATGAATGACGGCTTCAAGCTCTTCTAGCGATTGGGCGGTTCTGCCTTTGCTGAGCGATTCGAACAAGGCGCAGCGCTCCGCCTGCAAATCGTAAACAATCGTATCATAAGCCGCCGCGCTGGCAATTTGGGCCGTAATCTGGCCGATAATGCCCATCCCCACAATAACGACCGATTGGCCAAACTCCAGCCTGGCCTGCCGCAGCGCATGTATGGCGATAGCGCCGAGTCCGGCAAATGCGGCTTCCTTCATATCCACATCATCCGGCACAGGCGTTGCAAGATGCTTGGGCACCAGCATATATTCGGCATGACGGACATAAGGCGCGCCGTAGCAGGCTACGCGATCGCCCGGTTTGACGTGATGGACGCCCTCCCCCACCGCGCTTACAATGCCGCATGCGCTATAGCCCAGCGCAGCGGGTTGCTGATGATTGGACATCAGCATCAACCGCTCTGTACCGTTGCTTACGCCGGAATATACGGTCCGAACAAGTACGGAGTGAGCCTTCACCTCGGGGACAGGTACCTGTTGCACAATCGCCTTGCCTTTGTAGCTGAATATTGTCTTCATAGGACTGTCGAGCTTTTTCGTTTCGCTTATCTGCAATGGATTTATCATTATTCTTTTACTCCTCCAAGCATAACGCCTTTGGCAAAATATTTTTGCAGAAACGGATAGATGACGAGAATAGGCAACGTCGCTATGACTGTCGTCGCATATTTGATCGTCTCGGATACGCCGACTACGTCGCCGCTTCCGACCCCGCCGAGCATATCGTTGGTCTGCGAGGAAACGAGAATCTCCCTAAGCAGCAATTGAAGCGGATGCAACGAACGATCCTGCAAATAAATCATGGCGTCAAACCAGCTGTTCCAATGATAGACGGCGTAAAATAACGTCATGACGGCGACAACCGGCATGGAGAGCGGAAGCACAATACTCCACAGTATCCGGTATTCGCTCGCTCCTTCCATTTTGGCCGATTCGATAAGTCCGTCGGGTATGGTGGATTGAAAGAAGGTTCGCATCACGATCAGATTATAGGCACTGATTGCGCCCGGCAGCAGCAGAGCCCAACGCGTGTCGAACAAGCCAAGATCGCGCACGTTCAAATACATCGGGATAAGTCCGCCGCTGAAAAACATCGTAAATACAATAAAAAGCATAACGCCATTGCGGCCGTACAAATCTCTGCGCGACAACGGATAGGCGCCCAAGGTCGTCAGGACGAGGTTGATCAGCGTGCCCGCAAGGACATAGAAGATCGTATTGCGGTACGTGAGCCATACGCGAGAGTCGTTGAATACCCGTTCATAAGCCTCCAGATTAAATCCTTTGGGCCATAATGAAACGGCGCCGGAAGCAATGGATGCCGCATCGCTGACCGAGGACACGATGACAAACCAAAGCGGATACAGAAATAGAAACGATCCAACCACGAGCAATACTATATTGAAAGCGTCAAACAGGCGCTCCCCAATCGACTTATTGTAAGTCATCTGCGTTTCCCCCTACCATAAGCTGCTTTCCGCCTTCTTCTTGGCCAATTGATTCACCAGTACAAGCAGCGTAAAGTTAATCACTGAGTTGAACAGGCCTACGGCAGCGGTAAAGCTGTAGTTGGCTTCGGTAATGCCTCTGCGGAAAACAAAGCTTCCGATCACATCCGCCGTCTCATACGTTGCAGAGTTATATAACAAAATGATTTTGTCAAAACCGACAACCATGAAATTTCCGATATTAATAATAAGCAGAATAATGATGGTCGGCATGATGCCCGGCAATGTGATGCTCAGCATCTGTCTCCACCGTCCCGCCCCGTCGACTGCCGCCGCTTCATAAAGAGAAGGATTGATTCCCGATAGCGCAGCGAGGAAAATGATGGAGCTCCAGCCTACGCTTTGCCATATGCCCGACCCGACAAAGATGATCCGGAACCATTCCGGCAGAATCATAAAATTGATCGGTTCGCCGATCACGCCTATTGCCAGCAAGGAACGGTTAATGATGCCGTCCGGCTGCAGGAAGTCAATCAGCATGCCGCATACGACGACTAGCGATATGAAATGCGGCAAATACGAAATCGATTGCACAAATCGTTTAAAGATTTGATTTTTGAGTTCATTAAGCAGCAACGCCAATATAATGGCCGCCGGGAATCCGAATATAAGCTGATACAGACTGATCACAATCGTATTCCGCAATATGCGGACGAAAAAATAGCTTTCGAAAAATTGCTGAAAATGCTTGAAGCCGACCCAAGGACTGTCTCCAATGCCGAGGAAGGGCTTGAAGTCTTTAAAAGCAATAATCGCCCCGTACATCGGCTTGTAATGGAAGACAATAAAATATAAAACAACGGGAATCAGCATGATATAAAGCGATCGGTTTTTAATAACTCCTCGGAATGTCGCTCGCCGGACGCCTTTTTTCAAACGATCCGGAACTTTGTTATTCGATTTAGCCGCGTTAGCGTTCATATGCCCGTTCCTTTCCGGGAAGCCCGTTAATGCTCATTTGGTTAAAAAGGCGGCCCCAAAAGCTTAAGGGGCGCGCCTGCCTTGCATGCCGTTACTTGCCGAGGTAGTTGTCGTAAGCTTCCTGATAGACGGCAATGATTTCTTCGATTTTCATTTGCTTCAGTTGCTGTACAAAGCGATCGTATTCATCAAACGAACGGTTGCCCATCACGAAACCGTTGGCATATTCATCGCGGTAGGTGCGAATATCCGCCAGCAGCGATGCGACTTTATCGTTTTGCTGTGTAGTCAGCGTAATTGGCGGGAACGCCTTGTCAAAATTGATGTATTTCCCTACTTTTTGCTTAGCTTCAATCGCTTCTTCCATGTCATATTGCTCCAGGTAACGCTCGTCTGCAACCGTCGACCACATTCCGCCGCCAATGGTGTAGCTGAGCAATGATTCCGTGGAATTGAGCCCCTCCGGGTTGTTGAACACGGCATCGGTAAACTTCGGATAACCGTCAACCATCTCGTACGATACGCCCTCTTCGCCAAAGTTGTTCAGCATAATGCCTTCCTCTGAATATTGGAAGTCAAGCCATTTGACCGCTTCTTCAATATGTTTGCTCTTGGCGGAGATCGCTACGCCTACTGTTCCAAGCGGCCATGCGTGGAAGCCGAATCTTTGCTCGCCCTTCGGTCCAACCGGCGGCTCCGTGCCAACCAGCTTGAACGTTGGATGATCTGTCATCAAATCAGTGAACGATCGCATATACGATCCGGACCAGCCTGCCCATGCCCCGGCGCGATCCGTTGTTACCTTCTCGGTCAAAAATTTAAAGTCAGTATCTACAAGATAGTTCTGATCAAGCAGCCCTTCGCTGTACAGCTTGTTCAGCCATTGCAGCAATTCCTTGTATTCCGCCTCGTACGGCGCGAATTTCACTTTTCCGTTATCCACGTAGAACTCCCAATCGGTATTGAACGCAGGTCCGAAAGTGCGGATGATATGCTGCAAGTTCACAGCTACATAAGGAATCTCGTCCGCAATGCCGTTTCCGTTCGGGTCCCCTTCCTTGATAGCCTTAAGAACGGTATACCAGTCGTCGATTGTTTTCGGCTCCTCAAGCTTCAGCTTTTCCAGCCAATCCTGGCGAATTTGCGGATACATCTGAACCAGATTGTATTCATGCAAGTTCAATTGGGGGAACTGATAAATTTCGCCGTCGGCCGTCGTCAGCAGCTTTCTCAGCTCTGGATTATTGTCCAGAATTTTTTTGAAATTAGGGGCATGCTGCTCAATGTAAGGGGTAAGCTCGACGAATGCCCCTTGCTGTCCGTACTTTGGACCTTCCGTCACCATGTTGCTGTAAGCGACAAGATCGGGAATTTGGCCGCCTGCCATAAGTAGATTGAACGCCTCGACGCCGTCAGCGCCGCTGCCCTGAATCCAGTTGATATTAATGTTTGTAAGCCCTTCCATCTTGATAAAAGAATTTTTTTCGTTATAATTCTGGCCGCGGAAGTTGCCGTCCGATACAACCCATGTATCCAATGTCAGCTTATCCGCCACGATCGGCAGCGCTCCGGCTTCGGGCTTGCCTTCATTCCCCTCGTTGCTTGATGTTGGCGATGGCGACGCGCTAGGCGACGCCGCCGGACTATTCGATTTCCCCGAACAGGCGGTAACCACCATTACAAGCGCCAGTGCAAGCGCCATCTTGGAAGCTGTTTCTTTTAGCTTATTGCTTGTCATATTCCGTTCCCCCAATCATGATTTGTACTACAAATACACTAGACGACCAGTTAACGAATTGAAAACCATTGTTTTGATGTCATTTCCTGATATGATAACGGTTTCCATAAATCAATTTAGTTTATATCTAGTGCATATTCAAATAATATAACCCGTAACCCCAAGTGTCAACCCTTTTTTAAATGCGAGAAGTACACTAGCTCGTGACCTAGACTTTCCGTTTGCGCATGTGGTTGCAAATAAAGGAGAACCGGTTATCCGAGCACTTCATTTTCGGCCCAGTCTCGGCTCAATTCCCCTATCGTCTCTCCAAGATGATTGAAATACGTTCTAAACGGCTCCAGCCCAGCGCCCTCGCCGCCCAGCAAATGAGCCAAGGTCGTTTGGACTTCCGCTTCAAGCTGCTTCAATTCAGCCCGAATATCGCCTGCTTCCGCAACAGGCGCCGTCATTTTCTTTACATCCACCACTCTTGCGGGGAACAATGGAAAGTTGTAGCGGGTCAGGCGGGCCAGCTTGCTCCCCACCCGGTCTACCGCCGCCCTGAGGAATGCGCGCTCGCTTGCCGGCGCATATTGCCAATAATCGGCTAAAGCCGCTTCGGCGCTATCGCCCCAAACGCATCTCGCGAACAAATAGCTGTTATAGCCTTGCGCCCACTTCCAGGAATATTCAGTGCCGGCGTGAGTGCATGGAACAACCAGATTCGTGACGGAGTCGATGCCGAGCTGTTTAAACAGCTCCAGGTCGTCATAGACGCGCTCCGGAAGAGCGGGGAATAACGAACTTAACATAAAGTGGTCGCTGTAATATTCAAACACGCATATATTCCTGTTTTTATCGGCCGCCTTTGCAGCCCATCGTTCCAAAGCTCTTGCGGCTCTAGCGTCCTCGGCACGGCTATCCGAGAAAGACCATGGCCGGCTATAGTCCCTGCCCCAATAGGCAAACAGGACATCGTTGCGCTCCAACGCCTCCACTCCGTCAAGCAACTCCAGCATATCCCAGGACAAGCCCGCATTATAGGCGATATGCTCGACTGCAATTTCTATGCCGGCTGCGCTCAAAGCCTCTTTTATTCGTTCCGTAAACCGGATATAGCCGGATAAAAACCGTTTTTTCTCCGCCTCGTTATCGGCGATCGCGGAATCCTCCGGCCATAGCGATATTCGGGTCAATGAGGACGGAACCTTTCCGCAATATTGCACGATACCGGCAATAACGCCGTCCTGCCAGCTCAGGTCGGAATAATCCAACTGATTTTTCTCCATTAATTCCGGCATGAAAAACTTCATGCTATGGCCGCCGAGCGTCAATGCGATGTCGCGTTTTGCCAACTCGGGGGCCAGCGCCGAACCTAGCTCATCCCATAGCATGAACGTCATAAACAGCTCGTTGATGCGGTTTTTGGCCAGCCAATCGATCACCGCCAGCAAATACGGCTCGTCCCTCAAATTCTCGTATACAAACCCTCTGCGCCGCATGGACGGAACTTGAACGGCCGGCCTATCCGCGTCATGCGCGCGAGTCTGCTCCCGCTCCGGGCCGTCTGCCTGCCGCGAGACGCGAACGGCCGCTTCTCCCGGATAAACCCATTCGATCCGGAATTCCTCTTTGCAATAGGCGTACACCGCATACAAAGCCGCCCTTTCGCAGCGGCCGGCAAGAATAACAACGTCCTCCCGGCACAGAATGACGTAGGCGTCCTCCGGGTACTCATCTCCCGCGCGTTCCTGACCGCCTTCCGCTTCCTTTTGCCAAGGCCATGCCGGCTTTGCCGCTACCGGGTCTAACGGGGCAGCCGACAAATGCCGCTCGCAATCGCTCCAGGTTCCGATAATCCACTGCTTGGCGCAGACAGCCGTTGCTCCCGCATAGACCTCGCTGATCGCTTGCAGCTCTTCGCTTGCAAAGCTTAATACCGGATGCGCTCTCAGCTGTCTGATCGCAAGTTTCCCCATCTTGTATCCCTCCCTATCGCGACGATAAAGACGAGTCGAATGAAATCGACCCGCTATCTCAACATTCCCTTAACCAGTATATCGGCCATGACCGCTTCTCTCCTTCTATCCCAAAAGGTGCTCCATAGTTCCATAGAATAGGGTAATGCGGGGCAATGCCCGCATCACCCGCAATTTTTTATTTGTCAAACAAATTCAATACCCCTTGCACGGCTTCCGCCCTCGTCAAATTCGCTTGCGGCGCAAATTTATCGTTGCCGCGTCCGCGCACCAGGCCTAAGGTTTGAGCGGCCGATACGGCGTCGGCAGCCCACGGGCTGACGGCATCCTGATCCGCGAAGCTGCCGCCCGCGCCGGAAACCGCGCCGTTGCCGCGCTTGTACTCGTAGACCCGGTAGAGAATAACAGCCATTTGCTCTCTTGTAACCGCAGCTCCCGGAGCAAAGGTATTGCCGCTTGTTCCGTTCACGATGCCCGCCCGGAACGCCGCCTCTATCTCCGCCGCGTACCAGCTGTCGGACGCTACGTCGGCGAAGCTGCCCGAACCCGCTTCCGCCGTTTCCATTCCCAAGGCCCGAACGACGAACGCCACAAATTCCGCCCTTGTCGTCACTTTCTCGGGCGCAAAGCGATCCTCGCTTACGCCTTGGGCCATCAGCATAGCCGTCATTTTTTTGATCGCTCGGGAGGCCCAGTGGCCGGAAGGCACATCCGAATACGTCTTGTCGAATTGCATAACTGCATAACGACCGGATGTCGTCGCTTCCGCAACCATGCGGCCGTTCTTGATCGCTCCGCCGATGTAAAACAGAGTTCCGTTATCGTCTATGCGATAGACGCCGGTTGCATCCGGATCGATATCGCCTTTCCAATCAAAGACGAGCGTCATCGGCTCTGCAAATTGCCCGAGCTTCTTCTCGTCGCCTTCTGGTCCGACAACGGACAGAAGGATGCTGCGAATATCGCTTCGCGCAGCAACGTCCGCCGAGTACCTTGCCGATGCGGCCTGAGCAAGCGTCTCCCCGTCTTGCCCGCTGGCCCGTTCGAAGGTCACTTTGATCCGAGCTTTCGCCATGCCTTCCGCCATCTGCTTCAATTGCTCCAGCACTTCCGCCGGAACGTCGACGGCATAATTCCCGCCGTCCAGCATGATCGACCGATTGCCGGCCAATTCGCCCGCGTTAATAGGCAGCAGCGCGTGGTCCGCGCTAGGGTCCAGCTTGACTGCAACCTCGCCCTTTGCGTTCGGACCAAGCTCGTTCTCGGATACAATCTGTCTTCCTTCTGTCTCCGGTTCAACAGGCGCGGATGGCCCCGGTGGACCTGGGTTAAGGGGAGGATTCGGATCCCCTGCGCCCGGTCTGTCCTTCTGGCGCGCGGCTTCATTCCAATACAACGTATAATCCAGCCTGGATTTGCCGTCAGCGCCCGTTACCTTGATCAGCGTTTTTTCGTTGGAGTTCATCGCTTCAACCGCAATTGTCGCGCCTTGCTTCGACGGGATGGCCTCAATCGTCGAATCCGCCGTCAGTTCTTTCACATAGCTGGTGACGCCGGTCGAGAATTCCGCGAACGGCTTGCCGTCTATGGTTACGGAACGCAAGGTCGCATCCGTCTCGGGCACCGGGATTTTCACTAATGCCGTTCCAGCATCCGGCGCATAATAGATGGTGCCGTCAAGACCGATCGTCATATCGTTCGTAAACGTGCCGTCGATCACCTTGTATTGCAAAGTCTCCGGATCAATGACGGTCAGTTGGCGGGACAATGTAGTATACAGCATGCCGTCCGGGCTCCATCTCAAATGATATGGCTTCCATTTGCTGGAGTTGTAAAGGCTTGGACGGATCATCTTGCTCTTCACGACTTCCTTCGTTTCTACATCCATCGCAAAGATCGTGCCGTCGACCGCGCCCCATAACAGGCCGTCCGGCCCGAATGAAATATCGCCGATCATCTTCGGCGTTTCGTCGATGCCCGGAATGTCAGGCGTAAATTCGGCTACTTTCCGGCCCTTGGCCACATCCCACACAAAGATTTTGGCTGCCTGTTGCGTCGGCGAGATACCGAGGCCGCCCCATACGGTAGTGCCCCCGTACAACAGGCCGTCCTTGTAAGCCAGCCCGATAATCGCCTGATCTTCGACCACATCGTCGTATTGCGTCCATTTGTCCTGCCGCTCGTCGTAGACGGCAAGCACGCCGCCGAGCATGCCGTAGTCGGCAACCGTGCCGACATACAGCTTGCCTCCGCCCGATGCAATCGCGAAAGGTCGGTCCTGATGATGTCCGATGTCATAAGACAGCACCGGATTGCTGCCAATTTCGGCCGGCTTCCGCGGATCGTATTTGTACATAACCGCTCCGACATACGTGCCGTAATAAACATGATCGTTCAAAAACCCGATTCCTTCGGGTTGAGCGAACGCCGCTATATTGACATCCATCTCGTCGGTGAACGGGTTGTAGACGCTCATCCCCCGCTGATAGCCTCCCATATAAATGCGCCCGTCCATCGGACCGCTTTCGAGAGCCTGAATCCTTACATATTGAGACGCAATATCCAAATCAACGAATTTAATGGAGTTGTCCTTCGGATTATAGTACCAATACTCGCCGTACTGCGTGATCATGGCCAGCACCGTTTCTCCAGCTCCCGCGCCTTCCTTGAGCGTAATCCATGTCATATCCTTAACGCGCAGCGTGTCCGGCAGAGGGAACGGAAGCGCAATCTTGACCGATTTATTTTGCGCCAAATCGTATTTGAACAGCTCGCTGCCGTTCTTGTAATAAATCCCGTTTTCGTTATGCGGATTCGGTTCCGCCAGCATGTTGCTGTATTGGAAACCTCCGAGAACCTCATAGGTGTCCAAGTCCATAACGACCATATTCATCGTGCTGACCGACGCGAACAGCTTATTTCCGACCACGAAAACATCGGCCATCGTGCCAACGGTGCCGCTGTACCCCGCAATCGGAATCTCGGTTTTCTCCCCTGTTACGCGATGGATCTTGAACAGATGGACATTGGCGCCCAGCGCGGCATAAATATAATCGCCGTGCACCGCAATGCCCCGGACGTAGTCCATGCCGCTCATGACGCCTCCGTAGTTTCTGAACGTACCGGAGGCAATGTCATATTCGAACACTTTGCCTATCCCTTTATCCTGGAAGGTCGCTCCATAAATTTTGCCGTCGGAGGATGCTTCCAAATCCCAGACCCAGCTGTCGGCAGGATTGACCCCTAGCGATTCAATCCGCTTCTCCGCGGGAAGATAACGATACAGCAGTCCGTCTCCGGTTGCGGCAAAATAAACGTTTTTATCCGAACCGATCGTCATAGCCCACATCGCTTCCGAATTCGGAATCAGCTGCGAAAACTTCAATTCGCCCGTCTCGGCATCCAGGACCGAAAATGGACCCGGCAAACCGTTGGAATGGAAATAAACTTCATTCTCTCCCAGACTGTTCGTCTGAATTTGCCCCGCCTGGCCCAGATTGACGCTTACCATGTCGCCAAGACGAACCGACTCCTGATAGACGCGGTCCAGTGGCTCTTCTTTGGGCAGGATTTCAAATGAAATATCGTCAAAGTATGCCTCCGTGATACTCACTCCTCCCGAGTATAACGCCACTCTGGCATAAGCAGCATGCTGAGGGACGTCCGTCTGCGTGCTCATGCGCGACCATTGATTCGTTCCCAGCGAGTTGGAGCTGAACAGCTCCGTCTTCACGCCGACTTGAACATCGTTGGCATCAAAATAATACGCTTCCAACACAATATTATGGGATTGACTGATGACGTTTACATAAGCGCTCGCAATATAGGTCTCCCCGCCTTCTATCCGGAAAGGATCGCTAATGGCCCGCAAGCCCTGCCCCGAATCGCGATCGGCAAAATAAAGGCTGTTCGAGCCGCTTCTAACGCGTTCCGTGCTAAGTTCGAGGACACCCACCGTACCGGCTCCGACGCTCCAATGCGGAATCCCGCCGGTATCGGACGGAAGCTCCAACCCAGGGTTCTGAATTTCATTCGGCAAGTCAACCGGCGTCCCGCCGCCCGCTTCCGTCATGAACAGGTCGTCAAAGTATGCCTCCGTCAAGCTTGGAACGCCGGAATTGATGAGAAGCCGCGCTTTGGTTGCGCCGGCAGGCACGGTGAATGGCACCTCCATTAAGGACCATTGCTTGACCGGCAGCTGGGCTGCGGTAAAGTTAAGGAAAGTCGGGCTGCCCACCGCCGTCCCCAGATCATTCTCGAAATGAACTTCAAGGCCTATGCTGTGGGTTTGGCTTATGACGTAAGCATAAGCGCCTGCCACATATTCGTCCCCCTCGTTCACGTCCAGAGGGTCGCTATAGGCTTGAGTGCGCGCGACGTTGGACTGATCGGCGAAATAAAGACTGTATTTGCCGCCGCGAACCGGACTGGTCGCAAGCTCCAGCACCCCTACCGTCGGCGCCTTCAGGCTCCATCCGGGAATGACGCCGGACGCCGGCTCCATCTCAAAGTCCAGATTCCGCACAGGTTCGCCGGGTCCCTCCGGCTGTTCCGGCTCCTCCGGTTGGCCGGGCAAGCTGACCGCCTCTATCGACACATCGTCGAAATAAGCTTCTGTATGTGTAGCCGTTTTGCCGGAATTGAACCTTAGCTCGACCTTGGCCGCATTGTCCGGCACCGTGAACGGAACAACAAGCTCGTTCCAGTCGTTAAGCGTCAATGTGCCCTTCGCAAAATTTTTGAAGGTCGCCGGCGTAACCGGCTTATTGTCGGCAGTGAAGAAATGGATTTCGTATCCAACGCTATGCGATTGGTTGACCACGTACGCCCACGCCTTGGCGTTATATTCGCCGCCGGGCACGACATCTATTTTCTCGCTTGCAACCTGCAATTGTTCCTGATTGGTCGGATTATTGAAATGCATGCTTGTGTGACCGGAATGCGCAAAGTCGGTGCTGGGGGCCACAGTGCTGATTGTATTTGTCGTGATCAGCCGCCAGCCGGTAATGTTGCCGGACCCATCCCCCGTTTCGAAGCCGGGATTGACGATGACCGGATTCGCATCCTCTGCGGATTCGGCAAACGCCTGCATGGATGACATAGAGAAAACCAGCGAGAACGAAAGAATGACGCAGAACCACCGTTTCATTAAACCTTTCTTCATTAGAACGCACCCCGTTAATTGAAGTTTGGTATTCCCATGTACCAGGCAAAGAGCTTTAAAAATGAATCATGCATTCACCTCCCCGGATTAGTAAGAACCCTCTATCATTGGCAGCTTGCGCCCTTCGCCGTCATACTGCGGCTCCGGTTATGCCAAGTTCCGCATTACCTGCTAGCAGCAGCTTTTGCAGGAGATCTATAGGCACGTCACCGGTAGCGCAACGAAGCTCCGCGGCCAACGCCGCCGCCGTACCGGCCGCTTGCCCGATCGCCATGCAGCTAGGCGTCAGACGCGTTGTCGCCTGGGCCTCGTGAGAGGTGGAAATACAGCGGCCCGCAAGCAGCAGATTAGCCGTTTGGAGCGGAACGATGCTTCGGTAAGGAATATCGTAGGCACCGCCCTCCCGGATAAAGTTGGCGGTCACTCCCTTTCCTTCCGGATTATGAATATCGATCGGATAGCCGCTGCGCGCAATAACATCCGCAAATTTGCGAGCGCTCAGCACATCCTGGCCGCTGAGCACATACTGCCCGATCATTCTCCGAGTCTCCCTGACGCCTATTTGGGTGCCGACGGCGGACACGGAAGCGCGCTCAAAGCCGGGAATGTTTTGCTGCAAAAAAGCTTCCAGCTCCAGCACCTGTTTGCGCCCTTCAATCTCCGCCTTTGTCAAATCCTCGCTATTGGTAGGATCCAGTCCCGACACGCGGGATGTATTGATCAGCACCTCATCCTCGCCGGGGCCGCTGAAAAACAATAATCCGTCCCGCAGGATAGGCAACCGCGCCTCTCTCCACTTGCTATAAAACCCCATAATTCCGGTTAGCGGCAAACGGTCCAGCTCGGAAATCAACGACTTCTCATAAAATTCCGAGGGGTTACTTTTCATATATTGTTTGATTGCCTGCAAATCTACGCCGCGCATGCGGAACTTCATCGTCATCGGCTGTAGCTTCCCATTATCGTTGCCTTTCTCCCATGGAGCGCCGGCCATATAGGCGACATCGCCGTCTCCTGTCGCGTCCACGTATACCTTGGCTTTCAAGTCTCTGATGCCGTTTTTTCCATATAACTTAATGGCGCCGATGCGATCTCCTTCGGTCTCTACCTCGATAACGGAAGTATGAAGCAAAATATCCGCGCCAGCTTCCGCGAGCATATCGCAAGCCAATACCTTGTATACCTCGGGATTATAAGGAGTTAACGTATGGGTGAAGCCGATCGTATCCCGCAGATGACCCGGCGAAGCCCCGAGCGCCATCAGCCGGTCCACAATTTCCTGGGCCAGCCCTTTAATCACTTGCTCTCCGGAAGCCGCGTGAAAGGTCATCCACGGGTAGACCATCGCCGCCGTGGACATGCCGCCGAGAAAGCCGTAACGCTCTATCACAATGGTTTTGGCGCCGGAACGGGCAGCGCTGATCGCTGCGGTTATGCCTGCCGGGCCGCCTCCCAAAACCGCCACATCGTATTTTTCCAAGTCGTGCATAGAAAATCAACTCCAGCTCTTGTTTTTGGAGCGCTCCCAATTTTGACATTGGGAGCGCTCCATTTTTTTATTGTAAAGATAGGACATCGGCCGTCAGCCGTGTCCCCGTCATGTTCCTCGTCAGGCTGTTCCTCTAATAATCAAATCGCTTTCAATAACGACATCCTTGGACGCGTGCCAGTCCAACTCGCCCCGCAGCATGTCCAGCAGCAGTTCCACGGCATGTTGCCCAAGCTTTTGCTTATGCTGTCTGACCGTGGTCAACGGCGGGTTCATAAAGGCTGCGGCTTGAATATCGTCATAACCAATAACGGCGATATCCTGCGGAACGCGATAGTTATGCATCGTTAAAGATTCAATGGCGCCCAGCGCCATCAGGTCGTTGGCGGCAAACACTGCATCGAATGCAAGCCCTTCCGCAATCAGCCGATCCATCTGCTTCCGCGCTTCCTCCTGCTCGGCTTTGCCGACGGCCACCAATTCCAGCCTGAACGCAATGCCCGCGTCATGCAAAGCCCGCCTGTAGCCGGCATAACGCTCCTCCTCATGCGGAGTGCCGATCAAGCCTTGAATATATACGATCGAGCGTTTGCCCTGGCCGATCAAATATTTCGTTGCATCGTACGTCCCCTGGCGATAATCGGAGGTTACGCAGGCAAGCGGCAGCCCATCGTAGATGCGTTTTCCAATGAGCACGAACGGAATGCACTGGTCTCTGTAAAATTGCAAATACTCCTCGCGGATGTTTTCGCCCATAATAATGAGCCCGTCGATTTTGCGGCTGATCGCGATTTTTTTCCAATACTCGTGATCATAATCGCTTCGATTGGAAAACAGCAGCAAATCATAGCTGTTCATAGCCGTTATAAGCTGAATGCCTTGAAGCACTTCATAGAAAATATGATGCGTCAAAAAGTCCAGCTTGGCGCCAAATACGATAACGCCGATATTCCCGGTTTTACCGCCAGCCAGACTGCGCGCCTGGGGATGCGGCGTATATCCCTTCTCGGCGATAATAGCCAGCACCTTCTGCCGCACTTCCGGCTTTACGCTCGGCTGATTATTAATGACCCGAGATACGGTGCCTCTGGAAACTCCCGCGAGAGCGGCGATGGATTCTAATGTATGCTTCACTGCAACCTCCATACACCATATCCTTCTTGCTAACAAGCTGCCCAATTGCCATTCGTAAAGAAGGTTCTATAGTGGCGCCCCAAAATTGGGAGCGCTCCAAATTGATTTATATTCCTAGTATCCTTTATCTCGGTCTTGTTTGTCAACTATAATTCCTACGGAATCGAGCTGAAATCACCCTTCCTTATGCAGTTTTCAAACAAAGTATATAAAATCTAGACAATCCAATACCATGGCTTATTTCTTCATAACTACTTTTAGCAGTTGCTGCTCCAAACCTTACGCCAAGAGCCACACCTATCTCGATACTGATCGCAATATTATCCAATGCACCCCCTATAGCAACGCCAGCACCAATTCCTATTACAAAACCAGAATTTACTTTGGACTTCTTGTTTTTATTATTGCTATTAGACTGAATCTGCTTCATAAAGCAACTTCGCCTCTTGATAGACGCCCTCATTTTAAGGTTTATCTCAGTTATAATCACAGAAAGTTTGTCGCTGCAGAACCCTACTTTCGATCCACCGTTTGTTCAAACTGTTCCGTAAAGAAATAAAAAAACCTTGATACATCAACTTTTTTTGATATATCAAGGGTCTTTTATGTCTCAAACATGTATTGCCATTCGTCTCAGTTAAAATCGAACGCCATCATCGCCTTGCGCAGCTCCTACCATGTCGGCGGTTTGCCAGACAGCAGGACGTCGGCGCGGTACAGCCTGGCGGCCAGCCAGGAACAAAAAAAAGCGGAACTACTTTACAACATTAATTCCTAACTACACCAAAATCCCCACTCCGACAGCCCATACTACTATGAAAATAGTTTGCCAAATCATCACGTATCGTTTCAATGCACCCGAGGCGATACAAACTTAAGCCGTGATATGGTTTCCGATCAACAATGGACCTAGAAGGACACTCTGGGAACACCGAACATATGGAATAGCTTTTGTCCACATTCTAGACGTTTATTTTAGTTCGATTTTCATATTAGCCTCCTAATAATATTTGCTTATTAATAGGCTCTCTTTAAAATGCCACCAATGCATTAGATTATCGATAAAAAAAATGATATACTTTGTTAGTTCATTAAATCCTCCTCTAAATGTACAAGGATCGACTAAATTAGGTTTTCTCGGTCACTGGTGCCGGAAAAAGTTCTTGAAAAAGATCTTTGACAATCGAGATCTGTTCCTGATCATACGTCAGTATTCCAATCTCCTCAATAATATACTCGCTTCCTACCCGGAAAGGATCTAGATGAATTGCAATCATATACTCGTTATTAATTATTATTCTAGTGCCCCGAATATCTGAAAACTCTTTAAAGTGTACTTCTTTTACATTCTTTTTTTTGATCTTAGATATAACAGTTCTCGACGAAGAACTATAACCAAAATATATTTTAGATTTTTGTGATAAGGTTTCTATAAGTGTCAGTAAGTTATATTCACTATTTTGCAAATCATAAAACTGATCGGTAATAATTACAAGTTCATAAGGTGTTTTTGTAGTGAGCGCTTTGAGTATTTC
Organism: Paenibacillus sp. MY03; assembly: GCF_002165585.1. Classification (NCBI taxonomy): domain Bacteria; kingdom Bacillati; phylum Bacillota; class Bacilli; order Caryophanales; family Paenibacillaceae; genus Paenibacillus; species Paenibacillus sp. MY03. The sequence continues at coordinate 49,387 of NZ_MXQD01000002.1, read as the reverse complement.
TTGATATTCACGATACATCAACAATCTGTCCGTATAGTAACGGCTGCTAATTTGCTCAAGTTGAATGTCTGTATTTGATAAAAGCAATGCTAACCCTTCTCTATTATGCTGTAAAGCTGGTAAAGAATATTTTTCGCCAGAGTACCAGTTAAACAAGTTGGAATCTTTATGCTTTTTGTACATTAGAGTACTGTATACTCCATCGAAAGATTTCGGATGATCCCGTAATTGATCTTTTAGGCAGCTATAATGCAATTCATTGTTCACATCATCTTCATTTGTCAAGTAATAATTGAGTCTCTGTGTTTCATGTGAATAATATACATGTGCAAGGAGCTCTTCATAAACAACAATATAGTCTTCAATATTAATGACACGATACAATTCATCTTCTCCCACAGTGTCATCACTCATCGATTTACTTCTATCCTCACCGATTCTTACATTATAAAGTTCCCTGATCTCTTGCTCATGGTTGACAAGAAAATTACCTGAAAGATCTATCTTGTTATTAAGATAAACCTCACACTTTGCCCTTTCTCTATACTTAAAAAAATATTCACTCTCTTCTTTAATAATTTCACCTGTAAGCATGTTCACATGCACATTTTCCATAAAATCTGGTTCAATCCGAATCGACTTTAGTTCCGTGAGAACCTTTCTTCCTATATCCGATAACGCTAGTTTTCTACCTAGGTGAGTAATATAATCAGATTCGCCAAGTTCTAAAAGAATATTGTCAAAATAATCCTGATCTATACCTAAAATCTCTCGGATCTGATCGTAGCTATTCCATTTTTCTTCTATTAAACGTAGAACGGCTTCATGTGCCAGAGGCACATGATACTCCCTTCGTGTAGTGATATTCAACTTCATCCGTACAAAAGGTAAACCAATCGTAATTGACTTAATGAAACGATTCCCCTCTAATTGAGGCGGCATTTTTGCTCTCAAGTCTAATATATGATCATTTTCTCGCATGTGCCTGCTCCTTACAATCGATGATTTCACATCCCTCTGTTTGAGAGATATATCGAATAATATCGGGAAGTCTATTGGTGGGTTCTGCATTATTCATAAAGTGATCTTTGTCACCTACAATAACAAGCAGTTTTCTTGCTCTTGATAAAGCTACATTAATTCTATTCTCAGATTTCTGGAATCCAATATCTCTGAATGTGTTACTCCGGACGGTACTATAGATGACAATATCTTTATCTTTCCCTTGATATGAATCTACTGTATTGACTTCTATATTCCTGATATTTTTAAATCCTGTTCTGTTAACAAAATCCTTGATAATTGTTTTTTGCAAATTGTATCCCGTAATTACTGCTATTTCATATCCTTGAGTACACTCTTCTCTGTCAAGATCCAATAGCATCTTTTTTATTATTTGAATCTCCTTGTGGTTTTTAAATGCTTTATTTTTGGAATTATAGGTTTCTCTGCGATTGTAAAGCTTGCTTGTACTAACCCATAATAGTTGTTTTCCCTTGAATAAGTTCAACGAATGCAAACGTTCAGAATCATCAATTCCCGTTTGAATTTCGTTGCCATAAAAAACCTTACTTATCATATTACCAATTATTCGATGCATTCTATATTGAGTAGTCAAGCGGATTCGATTCGTATCAGGGAAATTATCGTACAAATGCTTAAACATTCCGTTCTCAAAGTCTTCCCTTTTACCTAATGTACTTCGCTTAATTGCTTCGATGTTTAAAACAGGGGGCAACTGTTTATGATCACCTACTAATATCAACCGACTTCCTTTTAATAGTGGTATTAATAGTTCAGGTACACTCGCTTTAGCACCTTCATCCACGATTACATAGTCAAATCTCATATTTTTTGTAGATGGATTGGAATTAAACCCTGTGCAAGTACCTGCTACAATAGTTGCGTTTTCTATTAATCGTGCTTCTGAATCTTTTGCCAGTCCCAATCTAGTTATCCAATCATTCTGAATCATTGCAGTTCTTAAAATACGTGCTTTTTCGAGGTCATCATTATACATCGCTTCAATTTGTTGAACAATCAATAGTTCTTCATCAGTTTTTTGCAACTTTGACTTCAAATCAACATACTTAACTAATTCCAAGAAATCAATTCCATAATGTACTGCAAGTTGTTTCATTTTTTGACAAGATGCTTCTTTGGTTTCTCTTTCCCAAACATTCCTGGCATTATTGACGCTATATCTATCCCGAATTGCCGGTAAGATGTTTTCGTCTGCACCGATGCGGATGATTTTTGTGTTAAGATTTTGTGGGAAATGAAGTCCTTCTATCACATTATCTACTGCGGTATGTGACTGAGAAACAATTAAGGTTTTATATTTTTCTTGTGAGATATTTAAATCATTACGGTTCAATATTTGATTTACAACTTCTCTAATCACTGTTGTCTTACCGGTTCCCGGTGGTCCTTGAATAAGTGCAATTGAAGATGTATTTAGAGCTACTTTTACAGCTTCTTTCTGGTTAGAATCTATTCGTTGATTAAAAAACTCAATTGAATTAAAACTATCCAGAGACTTAGGTGTTTCAAAACCAAGAATAATGTCCTTTAAATTCTCATTACATAACGCTTCATCGTTGCTTAAAGCACGAATGGCTCTTTTTTGTTTATCAATTAATCCGAACTTAACACGATAATCTTCCACAAGAATACCTTTTTGAGGGATATTTTGTACTCGGTTTGTTACTTTCACGATCAAGTAAATCTTTTCATCATAAAATACAATTTCTTTAAATTTTCCGATAACTACGGGTTTTGACCTTTTGCCCCTTTCGGGCTCCATAAAGTCTGGATCATAAACAATAGTCGTTTCATTGGTAAAACCCAAATTTTCAACATTAGAATCAATCAATTCGAACTCCATAGTTTTATCTGAGTGACTATAATTGAAGTCTGTGTACTCCACGCTTTCAGCAGCCGAAATAATTAATTCCTTTTCTTTATCAAGATAATCGGACCAGAGTCCAAAAAAACGTTCAAATTCGGTCTGCTTGCTTTCATCAGATTGATAATCCATCCTATGATCAACTAACTCATTCACAATCTCATAGGTTTTAAATTGTTCCCTCTGTTGATATCCCATGGAATGAAAGAAGACCGGTTTCCCGTTTATTCGCAGATACTTTTTCTGAATAACGTTTCTATATTTGGGTTGAATGTACTTAAGTGCACTGATAATAAAGCGTTCGTCCTCTTCTTTATAAATACATTCTAAGAGGTAACCGTGAGGACAATAAAAGGATACGGTCTCCCCATTTTGTAGCGTTGCACTTTCCAGCTTTGAGTCTATAAAACCATAGACTTCTTGTCCGAACCATTTATCTAGATAATTACTTATAAATTCATGAATATTTAAGTTAGAAGGTACATATTTTTGAAGTTTCGCCTTGTTAAGTAACTCTAAGGGAAATCCAATCGCAAAGCTTGATTCGGATAATAGCTCCACCATTATCGTATTTAAGTCTCTTTTAAAGTCAGTAATTGTTTCATATCGTTTTTTTAAGTCAGGTTCTACCGCCTTTAGTAGCAATCGCTTAAGACGTGGAGTGACGTCCGAGTTTTGTTCAATAGAACTCATCAAGTATTCTGGGAGATCAGGTTCTTTCCCCGTTAATAGAAAGTAAATTGTTGCACCAACAGAGTAGATGTCACTTTGATACGAGGCATTTTCAGGATGATATCCCACTTCAGGAGCAGAATAGGAGTTAGATCCATATTTATAGATGGTATCACCCGTAATCATTCCTTTTATTTTTGAGAGCCCAAAATCGATTAGTTTAAGCTGTCTATAATCAATAATCATTATATTTGAAGGCTTAATATCTCTATGTATAATAGATTGACTATGAGCCGCCTCTACTGCATCCACTAATTGAATAATGATTTTTATTTTATCACTGGGTTCAATAAGTGATCGGTTTATAGTTAAAAGCTCTTCACCAGGGATATGTTCCAAATAAATCTTTCCGGAAACTTTACCATCAAGGGGAGGTGTTATTTCATACTCATCCATCTTAACGATGTTTTTATGATTCAACCTTCTAAGAGCACTTACTTCTCTTTCGAAGAAAATCTTAGCATAATGATCTAAATTCTTTACTTCCTTAATAACAAAATAGCGCTCTCTAACCGTGTCAAAATACTTAGAGACAATTGAAATTTCTGTTTCAGCAATTTTCTCCATGAACCTTGTATTTGACGACATATCTCGACCTCATTTTCTTTTATTTTCCTCATATTATATCATAATTTTACCATAAATGTAGTGGCATAGAGGTTCTAGTCGTGTTAGTCTTAATAGTACATTGGGTCTCCAGTCTAGTCCCGAAATACTATATTTTCGAAATCGGAAAAATACTTTCATTAAGAAATCGTTAGGGTTGGGATACTTAAAATGGAAATGAGAAGATCATTGCAAATAGTTGCTTATATGTTTGCCACGGTAATTGCTTCTGTTGCTTCCACCAAGATAGAGATTAATATCATTCTGATGTTGTTCCTATTCATTAAAATTGTTGGTGATATCGTCTATTCTTGCCTTACAAAGCTCCCTTCTATATTGGTATATTTATTTTTGGGACTGGCCCCATTCTTTCCAAAAATCATACTTAACATTAATTTCGCTATATGTGTTCTTCTATTTTGCTTCTTTTGGACTTATTATGCTTTTAAATTAGGTGGGCTTCTGGAAGACTATTTTCTTAAGCGAAGCGAAGAAGTCCCTTTCCAGCTTTATATGTTGTTTGTTAAGGTTTTTACATGGGGAGTAGGGGTTCTGCTATCTACTTATTTTGCTGTCACAATTTTTTCAGCGGTTATTGCTACGTTCTTTCCTGATAGTACATTTTCAAAAATAATTAGCTTATCTGAAGTGCGATCTTTTTTTGTCGTCATGATGCTCCACGGGCTCACTGCCTATGCTTTATTTCGTGTCTTTATGATATTACGAGCCTGGCTGAATAGTACAACCTACAGTTCTGTTTCAGTTAAAGTTGTTGCACCTACTGTATCTGTACTGGTCTTAGTTATATTACCGGACTTACTCTATTCAACCTTCTATAATTATCAAATACAAATGCATTCAGATAAACAGGGCGTCCTTTTAGAACTTCTTGAGTTTTTTCAATCCTTTTACTTCGCGTTTAGTTTGCACTATTCAATGCCGATTATAGACGGTACAACATATACTAGTAGTGCTTTAAAACTCATTAGCAACAATCACACTTTGAAGTTCATACAATTTGGACATATCGTCATTGCCAAAATATACGAACTTATCGCTCTTGCTGTAGTAGTCGATTTAATAAGAAATAAATTCTTTGGAAGCAATTCTAAATCATTACCAAGCTAAAATAAACTCTGACGCCTTATGACAGAACGAGTCGGACACTCTGCCGACCCTTCCCAGTATTATCACACCAATCTAACGCGATGCTCGTAATAGACCATACTAACTTAATTTATACAAAGTTCCGTCTTCAAACCAAGCGGTTCCGGTGCCCGTATCAAAAAAACTATCCATTCCATCTTTACTGCGCTGGCTGGAGCCTGAAGCTCCTTTTCAACCAACGTCAAATTATTCGTTCCCGATAACATAGGGTTCTCCAAGACGGAAAGCTGCGTGCCGCTGCTGTCAAAAACCTTCAACCGGACGAAAACGTTCGATGTGATGCCATCCGGTTTGATACACTGGATTAGCCGATATGTTTTCCCGGCCGTAATATTGCTGGAATTTCTGCTGACTGACGTTTTGCTGGCGAAGCCGGCGCTGATTTCCAGAGACTTGGTTCCTTCTCTGTAGACTGAGAAATCGATTTTGACAATCGGAGTACCGCTGAAAATGGTTGCATACCTCCGAAAGCACTCCAATCTCGTTTCATAACCAGCATTCGCAATCAAGTTTTTACCGAATATGCTCACATCCGCAAGACTAGAAAAATTGTTTTGCGTATTTCCATGTCCCACAATTCGAATATATCGGACTGCTGGATCGGAGAAACTGAAAAACTCCTAAAGTCGATATAAATAATTGATCCTTTTCTCCCGGAAACATTGATTTTAGGAGCATTAGCGTAATGCCGTTTAAAAAAGTATTCGAAAATCTGGATGCAGGAGGTGTAGCAAAGAAATATGCAGCAAGCAGGAAATTAGCAGTGGAATATGAGGTTAAGATGCTCTGCAAATAGAAGCGAAGACTCGCCTTAAACACCGCTGTAACTACGCTGCCTCTGTAGGCGATCGTGTCACATAAAATCGTATTGAAGCGCGATTTCGAAGACGATGAGCCGCACCAAAGATGGGTTACCGATGTGAGCCAGTACCGCGTCTTGGATACGTGGGTGTACCTCTCCGTCATCAAATATCTCTTCAACATTGAGACGGGTTGCCTACCACCTGAGCTTACACAACGACAAGGTACTTGTTCTAGAGGCGTTCAGGAAAGCCATCAAGAAGACAAAAGACGTGACTGGATAAGCGATCAAGGCTTCCAGTCTCACGATTACCACGACATGCTGCAACAATTGGCACCCAAATCAGCATGTCGCACAGAGGCAACTGTTATGACAATGCTTCCATGGAGAGCTTCTTCTCTCATCTCAAATTTGAAGGACTCTAACCCTATGATATCCGAAGTCTGGAAGAGGCACAAAGGGCGAATTGAGGATTATATCGAATTTTACAACTTCCGCCGCCCACAACGTAAGCTAAACAAGCTGACGCCGGTAGAGTACCGACGCCAGCTTGCAGCCTAGTTTTTTTCAATGCCCGAGAAATGGGGTCTTGACCATGATGTATTCTCTCAGTTATTACTTACTTCTGTCTCAATGATAACCGTTATTCACAATAAATCTCTTGATCCCTGCCTACACATTGAACGCCATCATCGCCTTGCTCAGCTCCTGCCACGTCGGCGGCTTGCATACAGCAGGACGCCGGAGCAGAACTACCTTACAACATTAATTCCTAACAACACCAGAATCCCCATTCCGACAGCCCATACTACTATGGCAATCGTTTGCCAAATCATCACATAGCGTTTCGATGCACCCGAGGCGATACAAACTAAAGCCGCGATATGGTCTCCGATCAACAACGGACCTAGAAGCGAGACTCCGGGAACACCGTACTTATGGAATAGTTTCTGTCCGCGTTCTAGACGTTTATTTTGCTTTTCTTGTTTACGTTCGGACGTTTTTCTTCTTTGCAGCCACTGCTTAACGCGATCACTAGCCAAGATAACAACCATAACCGAAATCCAGTTTCCGGCGATTGCTGCTACTATCGTCAACACTGCAGGGAACCCGATCGCAATCCCCACAGGTACTGCAAAGTATCCTTCGATAAATGGGATCATTCCCACAATCATAACCCCAAAGAACTGTAATATCGGATTTGAATCTTGCAGCTGCTGCAAAAACTGTTCCAACTTGTCATCATCCTTTTCCAAGTCATAACCTTACTGCCATCGATTACAATGTGTGATGTTTAAATCTTATAAGCCTTCATAGCTTTGCGAATCTCTTTCCACGAAGGACGTTTGCCGTACATCAGCACGCCCGTGCGGTAGATTTTAGCCGAGACGTATACCGACACGTAGATCGAGACGAGCAGGATGCCGAAGGATAGCAGCGTCTCCCACATCGCGACTTCCGTCAATCCCAGACGGAGCAGCATCGTAAACGGCGAGAACAGCGGGATGTACGATGTGACGGTGACAAGCATGCTGTCCGGCGTGCTGATGCTGAAAATCGCAATGTAGAAGCCGGCAAGCGAGATAAAGGTCATTGGCATTACCGCTTGGCCGAGATCCTCCGTCCGGCTGACGATGGAACCTACTGCTGCGTACAGTGTCGCGAACAGGAAGAAACCTGTAAAGAAGAACAGTACGGCATAGATGATCAGAAGCGGATCGACAAGCGACAGATCGATGTCGAGATTGCCAAGCGCGCCTTTGTTATGCGGCATGGACGCGTTGCCCAGGATAACCGCGATGTAGAAGGCGACCTGGATGATGACGACGACGAACATGCCGAAGATTTTGCCGAACATCTGCTTGAGCGGCGAGACGCTCGTAATCAGAATTTCCATAACGCGGGAGCTCTTCTCCGCCGTAATTTCCGAAGCGATCATGTTGCCGGAGGTCATAATGGCCATAAACAGGAAGATGATCATCACGTAGACGACGCCCATATTTACGCCTTGCTCCTGAGGCGTTCGACCGGAGCCTTCATAGCCGCCTTCGCCCGTATAGATTTGGACCGTATCAATTTTGATCGGCGCAGACAGCTGCGCCATCTGTTCGTCCGACAGTCCCGCATCCTTAAGAATGTTCGCCTGGCGAATGAGGATCAACGAGCCTTGAAGCGATTCCGTCATGCTGAATTCCATCAGCTTCTCGGATTTGTAAGTCATAACCGGGAATCCGTTTTCCGTCAGCTCGGTGCCGAATTCCAGATATCCTTTGATTTCGCCATCCTCGATGGCTTTCTTCAGCATGGTTTCGTTAGCTGCGGCATCGCCTTTGTCCTCGAACGGCACCATAACAATGCTCGGATTCTCTTGAGCCTCGTAGAAAGCCTTCAAGCTGTCGCCCGTGGACTGGTTATCCTCGCCCGCCATCTGGACGTAGCCCACATTTGTTGCTTTATCGCCTTTGTCGAACTGTTCGATGATATAAGGAAGATTAATGCCGATACTGATAACTAGCGCGATAATAAGCGTTGTAATAACAAATGCTTTGCCTTTGACCTTATTGCGGATCGTAAACCCTACTACCGTCCAGAAACTATTCATGACGATCACCCACCGTTCGGATAAAGATTTCGTTTAACGTCGGTTCCTTGATTTCAAAATGGTTCACGTTTGCTTGCTCCATCGCCAGCTTCAAAATTTCCGCTCCTGCCGACTCCATCGAGATCTGGATATCGTAGCCTTGCTCTGTCCTCGTGACGCCGGTAACGCCGGCTATTCTTTCAATGCCGCCGATTGCATGATCCGTGCCCAATATTACCCGTTCTCTCGGAAACCGCTTTTTGATTTCCTTCAGACTGCCCTTCAACACCGTGTTTGAGCGATGAAGAATCGTAATATTGCGGCACAGCTCCTCGACATGCTCCATGCGGTGCGTCGAGAACAAGATGCTCGTACCGGAATCGCGAAGCTCCTTGACGGTCGATTTCAACAGCTCTACGTTAACAGGGTCAAGTCCGCTGAACGCCTCGTCCATAATAACGATCTGAGGCTTATGATTTACCGCCGCGATGAACTGGATTTTTTGCTGGTTCCCTTTGGACAGCTCCTCGACCTTCTTGTTGTAGTATTCGGGAACCTCGAACTTCTCAAGCCAGTACTTGAGATTGCGATCGGCATCTCCTTTCGACATGCCGCGAAGCTGTGACAAATAAATGATCTGGTCGCTTACCTTAACCTTGGGATAGAGACCTCGCTCCTCGGGCAAATATCCGAGCTTGCTAAGTTGTTCATTGCTGTACGGTTTGCCGTTGTACAATATCTTTCCTTCGTCGGGAAAGATCAGCCCCAGCACCATCCGCATCGTCGTCGTTTTGCCGGCGCCGTTTGCGCCTAGCAAGCCGTAGATTTCGCCTTCGCCCACTTCGAATGAGTTGTTGTTTACCGCCGTTTTGTCCGCGTATTGCTTCGTTACGTTTTCGACCACCAATGGCTTCATCTTCTCAATCCCCTCGCTTCGTTTGCTTTTGTTTCCAGCCCAATGCCGTGAAGCAGAGCCGCCATAATTTCATCCAGTTCCATCGCGGATTTGCTAACGACAGTAAGTCCGGCATCCGCACACCAGGCTTCGGCATCCTGCGCTTTGCCTGTCGTTACGCGAAACGTGTTCAATCCTGCGAACTCAATGCCGGTTTGACCAGGCATATCGGCCAGATCCCTGGCTTCGATCCCTTCGCCGCTGACATAATAAGTGAACCAACTGCTAAATAATTCGTCTTTCTCGTAGAAGCCCAGCACCTTGCCTTGCGCCATAAATACGATGAAATCCGCCAGCCGTTTCACTTCGTCCACGATATGGCTCGTCATTAATATGGTGCGGTCGCCTTGATCCATATGGCGGTGCAGCAGATCGATCATTATCTTCCAGGCCAGCGGATCAAGTCCGGAAGAAGGTTCGTCGAGCAGCAGCAGCTCCGGGTTATGAGCCAGCGCGAGCGCCAGCTCCGTCTTTCTTCGCATGCCCTTGGACATCTTGCCCAGCAGCTGATGATCATTAACCTGAAGAATATGAAGCAGCTCTTGATAGCGGAACAGATCCCATCCCTTGTACCAGAACCCGTTAATCTTCGCTTTGTCGCTGCCCTTGAGCCTCGACTCATGAGCGTAGGGCTCCTCGGGGACATAACCGATATGCTGCTTGAGCTCGTCATCATCGCCGCTGCCGATTTCTTGGCCAAGCACCGTCACTTTGCCATAATCGGGCTTCGCCAGATCCAGCGCCATGCGGAACAATGTGCTTTTTCCGCTCCCATTCGGTCCGACGATGGCGGTAATGTAGCCGCCTGGAATGTCCAGCGTTGTCGGACCCAGCACGAAATCCGATTTCCGCACCGATACGTTCTCGAATGAAATCGCGGTTTCCGCCTTCCAATCGCTCATGGTTGTTCTCCTCCCGGATCGTAATGTTTGCGTACCGCTTCGCGGAACAGACCTTCGAGCTCCTCTTCCGTGCATTGCACCCGCTTGCCGGCTCCGACGGCTTGGTCCAGCGCTTCGATTACTACGGATAACCGATGTTTGTCGCGCTCCTGATCGCCGACCTTTGCCACATAAGTGCCGGTGCCTTGCCGCGTTCGGAGCAGTCCCTCCGTCTCCAGATCGCTGTACACCCGCTTGACGGTAATGACGCTGCACTTGACGGTCTGGGCCAGTTCCCGGATGGAAGGCAGCAAGGTGTCTTCTTCAAGCTGGCCGCTAACAATAAGCGCCCTAAGCTGGACTTTTATTTGATGATACAGCGGTTCCGCGCTTTGTTCGTTAATTTGGATGGGCAGCCTCACTTGATTTCACCCGCCTTTTTCCTTCACTTGGATAAGTCGCGCTTTCTTAATCTCTTCTCGATGCGGCGGAGTCCTAGCGGAATGCAGACGGCCGAGAACGCGATTGCCCCGATCGGCAGCCACCACCCGCCGTTAAGCACCGTATTGTAGCTGTTGACCAACAAGCTTTCCTTCGTCCATATCGTAATGCCGATCAACGCTCCGAGCGCTCCGAAAGCAAGGAGCATGCAATACCAGAAGTACGTGTTCCCTTTGTAGCCGATCTCTACGTACAAGTACAGGAATCCCGCAACCAATGTGTAGAATATCCAAAAGATCGCAAATTGCAGGAACGCTTGAAACTCGAAGCTGGGATTCATGAAATGAACGCTGAAATAAAAGCCGGTAAAAAACAGGATCATGCAAGGCAGCGACACCGTCAGGTAAAGCAAGAACTTGCCGAGCGCGATCTGCCCCAGCGAAATCGGCAATGTCCTCCATACTTCAAGCTTCTTCGTATACATATCCGTCTTCCAGTAAAAGTTAGCCTGCGTCCCCATCATTCCCAGACAGGGAAACAACAGCAGCGCATACAAGTCGATTCCCAAGTAGGAGAAAACTTCTGCTTCCCCGTTCAGCCCGTCGCTGAAGAACGGTACCATGAACAATAGCATCACTCCAACGAACAGCACCGGCATGATGAACTTCCATCTTGCCCACATCAACTCGCTTCTTACCAAGAACCAAGCGCCCTTCCATTTCCCCATGTTTTTCTTGCCTCCCGAACATAACATCATTATCGCTGCTACAATGCCGCTCAAGCGACTGTGTTTATATACTGTATATATCTATATACACAGTATATTCACAGGTATAGTGGATGTCAAGCGCTGGAACGAAAAAATAAAATTCTTTGTACACAGCAAAAAACCTCTACTCCAGTCGTTTGCAACGACCAAAATAAAGGTTATAGCGGCATCTTTATTTGCCCCAAAGCAGCCAGGACAGCTTGATTTTTTTTGTGAGATGGACAATGGCAAACGATAGTCCAAGCATCGTGACAAGAAGCGAGATGACATATACATGGTAGTAGGCACTGCCAAGCTCCTGTTTAAACAGCTTGCCCATGACCGTCTGGATCGCCGGATGAATGAAGTAGATACCGAATGAGGCTGATCCCAAGGCCATCATCCAGGGGAGAATTCGGACCTTTTGCTCCACCATTATTTTGCCGCCCCAGATAAGACTGATCCCGATTAACACAGTATAAAGGCTGTACGTAATCGCGTAAACAGACGTCGGGTAGATCGCTCCGGCTTGCGACGAGAACACGAATAACAAATACATGAACCCGACCAGTATGGCCAGCGGTCCAGTCCATGCCACATGTCTCCAGCGTTCGGCGAACTTGCCGTAGCGCATTCCAATTGCGGCTCCGATGCCGAATACAGCGAAATAATTCCAAATCAATGTCGCCTTATGTTCGAACAAATACACTTCATGATGGATGTACAGGAACACACTTTGGATCAGGATCGCCAGCACCGCCATATGCCATGCCTTTAGCTTTAGCCAATGTACGATCCCCATCAGCAAGGGGAAAATCAAGTACAACTGGATGATAATCGACATGAAATACAAGTGATAGCTCGCGTCCCCCCACAACAACATCTTGAGGAACAGCTCGGGATCGAATTCGAGCGGCTGGTGATAGGCAATCCGATTAAAGAAATAATAGAGCACCGACCACACCAAATAAGGAATCACGACAAACTTTAGCCGTTTCTTATAGAAGGCCAGCGCCTGCCCCATACTCCAGTCGTCATGATATCGATAAAAGAGCACCAGGCCGCTCAGCATGAGAAACAGCGGTACGGCGAACATGCTTAAACTATTCGCAACATAATAGAAAGGGGCCGACAAGCTGCCCCATGGCACCTCCGTACGGGGCGTGGCTGTCGCGTGGATCAATACAACGGCAATGATAGCAATGGCGCGCACGATATGAATCTCGACAATATTGGCTTTTTTGTTTGACATAGCCCTTTAACCGAAGATCGCTTCGAACAACGGCTTGGCATCGGCCGCCGGGTAAAGCACGTACAGAATCGAATAGACAGCTGTTCCTGTAATGGCCGTAATAAACCAGATGATCGAAGTAAATCGGCCCAGCTTACGATGTCTCGCAAACTTCTTTTTGTAGCCGAGTACGATCGTCGTTATGCCGAATACGGCGGCCACTGTTGCCAGCGTGATATGGAACAACAAAAATACCAGATAATAAGGCTTGAGGCCATCGGGTCCGTTATATGGCGTACTGCCAATAATAAAGGTTCTCGAGGCATAAATAATAAAAAACAAAATGGCCGCGATCGCTGCACTCACCATCATCTTTTGATGCTGCTCAAGCTTGCGCTTAACCGCAAGCCGCCAACCAAATGCCACGAGCGTCGCACTCAAGACGATAAAAAAGGTGCTGACGGTCGGCATTAAAATATTCAAGTCCACTGTCATCCACTCCATGCGTCAATAGTCAATAGGATTTGATAATGGGATCTCCGGGGAGGCCCTTAAACCGCGCCTGGATTCGGATTAGGATTCGGCAAATCATCGTCTTCCGTATGCTCGCGCTTGAACCATTGCTTAAAGATATACGCCAAAATAAGGCCGTACATCAGCTCTTGAACAAGCTTCATGACAATCCCGCCCAATTGCTGGTCATTTTCGGAACCAACCAGGTTAAAAAATTCCGGACCGCCATATTGAGTCAACAAGTAACTCGTATCGCCGGAGATACAATACCCCATCGCCTTTACCCACACTTCTGGATCGTTGTACGTTGCGTACAAGTCACCAGGCGAGAAGATAATAAGCGCGCATGCTGGCGTAAGCAATACGCCATTGGCGAATACGTAGGCCATTCGCTTGAGATCGGTTAATTTCGACCACTCCGGAACAGGACAAGCGACTTGCCACCACATCATAAAGGATGTAATGAACAGAGCTGCGTAATATAGACGATGAACCGTGAAGTTCGTCATCACATAATCATGGATCAGCGGCACATGGTACAGCGAGAATAACATATTAAACAAAACGAGAGTGGAGATCGGATGCATCAAGAAGGAGAGCTTCTTCCAGAAAGGGGCTCCAAACATTCTCCTCCATAAAAAAGCCGGCAGCGCAAGCAGGACCATCGGGGGAACGATCAAATACGAAATGGCCATATTCACCATATGATAGGTAAACGTCAAGTGACCCATTAGGCTAAGAGGACCGCCCTGCGCCAAATAAAATAATAACGCGGCTCCGATAAACAGCATCTTCTGAAGCGTCGTCGCAGTCGGCTCCTGCGGAAAATGTTTCTCTCTCCATGGTCCTATCAAATAGAAATACAGAATGACCACCGCAATAACTCCGAATAGAAACATGGGCGACCATAATTGCTCAAAAGTGAAGTATTCGTTTAAGCCAAACATCTTGGAAGGCTCCTTTCTCCTGTACAGCATACCCGAACGGCAAGAAATGCCAATCTTACGGAAAGAAGAGGGACCCGCTGACTGGGACCCTCCTCTCTTCAATTCTTATCGGTCCGGAGTTACGATTACCACCAAACCCAATATTCTGCCATGATCACAGCTGTAAAGACGATGACTACACCGAACAGAATTCCGATAATCGCGAATGTGTGACCGCGATCCTTCATGTGCATCCAAAATGCCATCTGTACAAAAACTTGAAGGAAAGCCGTACCCATTAAAATAACATAGATAAAGTCTTTATTAATTTCTCCGCTTATCACAGTCGCAAATGCGATGAAAGTCAGCAGAATCGAGAAGATAAACGCAACGACATGTTTTTTGGGACCTTCAACCTTGTGATGTTTGGTGCGTTGCTCAGCGGCTCCGTGATTGCTTGCCATACCGTTAAACCACCTTTCCCATCAGGTAAACAACCGTGAAGATGAATACCCACACAACGTCGATAAAGTGCCAGTACATCCCGGCTACGTATACCTTAGGCGCCGTTACAACATTTAGTCCCTTGCGGGACAATTGGATGATCAGAAGCGTGATCCATACAATACCGAACAACACGTGCGCGCCGTGGAAGCCGACCAGCGTGTAGAACGAAGAGCTGAACGCGCTTGTCGTGAAGCCGTGACCTTCGTGAACATAGTGGTAGAACTCGTAAATCTCAAGCCCCAGGAATGAAGCTCCCAAGACTACCGTAACGATCAACCAGCCAATCAGGCTTTTTACATTTTTCTGATGCATCGCTTGAATCGCGAACACGCTTGTCAAGCTGGATGTAAGCAGGATCGCAGTCGCGATAGCAACCAGCATGAGATCGAACAAATGATTGGCGGTAGGTCCTTCGAGCACTTGATCCCGAAGCGACAGGTACGCCGCGAACAAAGTACCGAATAGAACGGTCTCGCCGCCGAGGAATAACCAGAAACCTAATACTTTATTGCGTCCCTCGAGGGTAGCCTTCTCCGGCTCATGGGGCAATTGCCCTTCTACATGCGTATGTGCACTCATGCTTTCCCCCCCAAGTCCTTCAGAATTTCGTCTTCTTCGATATGGAAGCCGTGGTCATCGATCATGGACCGGAGCACCATACACAACAATGTAGTGGCAAGGCCGATAATTCCGATGAAGTGTCCCGTCTTAAGCGCTCCAATGTGACCCCAATCCGGAGCGTACATAAACCCGAAGCCTGCAACGAACAAGCCAACACCCATAAAGAATGGCAGAATCGATGGAGACGGCATATGAATCGGACCGATCGGCTCCGCAGGCGTCATGCCTTTGTGGCCTTCCATCTTCTCTTTCCAATACGCGTCATAACCGCGAACAAGCGGAGTTTGCGCGAAGTTGTACTCTGGCGGAGGCGATGGAATCGTCCACTCCAGCGTACGTCCGTCTTCCCAAGGATCTGCTGGCGCATTTTTAGGTTTAGCCATTGTTACTACAACGTTCATCAGGAACAAGATTGTGCCTACGCCCATCAGCAAAGCGCCGACCGTACTAATCATGTTCATCTCGTTAAAGCCGATGCCATCCAGGTACTGCCAGATCCGACGCGGCATCCCGAGCAAGCCCAAGAAGTGCTGAATGAAGAATGTCAAGTGGAAGCCGATAAAGAATGTCCAGAATGTGATCTTGCCGAGCGTCTCGTTTAACACCCGTCCGAACATCTTAGGCCACCAGTAATGCAAGCCTGCAAAAATACCCAATACCAGACCGCCTACGATAACGTAGTGGAAATGCGCTACGACGAAGTAGGTATCATGATACTGGAAGTCGGCGGGGGCCGATGCCAGCATGACGCCTGTAACGCCGCCCATAACGAAAGTTGGTACGAATCCGACCGCATACAGGTTGGCGGATGTAAATTTGATCGAACCGCCCCACATGGTAAACAGCCAGTTAAAGATTTTGATGCCTGTTGGAACGGCAATCAACATTGTTGCAATAGAGAACAATGCGTTCGCAACGGGACCAAGACCTGTTGTAAACATATGATGCGCCCATACCATGAAGCCCAGGAATCCGATCAAAATCGTCGCGAATACCATGGAGCTGTAGCCGAACAGACGCTTGCGCGAAAACGTACTGATAACCTCGGAGATAATACCGAAGGCCGGCAGAATGAGGATGTATACCTCAGGATGCCCGAAAATCCAGAAAATATGCTCCCACAATACTGCGTTGCCGCCTGCGGTAGGATCGAAGAAATTCGCGCTGAACAACCGATCGAACATCAAGGCCGCAAGCCCGACAGTAAGCGCTGGGAATGCGAACAGGATCAATGCGGACGTGATAAATGCCGTCCAAGTGAACAATGGCATCCGCATAAATGTCATGCCAGGTGCACGCATGTTGATAATCGTTACAAGAAAGTTGATACCGCCGATCAAAGTACCAATACCGGCAATCTGCAGGCCCAATACGTAATAATCCATACCATGATCATTACTATAGGTGGTTCCTGCCAGCGGCGCATACGCCGTCCAACCTGCGTCTGGCACATCGCCGACGATCCAGCTGACATTAAGCAGCAAGCCGCCGAAGAAAAATGTCCAAAAACCTAATGAATTCACGAACGGAAATGCGACGTCCCGCGCGCCGATCTGAAGCGGCACGACCGCGTTCATAAAGGCGAACAGGAGCGGCATTGCCGCAAGGAAGATCATGGTTGTGCCGTGCATCGTAATCAATTCGTTGTATGTATCCGCTCCAACGAAATCATTTTGCGGAGCCCATAGCTGAATCCGGATCAGGATCGCTTCAAGTCCGCCGACGAGAAAAAAGAATCCCCCTGCTATCAAATACAAAATACCGATTTTCTTATGGTCAACCGTTGTAAGCCAGTCCATAAGACCGCTGTAACGTTTGACTGCATGTGCATGAGCCAAGGTAGGCGCCTCCTTCATCGCTGATGATATTATTCGTAATCTAACGTTAACTCAGACAAGTATTGTGCAATCCCTTCCAGCTCGTCCTCGGTCAATTCGTATCGGTTCGACATCAGATTGCCGGGCTTAACCGCCTCTGGATCCTTGATCCAATTATAGAGATTGTTATATACAGTATCTTCGTGTTTGTATTGCTTATCATCAGCTTCTACGTTGACAAGAATACCACCGACGCTATTGCGGCTTGCAATGCCAGACAGGTTCGGATAAGCTTGTACGCCCAAGTCGCCAATTGCATGGCATACCAGGCATTTGCTTTGGAACACTTCTGCTATTGCCGGGTCGGATGGAAGAGCAACGGGCTCTTTGATCGCTGCTGCCCAGCGGTCGAACGCTGCGCCATCGACGGATTTTACTTTAAAATCCATCAGGCCATGGGACGGTCCGCACAATTCGGCGCATTTACCCAAGTAAACGCCTTCTTTCGGCGCGGAGAAATACATATGGTTCTCATTGCCGCTTGGATTCGTGTCGATCTTGCCTGCCAGCGACGGAACCCAGAAGGAGTGAATCACGTCAGCCGTCTTCGCTTCGATCGCGATCGTCTTGCCGGTTGGAATGACCAGCTCCTGCGCAGTCTTGATGCCTAACTCCGGATACTCGAACTCCCACCAGTACTGATGAGAAGTCACGATGACTTTAACTGCATCAGGGTCATTGCTGTAATCCTTGGACAAGTTAAACACCGATTGCAAAGTAGGAACGGCCAGGATCACGAGCAAGATGATCGGAATGACGGTCCAGATAACCTCAAGTTTGTGGCTACCCTCTACCTGCTTAGGAATGGTCTTGTCTCCCGAACGTCTGCGGAACCGGATAATGACATACAAAGCAAGGGCGAATACGACAACAACAACGATGCCCATAATGATAATCGCCGTCTTCATCAATCCGAATTGCTCTTCCGCTACCGGCCCTTGAGGATTCAGCGTAGACAAGTCTTCTCGTCCGCATGCCGCAAGCACCAATGCCATCATGGCCATCAGCGGTGCCAGCCGTCTTACAAATTGCCACCGATTCATCATTAATCAACCCCACTTTTGACGTTTTCGCAGCGGCCATTTTTTCACGTGGCAAGCGGCCTGCTGCGTGTTTCACAGCTGTTGTTACATCTCGTGCAACTTTAAACACTTTATTAAATATAAAGTTGACGCTCTCTTTTGTCAATGTTCCACAGAGAGTTCACAAATTGTTCTCAAAGCTGTCAAAAACGGATATTTTAGCGCTCTTTCGGGCTATTGCGGCGGTATTTGCAGCCGTGCTTTAAAGCTTCGTTTACCTTTCATTGTGCACCAAACCCATGGTCATTTATGTATGCTTTCCTAAGGCGTATGTTTTACCTCGCGGGAACGGACACTAACATCATCCCAATTAGGATTGGAGGTAAGCCAATGACGATGATGCGACGGGCCGGTATCATCCTGTTGTCCTTGCTCTTGGTCATTGCCGTTTCGGCTTGCGGCTACAAGAAGTCTATGCAGCATTCCGACTCGGACTATGGAAGCAGGAAGCCCGGAGATCCCAAGATGCAGGGACTGAAGGCGTATGGGTCCACGAATACCGACGCGGGGCAGCATGACAATGCCTTTTTCGAATACAGCTCCATGCTGTCGAACAAGATCGGCTCGCTCAATGGCGTAGCGAATGGGATTGTTATGCTGACGGACAAAAACGCTTATGTAGCGATTTTATTGGATTGGTCTGCAGCGGGTACGAAAGCGAAGGGCGGTACGGACGAGCAAAATAATACCGGCTCCAACGGCGGCGTATTCAATGCCGATTCCGGTTCGCCTTACAGCAATCCTTACACTATCGTGACTCCGTATAATTCCTTCTTTACCGTTATGGACCACCAGAACTTGTCCAATGAATTGAAACAGACGATTGCGAAGCGCATTCGCGAAGAATCCCCTATGATCCAGGAGGTTCATATTTCCGCCAATATGGAGTTCAACAATTATTTTGTTCGTTTCGCTTCGGAAGCCTGGGCCGGCCGATCGTTAACGCCTTTGGTCGACACCTTCAACAAAGTTGTTCAATACGAATTCGACGGGGCTGCGGAACGTCCCGCCCCCATTACGGAACCCGGTCACTACTCGCCGCAGGATTGGCAGCTGCGCAAGTTCAACAGACGCTAATCGTAACATTTATTATAGAAGAAACACGAGGAGCTTACCATGGCATGGGAGCTCCTCGCATGCTTTTTGCGGCAGTTATTTCCCCTTCAAGCCCGTTTGAAGACGGTCGAGAGCGGAGCGATAGGCTTGCCTGTCCGCTTCGTTGCGGGCTGCTTGCTCCAGCCGCTTCAGTTCGTCCTCAAGCTGAGCGGTCATTTGGCGTATTCGATCGGCAGGTTTGTCCGCTTTCTTTTGAGGAAAACTTCGTCCATCGGCCATTTGAATATGAAGCGTTATGCCGTCGCTGTCCAACTGTGCCAGCAATACATCCTCAAGCTTCAGCTTCTGCTGACTCAGCTTATGACGCAGCCAATCCCTCGTTACGCCCGAAAGCTCCAATTCCTTCTCTAATACGATGCCATCCATGACAAGCGTATGCGGCGGCTTCTCCTCCGCCATCTTCCATCCCAGCATATCCGGGGTGATGGGCTGATACTGTTTCTTCATTAATACATTAAGCTCTCCGCTTGACTCCATCACGGCGAATTCGACATCCGCCACGCGATAGGCATCCTTGCTTCTAAGCTGCTCCAAAAGCTCGTCCAGGGTCAGCCTTTCCTTCTTCAGTTGCTCCTTCAACAATTTGCCGTCCTTGATGAGCACCCTGCCTTTTCCGTCAACAAGATCCCTGACCTTTCTATTCTTAACGGTCCAATATTCGATGCCTACCGATACGCTAACCCACACCAGCAGCGATACGATTCCGAGGTACCATAAGTTGTCCAGATCCAACGATACGTAAGCGGCAATGTTACCGATGGAGATGCCCGTAATGTATTCGAAAAGCGACAACTCCGATATTTGGCGTTTGCCAAGCACTTTCGTCAGAATGAACAGAACTGCCATGGCAGCCAGCGTTCGAATGACAATCTCGATCCACTCCGGCATTTCAAGAATCCCTCCCTTATCATCCTATGATGTCCAACAAAACCAATGTCATTCCCGGGGCAGCTTCTCTCGCCGTATTTTTGACGAATTGGGAGACAAATTATACTTGCATTATTCTACTTATGATGATATGATAATAAGAATGTAATATTTAACCCCTATAGATCCCCAGTAAGAATCAACTATACCCTCTGTATTTGATCATCTTGACTAACGAATCTAGGCTCATGTTTCAACTGTTTTTCTGATTCACACTGGCGCGGTCAATGGAGCCGCAAGGACGGAAGAGAGGTAGGGCTTTCGTTGTTTTGGGAAAAATAAGACGCACAAACAACTGTGATGCACATGCTGTTTACGATAAGCTGCGGGGATAATATGCCGTCCTGATTAAGGACATGGCAGGTTAAATATATGCAATAAGGGCTGCCTGGCCGGCGACGATTGTCGCCGACAGGGCAGCCCTGTCCAATTCTCGGCTATTATTTTATTTACCCTTTCCGATTACCCCACATCGTATCCTTGTTCCTCGATTGCCGCTTTAATGGCATCCAGACTTACTTTAGCTTCATCATACTCCACCGTTACTTTCTTGTCCGCCAGGCTGACCTGACCGCTCGCGCCAACTTCGCTTACCGCTTTCTCTACCGAACTCACGCAATGACCGCAGCTCATGCCTTCTACTTTTAATACAACGTTTGCCATTGTTATCATCCTCCATTCTGGTTTTTAGTTAATACCACCCCGGGGTATGCCTTTCTAACCCTTATGTTATCATACCCCCCAAGGGTATGTAAAGTCGCATTTTATTCCTCGGTAATTGACCAGTCTTTCGTTCTTTCGTCTCCCCTATTCATCTTACTTCGTATATGCTACGATCATCTTGTAAGCGTTTTTTTGAATAAAATCAACTCCCGCGTTTAACATGGTTCGAACATAACAGCGGTATACTTCTAATTAAAAAGGAAAAAGGATGTGTCCCCATGAAATCCATGATCAACTTCGCCCATCGAGGTGCCAGCGCTTATTGTCCCGAGAATACGATGGCCGCATTCGCCCGTGCTCTGGAGCTAGGCGCAACCGGCATTGAGACAGACATTCAACGAACGAAGGATGGCGTGCTCGTCTGTATTCACGACGAGTCGCTGCAACGAACGGCCGGCACGGCGCGGCTCGTCGTTGACACCGATTACGAAGCCATTTGCCAGCTCGATGCCGGCAGTTGGTTCGACGCGTCGTTTGCCGGCGAACGTATTCCGACCTTGGATCAGCTGCTGGCATTGGCCGCGGAATCAGAGCTTATTCTTAATCTGGAACTGAAGAACGGAGCCGTCCAATATCCGGGAATGGAAGCCGAAGTTATCTCGGCCGTACGCCAGGCAGGCTTGGCCGATCGCGTCGTCCTGTCCAGCTTCAATCATTATTCGCTGGCGCTCTGCAAGTCGCTGGCCCCGGACATTCGCACGGGCATTTTATATATGGAAGGCTTATATCGGCCTTGGGAATATGCCGCGACGCTGAATGCGGATGCCTTGCACGCGTATCATTTTGCCGTCCTCCCCGAATGGGTGAAGGAAGCGGAAGAAGCCGGCATCGTCTATCACCCCTTCACCGTTAATGAAGAAGCAGAGATGCTCCGTCTTATCGAAGCAGGTGTTGCCGGCATCATTACGGATTATCCCGACCGGCTGCACAAGCTCATTCAGAGCAGGAGGTAGCGATGACTGCCATAGCCTACGCCCCGCGAAAAATTTGGCTGCTTGGTCTCGGCTTCTTTAGCATCAGCATTACATGGGCTTTGTACAACGCTTATGTGCCGCTCTATTTGGAGCATTTTATTAAGAACGTGGGGCTTATCGGCTTCATGATGACGATCGACAATTACTTTGCGATGTTCCTCCAGCCCTGGATCGGACGCAAGAGTGACCGGACCCGCACAAAGTTCGGCAAACGGATGCCCTTCCTGCTCATCGGCATGCCGCTGGCCGCCGTGTTCGGAGCGTTAATTCCATGGCATAACGGAATCGTGACGTTGATTCTGTTTATGGTGCTTATGAATCTCTCCATGAGCCTATACCGATCGCCTGCCGTAGCTCTGATGCCGGATTTGACACCGCCGGGGAAGCGAACGCAGGCTAACGGCATCATTAATTTCATGGGAGGCGTAGGCTCCATCCTTGCTTTTGCCGGAGGCGCTTATTTAAACGACTGGCATACGTCGCTGCCCTTTCTAACCTCATCCGTACTTACGCTGCTTTGTTTGACGGTATTGTTTTTCGTCATTCGGGAACCGCATGCCGCCAGCTTCGTCTTGGAACGCAAAGCGGAAGCGCAGCCTGGCGACTACCGAAAAGAATGGAATAAGCCTACGCTGTTTCTGTTAGGGGCGATTTTCTTTTGGTTTTTCTCCTACCAAGGAGTCGAAGCCTTGTTTACGCTCTATGGAACGAATCGGCTGGGCATGACGGACAGCGCTGCGGCATTTTCGCTCGCCTTTTTTTCGCTCTCTTTTGTCATCGCGGCCATCCCTTGTGGAATGCTAGGCAATCGATTCGGCAAAAAAAAGATCATTCTGCTTGGCATAATCGGCCTTATCGTCGTCTTTTCGTTGGTCTCGCTGATCGAATCGGTGCTGCTCTTGCGGATCATGCTGCTCATAGGAGGAGTTTTCTGGGCGTGCATCAACATTAACTCTTATCCGTTCATCGTCCAGTTGGGCGAAGAGAGCAGTATCGGCACGCGTACCGGCATCTATTATATTGCCTCATCCATCGCCGCCATCTCCTCTCCGCCATTGATGGGCGTCATTATCGATTGGATGGGATACGCCATGCTGTTCTATATCGCAGCCGCCGGGATGGTCATTGCGTTGTTATTTCTGCTAGGCGTTCGCGATCAGGGCAAGTCTCTTCCCGTACAGCCGCCTGTTACTATGTAGCGTTTAATTCAGCGTTAAACAACAATGGCGATGTCAGGACCTCCGTCCATGGCATCGCCATTTAAATATTTAATGGATGCTGTTTTTGCTGAAATTGCCGCCCAGCACGTCGGAGACATGTTCGATCGCGATAAACGCCTTCTCATCGTATTCGTGCACGATCGATTTCAGCTTCGCAAGTTCGAGCCGCGAAACTACGCAATAGACCACTTGAAGATCATCGCCGGAGAACCCCCCTCGGGCTTGCAGCAGCGTCGTGCTTCGGCCTAGCCGATCGATAATTGCCTGGGAAATGTCGACATGTTCCTTCGAAATAATCGTCACCGACTTGGATTCCTCCAATCCTTCGACAACAATATCGATTACCTTGATCGCTATGTAATAGGCCAGTATGGAATACATGGCGGAGGTCCATTCGAAAACGAAACCCGCAATCAGGAAGATGACGAGATTAAAGACCATAATGACTTGTCCTACCGCAACGCGCAGCTTTTTGGAGATCAGGATAGATACCACTTCGATGCCGTCGAGGGCGCCTCCATAACGGATGACAAGACCTACGCCGGCCCCCAAAATCATACCGCCGAACAGGACAGCCAGAAGCTTATCCTCCGGAAAGGCGCCTACATGATGCAGAAATGCCGTCGTAATGGACATAATCGTAATGCCGTAGAGAGTAGACAAAGCGAAAGTTTTGCCTAATTGCTTGTAGCCGAGGATAAGGAACGGAACGTTAGCAAGAAATAAGTAGACGCTAAGAGGAAGAGGAGTAAGCTCGGACAACATTATGGATATACCGGCAATACCGCCGTCGATAATCTGGAACGGTACAAGAAAAAGCTCCAGGGCCACGCCCATCAGGACAGAACCGATCGTAAGGAATACAAAACGCTTGATGATTTCGAGACTGGAAAGCTTTTTATGTTCTCTATGCGGCAAACAAGTTCCCCCTCATTGAAGATTGCTGATTCTCATTATAAACTTTTTTGTTCAAACATGCATCAATATCTATTTGAGATCAATGAAGACTTGTTTAATGCCCCAAATCGGAACTATGATGCAAATACTCCTTGAAAAATTACAAGCTCCGCCGCTTTCTTAGAGCGGCAGAGCTATATGATAGGCCATGCTTATGGTTTGGAAGCGGCGGCAGGCTGCGCTTCTCCGGAGGATTCCCCCATCTGCAGCCGGTACATCCGGTAGTATCTGCCCTCCATCGCCATTAACGAATCATGATTCCCCCGCTCGACGATCTCGCCCCGATGCAGTACCAGAATCTGATCCGCCTCCCGAATCGTCGACAGCCGATGGGCGATAACCAGCGTGGTGCGGCCTTCGCTGACGACCTTTAGCGCGCGCTGAATGACATGCTCCGTTTCGCTGTCGACACTGGCCGTCGCTTCGTCCAGAATAAGGATAGCGGGATCGTAGGCTAGCGCACGCGCGAACGAGATCAGTTGACGCTGCCCAGCAGAGAAAGTGCTTCCCCGTTCAACGACAGGCTCATGAACGCCGCCCGGCAGAGAATCGATAAAGGATGAAGCCCCTACCTCCCGCAACGCGGCCTCCACACGTTCTTGCGTAATGCCTTCCTGATACATGCTGACGTTAAAGGAGATATCGCCCGCAAAGAGATAAGGATCCTGAAGGACGATCCCCATCGGCTTGCGAAGCTCCTGTTTGGACATCGTGCCGATGTCTTTGCCGTCGATCGTTATGGTTCCTTGATCCGGCTCATAGAAGCCAAGCAGCAGATTCATGATGGAGCTCTTGCCGGATCCCGTGTGGCCGACCAGCGCCAGTGTTTGCCCCCGCTTGACCTCGAACGAAATATTGCGCAGCACTTGTTCTCCTTTCTTGTAGGAGAAGCTTACGTCGCGGAATGCGATATCGCCTCGCGTATCCTGTCTAATGCGGGAAGGCGTCTCCTCGACATCTCTGCCTTCCATGTCCATAATCGCAAACACCTTCTCCGCCGCTACATATGCCCGTTGGGCATTCGTCAGTTGGTCGAATATGCCGATTATAGGTTGAAAAATTCGGCCCAGGTAATCGATGAACGCGTACAGAACGCCGAACAGAATGACGCCGGACAACGCCTGACCGCCGAAATACCAGAGAACGAACGCCGTTAAAAGCGCCCCGATCGTGCCGACGATATTCCGGGATGATAACGAGAACACGCGGAATTGCTTAACCTGATTTACGTATCTGTCATGATTCAGTTCTTCGAATTCCTCGATGGTGCGCTTCTCCCTGCGAAAGGCTTGAATAATAGGCATCACGTTAATAGATTCGTTGATCATCGCGTTCATATCGCTGAGACGCGCGCGCATGATGGCTATGTACCGCTTCGAGAATTTGAGATGCACAACCATGATGACGGAGAATAAAGGCAGCAGCAGCAAACAAAGCAGAGCCAGCTTAACGTCGAGCAAGAAAAGAGCCGTATAAATGCCGGCCAGTTGCACAAAGCTGACTACGAACGTCGCCATAAAGCTCATAAACAGCTCGCGGATCGCCTCCGTATCGTTCGCAATACGAGACACGATAGCCCCGATCGGCGTGTTGTCGAAGTAACGGAGCGGAATCCGATGAATTTGGCGCATGAGATCCACCCGCATATTGCGAATAATTCGCAGCGCTGTCGCCTGCAGCAGGTAGGATTGCAGAAAGTGTAGTCCGCCCGCGGCAACCAGCAGCCCGACATAGATCGCCAGCAACGTAAGGACCGGCGCCATTCCGCCATCTCCTCCTGTGCTAAGATGATCGTCAATTATGGTTTTTACGATGAATGGGCCGGCCAGCTCTGCCCCTACCGCGCAGCACAGGATCAAAATTGCGCCAATAATTCTGAACTTGTAGGTCAGCGCATAGGCCAGAAGCTTTTTAATGGTAGCTGCTCCAGCCTTTTTGCCTTCGTTATGCATCTCCATGCTCATCCCCCTGCTCCTCCAGGCTGGCTTCCATCTGCTGTCGCTCCCATTGTTGCTTGTACCAGCCGCCCAGCAGCATCAATTGCTCATGCGTGCCTTCTTCCAGCACTTTGCCGCCTTCCAGCACCAGAATCCAGTCCGCGTGACTGACAGCGGATAGACGATGCGTTGTAATAAATGTCGTTTTGCCGGCCCGCTCCCTGCGGATCGCCTTCAGAATGCGGCTTTCCGTACGGGCATCCACGGCGGACAACGAATCGTCGAACAGCAGCATCTCGGAATCGACGAGAAGAGCGCGTGCAATCGCAAGGCGTTGCTTCTGTCCTCCGGACAACATGACGCCGTTTTCTCCGACGATCGTCGCCAGTCCTTCCGGCATGCCCGCGATATCCGTGTCGAAGGAGGCCATCGCAACCGCCTTATCCATTTCCGCATCCGTAGCATCCGGCTTGCCGAGCGCGATATTGTCGCGGATCGACTTCGACAGCAGCAGATGCTCCTGCGGTACATAAGCGATCCACTCTCGCATCCGCTCCAGCGGAATCCGTTCAATCGGGGCATCCGAGATGTACGCTGCATTTGGCTGCACGGGATATTGCCGCAGCAGCTGCTTCAGCAGCGTGCTCTTTCCGCTGCCGGTCTTGCCTACGATCCCCAACGTTTCTCCTCTCTCCAAGCGGAAGCTAATCCCCGACAAGCTTGGCGCAGCCGCGCCGGGATAGGTGAAGCTGAGACGATTGAACGAGACGCTTGCAGGAATGTCCACGGATAGAGGGTTATCGGGCTCCGTTACATCTGGCCGCTCGTCAAACGCTTTTTCCAGCCGGTCGGCTGAAGCGGTTCCACGCTGCAGCACGTTGATGAATTCGCCGAAGGAAATCATAGGCCAGATCAACATGCCGAGATAAATATTAAACGTCAGCAATTGTCCGATCATAATTTCGTTCTCGATCACCAGATAGGAGCCAAAGCCGATGCTGATCGTATAACTGATGCCGACAATAATAGAGATCAGGGGATGGAACATGGCATTAAGAAGCGACACCTGACGATTTTTGTTCATGACATCTTCCGTCACGCGGCCAAAGGCGGCCAGATCGGCGTTTTCTTGCACATAGGAGCGGATGACGCGAATGCCGGAGATGGACTCCAGCGCATGATCGTTCATATTGCCAAATGCAGCTTGCGCCGCCATAAAGCGGATGCGCACCTTCCCGCCCAGCTTTATAATGACAAAGGCGAGCAGCGGCAATGGCAGCAAGGCTGCAAGCATCAGCTTGAAAGAGACGAAGGTCACCATCATGACGATGACGACGGATGCCCCGACGAGCGTATTGACCAGCGTCATAACGCCGTACCCCGCCGTATTCCCGATGGCAAGCACATCGTTGGTGGCAAGAGCCATTAATCCGCCCGTGCTGTTTTTGTGGAAAAAGGACGGCCTCAGTACCGTCAAATGCGCCAGCAGTCTGCCGCGGAGCAGCTTCTCTACCAGTACCGAATTGCCGAATAAAGTGGTGATCCATACGTAGACAAGTCCATAAGTGAGCAGAGCCAGGCCAACCAGAAGCATAACCTTCCTGCCCAAGTCATCTCTAGTCAACTCGCCTGTGCTAATGGCGTCAACCGCATTGCCAATCCATCTCGGAGGTATGGACGAGAGCAGACTGACAATCGTCATTAACGTAATCGCGATCGCGTAACTGCGCCATCTTTGCTTAAAAAACCAATCCAATCGCTTTAAAAAAGTCAAAGGAACTCCCTCGCTTTCCGGCATTCGATTGTATAATATTACCTGTAATTTTGCCATCCTACAACAGTAAAAAACGATTAAAACTGTATGTGACAGAAGTGTCACTTTGCATTCCGTAGAATCGATGGAACGGGAAGCGGCTGGACGGTATAGTGAGGACAGAGACAAGAAACAGAGAGGAGAAACCTTATGCAAACGCCTATTATTCGTGCCCGTAATGTATCCAAAAGTTATGGCAAGACGCCCGTGCTTCGCAATATCGACCTTACGGTTAACGAAGGAGAGTTTACAGCCATCATGGGGCCGTCGGGCTCCGGCAAGTCGACGCTTATGAACGTACTGTCGACGATTGACCGGGTAACCGGCGGAGAAGTATGGCTGGGACAGCAGTCGCTGCTATCTCTGGGCAAAAAGGAGCTTCGCCGTTTCCGTCAGGAGCGGATGGGCTTTATCTTTCAGGATTATAATCTGCTCGACACGCTCACCGTCCAGGAAAATATTTTGCTGCCTCTATCGCTGAGGGGCTTTAAGATCGACGAGATGAAGAAGCGGCTCCATCCGCTTGTCGAGGCGCTGCAGCTCGGGGCTATTCTCGACAGGTATCCGGCTGGCATCTCCGGCGGACAAAAGCAGCGGACCGCATCCGCCCGCGCGCTTATCACCAATCCCGCCGTCGTCTTCGCGGACGAGCCTACCGGAGCTCTGGATTCCAGATCCGCGACAGAGCTGCTGGAAGAGATGGCCGGCATGAATGGCCGATTCGGCACGACGATCCTGATGGTGACGCATGATCCTTATGCGGCGAGCTATTGCAATCGCGTCATCTTTTTGCGCGACGGCGCCATTGTGAACGAGCTGTATGCGGGCGACCAATCCCGCAAGTCGTTCTTCGATCGCATTCTGGAATCGCAAAGCCTGCTCGGGGGTGGACGGGTATGAGCCTGCTCCAACTGACGCTTCGCGGCGCCAATCGCAATATTCGGTTATATGCCATCTATCTGTTCGCGATGATCGCAGGCGTCGTTATTCATTTCACCTTTTCGTCGCTTATGTATAATGAAGATATTCTGAACGTACTCCGGAACAGCGATATGTTTCGCCAAGGGGTAACCATTGCTTCCATCGCGATCAGTCTATTCATTATCTTGTTTATCCTGTACGCCAATTCCTTCTTCATGAGGCAACGCAAAAAAGAGATTGGCATGTACTTGCTGCTTGGCATGAGCGAGAGGCAAGTGACGCGGATGTTATTCTATGAGACGGTTATATTAAGCGTCCTCTCTCTCGTGTCGGGCATTCTGCTCGGGGGCTTGCTGTCGAAGTGGTTCGGCATGCTGCTCATGAAACTGATGCAATACGACCAAAGCGTTTCCTTGTCGTTCAAAGCTGGCGCTGTCGGTACGACGGCAGCCGTAGTTGCCGCCATCATCCTTATCATCTGGTTGCAGAATCTCATCACGGTCCACCGCGTTCAGCTTGTTGAGCTGTTCCACGCCCGGTCGATCATGGAGAAACCGATTCGAACATCGGCGATTCCCGCCCTTCTTGCCATTATTCTGCTGATTCAAGCTTACGTGCTGATCGTGTTGGGGCGTGAATCCATCGTCTGGAAGGAGTACGGCCTGTTTTCCATGACCGCCGTTTCTGTGGGAATCATTGCGGGAACATGGCTGTTCTTCCGCCAGTTCACCGGCTGGATCCTGGCGAGGCTGGGCAAGCTGCCCCGTTATCATGAGGGGAACACGGTGCTATGGACTTCCTCGCTTCGTTTCCAGGCCAGAAGCAATGCGCTCAATCTCACGTTTATCACCTTGTTCAGCTCGGCCCTCATCCTGCTGACCAGCTTCGTCGCCATCAATTATAGCGTTCAATTCAGCGCAACGGAAAAAAATCTTCCCAACGACATTGCTTTCGAAACGTTGGATGGGGAAACCGACTCCAAGCTGGACGCCCTGATTCGCGGCTTCGAAAAAGAGCATCCCGTGCTCGACTATCGCGTCTTGCACACCTTAAAGGCCGATGCCGTCTCCGACAGGGAGATCGCCTTCCAAGGCGAGGAGCAGTTTCTTGAAGGCCTGCTGCTGGTGCCTTGGAGCACCTTCAAGGAGTTCGAGCAGCTAAGGGGACATCCCGAGCCTAACGAGCTAAGCGGCAATGAGACTATCGCGTTATCCGCCGGCATCGATATTCCGCTCGTTCATCCGGCAGGCTCGCAGCCCGTCTTCCAGATCCAGGTTGGCTCAGCTCCTCTAACTCTATCCATCAAGGAACAGCTCGACTACTCGCTGCTGGGATGGAGAACGACGATCGACGATTCCATGAGCAGCAAGGCAGCCGTTCTCGTCATCGCCGATGATGCCTATGCTTCGTTGCGGCCATCCGCCGGGGAGCAGACGTTTCAAATCTATACCATCGAAGATGCAGGGAATGCGGAAGAGTTGTCCCGGCAAGTGCAACTGCTATTCTATTCCGCGGCGCCGGAAGGGTACTACTCCTCCTTCGCCGACGTCTACTCCAAGCAGATCGAGAGCTCCTCGCTCCTGTTGTTCTCCGGGGCGTTCCTGGCAGTTATCGCGCTGTTCGCGCTGGCGAGCGTCATCTACTTTCGTCAGCTGCGGGAAGCGACGGACGCCATGACGCAATTCGATACGCTGCGCAAGCTCGGCATTCGCAGCGGTCAAGTGAAAGCAGTCATTCGCAAGCAGCTGCTGTTCGTCTTCGCCCCGCCGCTGGTGCTCGGCCTGTTGAACAGCTGGCTCATCATAGATTCCTACATGCTCTCGACGCTGCAGGATTACCCGCAGCTCACGTCCATCGTGATCGGCTCCATGGCCGTGTACTTCGTGATCTACGTTATGCTGTACTTTTCCTCCGCCAGCGTGTACGAACGCATCGTCAGCCGGAAGCTCTAATGCTCCCGGCTTTTCCCACGAATGCGCATGGCATCCAGATAAGGATCATGGTTGCGCGGAAAATGAATCGTCATTTCCGTATAACTCCCCTTCTCCGATTGACATGTCAAATAATGACCCAGCTTCGCGCACAGCTCCTGTGCCAAATACAGCCCCATCCCCGTCGATTTCCCGTACACTCTTCCGTTCTCGCCCGTGAAACCTCGATTGAAGATGCGAGGCAGATCCTTCGGATCGATACCCGCTCCGTTATCGCGAACCGTTAGCCGGATCTCCGAAGCCGTCTCGGAAGCCGTGACGCTCATTTCGCCTCCCGTATCGGTATATTTCAAGCTGTTCGTGATCAATTGCTGAAGAACGAACGACAGCCATTTGGGATCGCTCTGTACGGCAGCGGATTCAATTTGCAGGGCGAGCTTGATTTTTTTCGCGATAAACGTCTTGGCATGCTGCTTCACCATATTCTTGACGAGCTGCTTCAAATCGCAGGAGACGATGTCGTAATCCTGATGAAAGCTGTCCAGCTTGGCGTGATAGAGCGCCTGGTCCACGTAATGCTCGATTCTGGACAACTCCTCGTCCATATCGGCTGCGCGGGGATCGGTCTGTTGGATCAGCCTGAGCACGGCGATCGGCGTTTTGATCTCATGGAACCACGACACCATAAACCGATACGACTCCAGTCCTCTATCGTTTACCTCGTTCAGCTTGCGGATATGCTCCGTCTCCATTCTGTGCAGCTCGTCTTGGCAAGCCTCGCCCTCAAGCGTCATCGGCTCGCCCTCTTCTTCGCGGAGAAGGGCTATGCTTCGGGTCTCCCGGACATACCGATAGGCAAAAAAAGCCGTAATTAACAACGCCAATAACCCCAATCCGTACAAGTACGTGTCCCATTTGTAATGGATCCCGGGATCGGCGTAGCTGACGGCCATCGCAAGAGAATAACAAGCGAAACACATAATGATATACGATCGTTGGTAGCGGATAAACTTCCATACCGGCTTCAGCTTCATTCCACTATGTACCCCATTCCTTTGCGGGTGGAGATGAAATCATCATGGCCGAGCTCCGCGATTCTGCGCCTCAGCCGATTGACGTTGACGGTGAGCGTATTGTCATCAACGAATTGTTCGTCCTTCCATAACGCATGCATCAACTCGTCCCGCGATACGATCTTCCCAATATTTCGCATGAGCGCCTGTAAAATAATAAATTCATTGCGCGACAGCTCCGCTGTTTGGCCTTCCGCTTCGACGGAGGAGTTGGATAGGTGGAAGGACAAACCGCGATGACGCAGTTCCAGCGCCTCGTCCTGGTAGGTATAGTTGCGCCTTAGCAGAGCGCTTACTTTTGCCACGAGTACCGATAAGTCGAACGGCTTCTGCACATAATCGTCGCCCCCCATATTGATGGCCATGATAATGTCCATATTTTGACTTCTCGACGACAGGAATAGGATGGGCACCTTCGAAATGGCCCTTATGCGCTGACACCAATAGTAGCCGTCGAAGACGGGAAGGTTAATGTCGAGCAGCACAAGATGGGGCTCGTGCCTGCGGAACTGTTCTTCGATCCCGTCGAATGCCGTTACTTCGAGCACTTCGTACTGCCACTTTCTCAAACTCTCCGCCACGATCGCCCGTATTTTTTCGTCGTCCTCTACAACCATAATTTTAAACACGCCGATTGCTCCTTCCCGCGCTGCCGCTTCGGTTCCCAGCTTATGTAAAATGCAAAGCTTTATGTAGTGTGCATAGCTTATGTAGTACGTACATACAACTTATTTAGAATGAATAGGCTTATTGAGCCAGTATATCACACCTGCCTTGCCGGACACCCCCGTCCCTGGTCGGTATGCGCGCACAATAAAACCTCCGTGGGTTAGCTCCCTCGGAGGTTTTGTGTTGTTCGCCGCGTTGCTTGTTGCGTTGTTCGCGGCGTTGTTAGTCGGTCGTACCAGCGATGTATAGCTTCTTGCGAGTATCTTCCAGACTATCTTGGTCGTTTTACAGCAGCTCGCGGATATGAGACTCGATCTTGGCTGGCTCATCTGTCGGAGCGAACCGCTTGACAACGCGGCCTTGACGGTCGATGAGAAACTTCGTGAAGTTCCACTTGATCGACTTGGTGCCAAGCACGCCCCTTGCTTCGTCCGTCAGATGCCGGAACAGCGGATGTGCGTCCTTCCCCTTTACGTCTATTCGGGAATACAAGGGGAAGTTTACGCCGAAGTTCAATTCGCAGGCTTGCTCAATCTCTTTGTCATCGCCCTTTTCTTGATTCGCGAATTGCGCGCACGGAAAACCCAACACGGCAAAGCCCTGGTCCGAATAATCGTCATGCAGCTTCTGCAGCCCCTTGAACTGAGGCGCGAAACCGCAGCCAGTCGCTGTATTGACGATAAGCATAACGTCGCCCTGATATGGTGCAAGGGTTCCTTGATCTCCTTTAATGTTCTTTACCGGAATATTGTAAATGGACATATCATCCACGCCCTTCATTTATATTTTTATTAATTAAATTTTATACAATTTATATTTGGGAGTCAAGCGATTATGAAAAACCGGGTACAATGTGACGCTGGCGGGGGGACAGAGGCATATGTGTATGAAAAACCGAGTACAATGCGACGTTGGCGGCGGCACGAAGGCTAATGTGTATGAAATACCGAGTACAACGCGACGCTGGCGGGGCACGAGGGCATATGTGTATGAAAAACCGCGCACAATGCGTCGTTGGCGAGGGCACGAGGGCTAATGTGTATGAAAAACCGAGCACAATGTGACGCTGGCGGGGGGACAGAGGCTGTCCCTTACCTACAAAAACACTAAAAAGACGTCTCATGGCATCGATATCCACGAGACGTCTTATACATTGTTACTTTAAAGTCGAACTGTGACAGCAGCGCTCCGCCGTCGCAAGTTACTATCGAGCTCGAACCGTCATAGCGCCCAAAACACCTACCGCTGCGCCAAGAATTGCACCAGCTAAAACCTCGCCCGGCTGATGGCCCAGCGACTCCTTCAGCTTCTCCTCGCGCCGCTTGTGGTAGATGCCTGGATGATGGCCGGCCAGACGCTCGACGTCCGCATCCAGATCGTTTACCTGGATCGCGATCTCTCCTGCATGCCTGCGAATGTTCATCGCATCATACATGACGATGATGCCAAGCATGCCCGCGATAGCGAATTCCGGCGTTTTCACGCCGTATTTGACCGCCGTGTAGGCGGCAAGCGCCGTTACGCCGCTGGAGTGAGAGCTGGGCATGCCGCCCGAGCCGACAACTTTGCCCAATCTCCACTCCCCTGTCCGCCACGCATGCATTGGAATCTTCAGCAACTGCGCGGCCCCCACTGCGGCAAGCGCCGTTCCCAATCCTCGGTTGGCCATACGGATCCCCTCCTGACTTCTATCCTCGTCAGTGTTCCCGCAGGTTCCTCCCAGCATGCCAAAATAGGATTAACTTATTTGCCCAGCAGCTCCAAATGTTTTCCGATGTGGCGTTTCAAGCCTTCGACAAATACGTCCTCACGATCGTAGAGTGTCTGGAAGAACTCGTCCGCAAACGTCAGGCTGCCATCCTCGTTCTTCGCTTGCAGCAACAAACCATACGTAATATGCAGCAACTGGCGAGCGTTGTTTTCATTCATGTAGTCTGGCAACTGCTCGTCCGTCACGCTTTCCAGCGGAGCTATCGCCGACAAATCCGTCGTTACATGATAGTAAGCAGTAGCCTCCTCGAAGTGATCCAGCGCATATTGATGCATGCGACGGTAGAGGGAAGGATTCTCGCTTGCCACTACGCGTACGGCTTCCAGCCAGTTCGTGCCAGCCGTCTTTAGGTGGAACAGCCCCTTCGTATACTGGCCGATGAGCGGGAACACACTGAACTTATCGCTGCCGGAATGAATGCTCAGCTTGTAACCAAAGTGTACCGCGATTGCCGCATGGCTGGCCAGCTCTCGCTCAAATTGCGCGATGTCGCCGATATAGTCGATGCCCTTCTGGAATTCTCCGCAGAACCGCGGAGCCATGCTGAAAATGGATACGCCGCGATGACGCAGTTCGTTGGCTACCAGGTAATGCGCCTCCGGCGAAGTTGGCGTCTCTGTTTCGTCGATCGAAATTTCGAAGTCGACCTCGCGATCCAGTTTTGCAATGTAACGATTATAAATTTCTTCCATGAAGTTAATCGCCTCATGGTAAATAAGAACGTCTTTCACAAGCGATTCCTTTGTAAAAGCAAGCGTTGCACCCGGAACGGCTGCAGCCTCGCCCAAGTAACGGGATTCGTATTGTTCGCGCAGGCTTGCAGGAAGCGCTTCGTATTTCGCCGCGAGCTCCTCATCGGAGGCGCCGGCGATACTGTTGTCTATATTCTCCGAGCAGTCCAACGTCAGCATCGTAAAGCCCAGACGCAATCCATATTCGATGTCTTCGATTTTCTTGAGATGGTCGCCGTCCGCACCATAACCGTCTGTATAACCTTCCTGAAGGACGGCGTAAGCGGCTGCGTCGAGCACGTCTTCGTAAGTGCGGCCCGTCAACGCAAGCTCGCGAATGCTTTGTTGCGCCAGTACCGGACGAATGTCCTTGCCTCGAATCGTCTCAATATGACCAGGACTGGCAATGCCAAGTCGGTCGCCGAGCCCCATCGTTGCCACCTTCGTGCCGAATGCGCGAGGAGCTGTATAAGGGAAGAAGTTGTTGATGGTCAGACGATTGGCATGCGACAGCGCGCATAACTTGCCTTCTCCGCCTTGAGCAGGTTCGCCAACCAAAGCATCGTACAGATCATCGTCGCCAACAGCGAACAACTTTTTGCCCTCAGCCGTCTTGACGATCGCGATCGTAGTGCCGCCTGCTTTGGCAATCGATTTTGGATATACGGTATATTCGGAAGATACGAACTCGGATATATTGCCCGATTGCAATACTTCAGCCAATTGTTTCATGGAATTGCCTCCTTTAGCTTTTCTCCATCGTATCGCAATTATAGAAAATTTTCTTATCATTTATTCTTATTTCCGATTAAAACTGTTCATATTTTGCGCCTCGTGATACGATTAATAGGATTGTTATCTAATTGGAGACAAACAAGGAGACCTGACCAGCATGTCCGATACAGTCACCTACGGCAATGAAGAGAAGGGTCCGATCTACCTTCAATATATCCGCCGTTCCGGGCCATTCGAACGTACGCAGCATATGCATGACATGTACGAGCTTTATTACTTGTACGAAGGAGAGCGAATGTACTTTATTCGCGATCGCTCCTTCTTGATCTTGCCTGGCGACCTGGTGCTCATCAATCGGCGCGAGCTGCATGCGACATCGGATTCCGGCGACTTCGGCCATGCCCGCGTCGTTATCAACTTTAGCGATTCCTTCCTGGGCAGCGCATTGGAGGAAGCCCCTTACTTGCTCGATGCGCTTTCAATCGGCTCGCCCGTGCTTCGTCTTGATCTGCAAAGCCGCAGAATGGTGCAGCGTATCCTGGGTTCCATGACGGACGAGGCCCGGGAGCCGGTTCTTGGCCAAACTTTCGCCATTCGTCATTATTTGATCGAGCTGCTGTTGTTCGCTTCGCGGTTTATTAAAACAAATTCCGTGACGGTGCCCGACCATGTCAGCCCGCTTCATCGCAAAATCTCCTCTATCGTGCGTCACATCAACGCCCATTATGCGGATGAAGTCTCGCTCGAGGAGCTGGCAAGACGATTCGAGATCAGTCCGGCTTATCTGAGCCGAATGTTCAAGGAAGTGACCGGCTTCCCGCTTGTGACCTACGTCCATCTTGTTCGTATCCAGGAGGCGCAGCGGCTTCTGCAGGAGACAAACGCCAAGGTCATTACGATCGCGGAGCAAGTCGGCTTCGGCTCGCTCGTGCAATTCGGCAGGGCCTTCCGCCAAATTGCCAATAATACCCCTCTGCGATACCGGCAATCTTCCAGAAAATAGGCCCCCGCTTGGAACGCCGCAGCTCGATTATTGTCGGCCACGTCAGCTGAGATTAGTCCATTTTGCCACGAATGCGGAAGGAAGCTGAATGCCATTCTAATGACATGGAAGGAGGTGCTTCATTTATGTCATCATCCAAGAACCGCCGGGAGAACGCCTGGCATCAACGCAAGCACAATCAAAAGCCGACGCACGGCAAAGTGAAGTCGTTTGAGGAACTGAGCGAGGGAACGCAAGACAATAAGGGCTAAGAAGAAAACCGCTGACGCGGCCTCTCGATGATGAGGCTCCTCTAGCTTTGCAAAGCAAATCTGCTTTGGGAGCATGAGGCAGGTTTTATCGGCAATAAGAATTTAAGATTTCTGATAAGGCTCGGAAGTTTATACGATTATTGGGTAAGAAAAACCGTCAGGGATAAAAACATCCTGACGGTTTTTTGAGTTCGAGTATGGACAACGGGCTTGACTGATGTAAACAGGTGTGCGCGGAACTGAGCAACACTATTTTCGCCAAAGCAACGATTTTGAAGCCCTTGCTTGCGGGAACTAGGCGCCATTATTCCAGCCAATTCGCGAATCATCCCCCTAAGTTACTCTGGTGCGCCCTGTAACCCGATTTTCTCGGGTTACAATTCTCGGGCTGCAGCTTCCCGCTCTATTCTGCGTCAAACAACCTTCATCAAAATTTCCTCGTACCGGTCATCGAATGAAATGCGAAGTTCTTTTTCTTCCAGATACCACAAATTGTCTTCTTCCATAAAGAACAAAATACCCTCAATCTCGTGCCGAAGCCCTTCGCTTCGCGGACTATCCTTCGTTATGCCCAAGGACATCCCGGGGTGAACGCTCCCGTCGCCTCCCAGCCGGATGAATATTCTTAACGCATCGCCGTTCGACAAATCCATCTGCTCCTTATACCAACGCGCTGCCGCTTGCTCCACCACTAACTTCATCGCTGTCAGCTCCTTGAGGTTCTAATTACTTTCATTATACCTCTCAATCGCCGACGCTCCAACCCCCGGCCTAACCGTTTGACTTCATATATTTGGAAATGCTTGTCCGATAAGCTTAGTCAATTGTCGCCGAATTGCGGAGCAGCGAGCACGAGAGCGCATACGCACCTGCAATCAGCAGCACGGTGCAAACGATGACCCAGACGAATACGTCCGTGTATTCTATCGTCGAATTCGCCGCTTGCGCGGCATAGCTGTTTAATGCGCCTGGCAACCAGCCCGCATAATGGGGTGCAAGGTTGGCGGCAATGGATAACAAAGCTAGTAGCACAAGCACGCATGCCGCTGCTCCTGCGGAGCTGCGAAGTATCGTGCTAAACAGCAGCGTTGCAGCCATGGCGAAGGCAAGCCACAATCCATATAAGAGAAAGCTGCCCAAAAACTCACCAAAAGCAAATTTTCCTATCAACAGATCCGTATAGTACCATGCGGCTAAATACCCGCATAGCAGTGACAACAGGGCAAGAAGCAGCATTGCCGTCAGCTTGGCTCCCAAGTAGGCCATGATTGATACAGGCTTGACCAAAATAAGGGAAGCCGTGCCGCTGCTGCGCTCGCCCGATACGACGCCCATATAGACCAGCACTAGAACAAGTATGCCAATCACGCCGAATTGTGACAATGTGCCCGCCATTACTTCCGAAGAGACCGGCATCGGCATTTCGATCACCGTGCCTTCCGGAAGATTGCCTCCGTGCTCCAGAATAAGCGGCATATAATAGATAGAGACAGGCTGCATGATGCCTAACGCGACAAACACAATCGGTACCCATACCAGCTTCATGCTTCTCGCAAGCTCCAGCATCTCCTTGCCCAGCAGCGCTCCATAGCGGGATGTGCCTCCCTTTTTGCCTCCCTTGCTCATATTCTAACCACCTTCATAAAAAGATCTTCCAGCGTCGAATATCCCGCTTGGAGACGAACAAGCTTGACCTCGTTGTCTACGATCGATCGCAGCAAATGCGACCTTGCCTCCTCCATCTCCCGTACGCTCAAACGCAACTCGTTTCCCTGCAACACGGCATCTGCCAAAAGGGGATTGTTTCCTCCCTGCCCGGCGGCAACGGATGCGACCAGTTCCTTTGCCCATCTGCTCGATCCTTCGTCCGGTTCCAACGTAAGCTCGATGATCGGCTTCCGATAAGAGTTGCGTATGCCCTCAAGCGATCCTTGCAGCGCAATATCGCCTTTGTTAATAATGATGATATCTTCGCATAGCTCTTCCGCATCATGAAGCACATGAGTGGAGAACAATACCGTCGTCTCCCGCTTCAATTCGCGAATCAGCTCCAGCACCTCGCGTCTGCCGACAGGATCCAGCGCCGATACGGGTTCATCCATGATGAGCAGCTTAGGACGATGAATAAGGGCTTGTGCGAGCCCCAGGCGCTGCTTCATTCCCCCGGAATAACCCCCTATCCTTCGTTTGGCCGCATCCTTCAGTCCGACTCGCTCCAGCCATTCGCCTGCGCTCCGTCCAGCCTCCTTGCCGCTCAATCCGCACAACTTGCCTGCATAAACCGCGAACTCCAGCCCCGTCATCCATGGATAGAATGCAGGGGACTGCGGCAGATAGCCAATCCCTTCTCTGACATCGGCGCGCTCGGATTGTCCTGCGTATTTAATGGCTCCGCTAGTCGGCTTCAATAATCCTGCGAGCATGCGAATCGTCGTCGTTTTGCCCGCGCCGTTCGGTCCCAGAAGCGCGACGCAGCGACCTTCTCCGACGGAAAACTCGATTCCTTTTACGGCTTGAACCGAGC
This sequence comes from Paenibacillus sp. MY03, assembly GCF_002165585.1. Classification (NCBI taxonomy): domain Bacteria; kingdom Bacillati; phylum Bacillota; class Bacilli; order Caryophanales; family Paenibacillaceae; genus Paenibacillus; species Paenibacillus sp. MY03. The sequence goes on along the minus strand of NZ_MXQD01000002.1, from coordinate 9,533 downwards.
CGAAGCTTCTTGATAGTCCGGATACCTCCAGCAGTATGCTCATCGCTCATTCTTCCTTCCTGCGATAAGAAAGGCGACAGGACCAACAATGTTTACGAATATAATGATCAGAATCCACATCGGCTTAGGTCCTCTCGTAGCTTCTGCCTTGATGCATAACGTTATTGCAATAACCATCAAAATCAATTGAATAACCAGGAACGGAGCTATTATGGGAATTAGCTTTGAGATTGCCAGCTCTTCATTCATCTTGATTCCTCCCTCTTGATTGTAATTCATGTTTGATATGCTTCCACCATCCTCGGCGCACGAGAAGCCAATACGCGACAAGCGGCAGCGGAAATTGAATTAATCCCCATAGCCCCCAGAACCAGGGGCCGCTATCGCGCTTGCGCGCGTCCACGAACAACCAGGTCGACTGAGGAATCAGCATTGCCGCAATCAGAAGCCAGAACCATACGGATTGCATTAGTTTCTCTTCCATTGCGTTCTCCCTTTCCAGGCGAGACGAAAGAGGTGGAGCGCCATCCATCCGGCTACAGACAACGCTGTGAGCGCCTGAAGCGCAACAAACAATGCCAAGTTGCGGTTGATCGTCCAAGCCATGACTGCGACTACGATTGCGGCCAGCAATACAAAGATCAGCATATCTCTCCGCATTTTTTCTCTTAGCGCTTTTTTCCCTTCCGCTACGAAAACTTCCATCGTCTGCAACTCAGGAGCCTGAGGCTCGAACGCCTCGTCCAACCGTCTCAGCGTGGTTCCGATCCGCTCATCGAACCATTGCTGGTTCCGCTTATCTTCATTGCTCATGTCCTCTCAACTCCTCTCTTAAACGCCTGATGCCGGCATGCAGCCTGGATTTGATCGTCCCTGTCGGCACCTTCAGCATCTCGGAAATTTCCTCCTGCGAATAACCGTAATAATACTTCAACAAAATGGGGACGCGATGATGCTCCGGCAGCTCCGCAAGCGCCTCAACGGCATCCGGCCACTCATCGAGCCTGCTCGTCACTTCGAATCGGAATCCTCTCGTGTAGCGCTCCTCTGTCAGCCATCTTCGCTCTCTTTTGCTTCGTCTCGCCTTGTCGATGACAAGTCGGGAAGCGATCGTGATTAGCCAAGTAGAGAACTTCGAGCCGCCCTGGAACAGGGCAATATGCTCGATTGCTTTGAGCGCCGTCTCTTGTACGATATCTTCCGCTCTGTTTCTGTCCATTGTCAGCTTGAGCGCGTATTGATAAAGGAATACGTAATTTCGCCGCAGCAGCTCGGATAGAGCCCCCGTATCGCCACGAATGGCAAGTTGCACAAGCTTCGGTTCGTCTTCCACGTTTTTGGCGCTGCTCCCTTCGACAAATAATCAATTCCACTCTATGACGAGTAGAGTGCCTATTTCGTTCATTCGTTGACAAAAAAAACATCGGCGAACGGGAAGGTCCCATACACCGATGCCAATGGCCGAAAAAAAATCAAGAATTCCGTTTCTCTTCTTTTGCCGCAGGATGCCGACTATACCATTGCCACACTTCTTCGACTTGGTTGCGATCCAGACACGTCACGCCAAAAGCCGTGCCGCTGCCAAGCGCATGGACAGCTACCGATGACAATCCTTTACGACGCTGAGCTGCCGTGCTTTTCGCCTTAAGGGCAACGATACGGGGTCTGCGCACGAGATAAGTCGTTCTGTGCAGTAGCCGATGTCTCAGCGTGAGCTGCCCCTCTTTGAGCAGTCCTCCCGCTGCGCGATGACAGCTTTTCCTCCAGGCATAGACCAAAGGAAACAGGAACACCGACCAGATTCCGGCCACGCCGAAAAATCCGATGCAAGCCGCGCTAATCATTACGGCGATGATATAAGGCACACGGAGGTAATAAAGCAGCGCTTTGGCAGGAGCGGCCGACAGCTCCTTGGGATCGAATACGCGCATGCCCGGTACGAAACGCGCCAGCAGCGAGTCAATATCCCGGAAAGCGACGAATGGATGCAGCATCAGCTGCTCCTGCTTGTCGGACGAGACGATCTGCAGCCTCACCTCCGCGAATCCGATCCATTGACGCAAAATACTTTCGTTAATAATGACGGCCTGCACGTTCTTCGGATCGAACACGTACGACTTCTTCTCCAGCAATCCGTAGGAGATGCTCACCTGTTGACCCGCTCTGCCCATGGTAAAGCCGCTAAACTTCAGTATGAATAACCCGATGGACAACACCCATGCAAACAAGATGACGAATACGGCTATACCAACAATAAACAGGACGCTAGACATCAAGCTTTGGGTATCCTCGATCAGATGCTCAAAAAAACCATCGGGCAGCAGCAGCTCCAGAAAATCGTCGGCGAACGAATACAAGCCGCCGATAAACGCGATCGCAAGTCCAAAGTTCAGCGACGTAGCGGCCGCCTTAAACAATTGTCCCGTATCCAGCCTGACGGAGTCTTCCGCTTGGCGTAAGGCACCATTGCTTCCAGCAGGAGTTTGCAGCTGTCGAACTTGCCCTTCACTAGATGTAGTCGCACTAGTTTTCTCTCCCGCTTCATCAGACAAAAGTGCATCATCAAGCAAAAGGGCCTCCTCACGCGTTTCTGCAGCATCGCCATTCGGATCCGCAAGCTCCCGCCTGGCTCCCGCGGAAGCCGTCGCAGTCGTGGCAGCCGTTCCTTCGGCATGCGCCCTAAGCTGCTCCTTGATCCGATTCGCTTCGGCAACGGATAGCACATGCAGGATGCCATCCGACTTCTGGCCGCCGCCTGGCGTCTCTATCTTAAGCTGCGCGGTTCGGAGTAATCGTTGGATGAGCGGCTGCTCGACGTTGACGGAATGAATTCGGGAATAGTAGATCGTCTTCTCTTCGCGAAACAAAAGACCTGATCGGATCACGATCCGATCGTTCTCCAGCCAAAAGCCGAACCGCTTCCATTGCAAATAGCTTAAGACCAGCATCAGCGCAAACAGTCCCGCGGCTCCTGCAATCCAATACCATTGCAGCACTTTATCCCAATTTACGCCTCTAAGCAGCATGATTATTATTAGCGGCAGCAAACCTTTAATAACGCTGAGAAACCCATACGCAATATACAACGGATGAAGGGATCGACGTTCATTCATCGCCTTCGTCCACCTTGGCAAGCTTGCCTATGCTTCTCTTTAGTTGCTCCGCGTCGTCCCGCTTCAATCCGCTGATTTTATGGGTCGTAGCGGCAGTAACAACCGAGATGGAGGCCAGCTCGAATTTGCGCATGAGCGGACCGCTGCCTAGCTCGACATGCTGGACGCGAACCATGGGCACCAGCACGTTGCTGATAAAAATGATGCCGGACTCGATCTCCAGCTCCTCCTCGAACAACTCGTAGTGGAATCGCTTATACTTCACCCCGGGCACGATCCAGGTAAATACGATCACCGACAGGACCAGCAGCCCCGCACAGATCCAAACGGGCAGCAGCGTCCAGTCGAACGCAAGCGCCAGCCCGAGGTAAGTCAAAATAACGGCTAAAAATACGCCGTTGGAAATAAGCTCCGATATGCGATAAACCTTTAAATAATCACGATGAAGCCTTCTTTTCAGCTCCCTGTTCATGTACCTGCTCCTCTCTGTCATTCCCTCCTATTACATCAATTTTCCAAGGCAGAGTCAATAACTACCCTGTTCTTCAATTTAGGGTACCTGCCGAAATATGTCGAATCCGGGCCGATAGTGATCATCGTCACACACCAGCATCTCCCAAACTGATACAATATAGACAAACTGCCCAAAGGAGACGACATCTATGACCGGGAAAAAATTCGGTATTGTAGCCAAAATGGTGACGGGTATTGTAGCCGTATCCATCGTCACTTACGGAACCAGCGCATTCTGCCTGCTGGTCGTTCAGCCCGCGTTGAGGGATCAAGTCTCCGGCTGGATCTTCGTCGGCTTGACGCTCGCGCTCGGCATATTCTGGACAGGCTTGCTGGGATGGCTGGCGGCGAGATGGCTGGTTCGGCCTCTGATCGTGTTAACTCGCGCAGCCAACGAAGCCGCGGCAGGCGATCTGCATGTCCAGATCAACCATGTACGCTCCGACGACGAGATGCGGGAGCTCGGACTGTCCTTCTCCCGCATGATCGACAGCTTGCGGGGCATGATCAGCGGCATTTCCGACGGCTCAAAGGTGGCCGATGCCAACTCCGAACAGCTTCGGGCATCTGCGGGCGAAGCCGCGCAGCATGCCGAGCGGATCGCCGGCACGATGGACGATATCGCCAAGAGAGTCGATCGTCAGGCGCAGGGCGCGGAAGCCATGCTCACCTCCGTCGAACGGGTCGTACAAGCGACGGACGATATTAGCCGCCAGGCCGACGAAGCCGTTGAAACAACGGCGAGGATGGCAGTAGCGATCGGCAGCAACGCCGAGTCTATCCGTTTATCGGTCGAAGGCATGCGCAAGCTTGCCGCTTCCAGCAGGGATTCGCTTCGCTCCGTTCGCGAGCTGGAGCGCTGGGCAGAAGAGATCGATACGATCTCCGGTCTCGTCGGAGAGCTGGCGGATCAGACGCATCTGCTGGCGCTTAACGCTTCCATCGAGGCCGCGCATGCGGGAGAACACGGACAGGGCTTTGCGGTCGTTGCCGGCGAAGTAAAGAAGCTTGCCGCCAACAGCGCGAATGCGGTTCATGACATTAACAGGCTGATCGGTCAAATGCGGGAGGAAGTCCGCCATACGGCGTCGGCCATCGCGGATCAGTCTTCGTTAGCCGACCGGGAAGCCGGCAATAGCCAGGAGGCGGCAGCTGCGCTGCAAGCCATCGTCGGAGATACCGGCGCCGTCTCCCGAATCGTGGAGGATGTAGCCTCTTACGTCTCAAGCCAAAGCGAAGTCGTACGATCGACGCTGCAAGAAGCCCGGCAGGTCGCCGATATTGCGGAACTTATCCGCCAAAACGCCCAAGATGCGGCAGCTTCCACTCAGGAACAGATTGCCGCCATGCAAGAGATTGCCGCATCCACCGAGACGATGCGGGAGCAATCCGCCGATCTTAGGCGCCAGGTGGAGCGGTTCCGTGTATGAGAATTGGCCATTATCCGTAGTTTGGAGCAACTCTTAGTTCCCTGAACGCTAAAACTGCAACAAATACATCCCATAGGTGTTGTTAACGACTATGGAGCTCGTAACCGCAACAATACATCCCATAGGCGTTATTAACGACTATGGGGCTCGTAACCGCAACAAATACATCCCATAGGCGTTATTAACGACTATGGGGCTCGTAACCGCAACAAATACATCCCATAGGCGTTGTTAACGACTATGGGGCTCGTAACCGCAACAAATACATCCCATAGGCGTTGTTAACGACTATGGAGCTCGTAACAGCAACAAATACATTCCATAGACGTTATTAACGACTATGGAGCTCGTAACAGCAACAATTACATTCCATAGGCGTTAATAACGACTATGGAGCTCGCAACAGCAACAATTACATTCCATAGGCGTTAATAACGACTACGGAGCTCGTAACAGCAACAATTACATTCCATAGGCGTTAATAACGACTATGGAGCTCGTAACCGCAACGATAACGACGTTCCTGCTTCGAGGCTGCCGAAGGTAAGCCTTGAGGTCGGGTGGCTTTCGCTCGCTCACAATTTGCTCACTGAGGCGCAATAGACCAAAGCCAGAAATGGCGGTGCAGGGGTAACGCCCTACCCTAGCACCGCCATTTCTTCGTTTTTGACGTTTGATTCAACAAGTGAGCTATTTCATCAAGCGAGCGATCATACTTTTTATACGAAAATAGCCCCCTCAAAAAAGCGCAAAAAGACACTCTCCGCTGAAACAAGAATGTCAAAATTTTTTAAGAGGCTTCGGCGGATTCTACTTTAACATTGAATCCCTGGGCCTCGATTTTTTTTATCCAGTATTCCACAGATGGTGTTGAAGAGGTTAGATAGTCCCAGCCTATTTCACGGTACGCTACTCTGTCTTTGAGCATTCGGTAGATGATTCTTAGAATAAGATGTGCTGTCGCTATGGTTGCCTTCCTCTGCCCTCGTCGTTTCTGTATTCGGTAAAAGAAAGATGCTAGTCGCGTGCCCTTGGATTTGCTTGCTGCCCAGGCTGCTTGGCAAAGTACAGCTTTCAGACTTTTGTTTCCTTTAGCAATTCGCGAGCTTTTCTTTTTTCCAGCACTTTCGTTATTGCCTGGACTTAACCCGGCCCAAGCTGCTAGTTGTGGATCGCCTCCAAAACAAGTCATATCGTTCCCGATCTCAGCTAAGATGACCGCCGCCGCATCCTTCTGAATACCAGGAATCGTGATCAACAGCTCCATTGATGACAAGTAAGGCTTAAGTAACTGATCAATTTCCGACTCCACTTTCTCCAATTGCCTCTCGATGTAGGACAAGTGGTCAATGTGCATTCCCAGCATCATACGATGATGTTTGTTCATTCGTCCATCTAACGCCTCAAGTAGCTCAGGGACTTTGCGTTTTAGGGAAGTCTTTACCTTTTCTCGGACCTCATCAGCATCCAAAACTTCTCCATTAATGATGGATTCTAAAAGTGCACGACCTGATACGCCAAATATATCGCTAATATACGTCGTGAGCTTCACATTTGCATCCTGTAAAATCTTATGCACTCGATTTTTCTCAGCTGTTGCATGGCCAAGTAATTTTCGGCGATAGCGCGTCAGGTCCCGGAGATTCCGTATATCCACGGGAGGTACAAAGCTAGGAGAAATGAGTCCTGAGCGAAGGAGTTGAGCAATCCAGAAAGCGTCGGCAACGTCCGTCTTACGCCCAGGCACATTCTTAATCCTTCTGGCATTTGCAAGTATGAGTGTGAACGCGCCCTCCAAAATGTTCCAAACCGGCTTCCAATACACTCCTGTGCTTTCCATGGCGATATGCGTACATTCCCATTCATTCAACCAGTCATTAAGCGCAAGTAATCCCTTTGTGGTTGTAGAAAAGGTACGGATTTCTTGCTTTGGCTTGCGCTCTAATTCACCGTAAAGAACACAAGCGACAACGGTCTCCTGATGAACATCCAGTCCTGCACAGCGTTCTAAAATCGCCTCCATCCCCATCACCTCATCCGTAGGATTTATGCAGGCCATGTATCCTCAGAGAAAAAGAATTTTTATACACGTGCTCTTGGCACAATCGGCGGTGCTCGTGGGATACAGTCGGCCGGTTTGAGACCCAGAGTGTGGCCTACCAATAAAGTAACGGCCTGTGACCTGCAGTTCCAGTATGGAACAAACAGTGTCACAGGCCAAGTTCATTTTCATTAATGGTGGTGGCCGTAAGGCCATGGTAGTTTGAGACAGCTCCTTTTCTTATTGGCGATAAAACCCACCTCATGCTTCCGAAGCGGCTTTGCTTTGCAAAGCTGGAGGTCGCACGTCTTCGAAAGGCCGAGGGTAGAGGTGGCGTCTTACCGAATGCGACTTTCGTGCCTCCTGCCCCCACAACACCTTTCTTGAAAGCTCCTTTCACAGCAGTCGAGCCGTCCCAGCCTGCATCGGCTGTCCGATTGTTACTGACTAACGCTGCGCCTTCGAAATACTGAGTACTGCGATTCTCTTCGAAATCATCACAGAAAATCCACGCCGGATCTGGATTAGCGCATTCATTGACCAAGCGCCGGAATAATTCATTCCGTACCAGGAATATCTGCAAGCTGCAATTCTTCTGAGTACAGCACGTAGCTTGTCTCCGCAAAGGACGAATTCGGAATGCCGCCTGCGACTATACACACAAACGCTACCATCAGACAAAGCGACATGTTAACCAGCTTGAATAGCTTCTTGCACTTAAGCCACATGAGATGAACACTCCCCTCGACTTTTCAAATACGGCACAAATCTCAGTCCATTCTGGCCACCTGACCTCTAAGCATCCTCCCCTTTCCCTGTAACCGCTTACCTTTTTCCATGCTTCTCCTTGGATCATTCGTCATAAAATCTAAACAATGTTTCGAATAATAGAAAAATGATGATCCAATATTTCGTCATGCGTGCATCTTAATCGACTGTAATCCAATCCCATATTCGTCTCGTATGTGCAACTGATCCCCCCGCAAACATGATGCATGGCGGAATCGATGCAGAATGCAGCGGGGCGGTCTCCGTCTTCTGGACGGGATTCCGTATCATTAACGTAATACTCCAGTTCTCTTAACTCGCAAGCCTCCTGAACCATCCGGTTAAATCGATTCTGACCCTCTCGAACCCCACGATTGACATACGCGGTTTTAAGAATATGATTGATGCAGTTATCGCCGCCATGGAGATGCAGACAGAAGTCTGCCGCCTCAAGCTCAGCAATCCGAAGCAGCAGCTTGGTCTCCTCGGCCATAGGATCATAGAACCGATCGTGTACGATATTAACGCCATCGTCATTGAAATAACCTCCTAACAGTTCCACATGCTCCTTAATCGGGTGGACGCTCTTGCAGCCAGGCCAATCACATAATGTACCATCCTTCCAAGTGCCTTGAACAAAACGCCTGAACATCTCGTAGCTTTGTCCCACCATGGTGTCGACTGGGACGCGAGCCCGGCCGTCCGGGTTGGCGCATGGAATAAGAATGATCCGGAATCGCTCCTGTTTCGTATACAAAGCGTCCCAACGTTGACCGCGATAATCTTCGCCGGTCTCCAATACGCGGATCAAATTTAGGACCCCTGCAATGCCCTCAAGCTCGCCGCCATGTACACCGCCGATGATATAGAGGACAGGCTTCGCGCCGTTCGATTTATCCGCATAATAATTGGGATTGCGCGCACCGCAGGCTGAACTGTAATTAGCTTGCCGATGGAAATTTTCTTTCTCTCCATACGTGACCTGATAAATAGGCCGGCCACCTGCAGAGCTTCCGGCAATCGTGGCCTTCCCCTTCTTCAACGTGTTGATTTGCTGCTCCAACTCATCCAAGGTCGTTCTCCAAAATTCGGGCCTTCCTGTTTGTTCAGCCAATGAGATTGGCACCTCCTGGAAAGTATGTATTTATGATTAAGCATACTCCTAGAAAAATGCGAGCTGGTATGGCTTATAGTTATGATGTATACTCGAAAATTAATAAACTCTACCGGACTCGCGGCTTGTGAAACCGCACCGCAGCGCAATTTCCTCCACCGTCATGGCCGACTGCTGCAATGGAAGCCTTCGCCTCCCGAGATCATAGGAAGCTTATAAAATCAAGAGGGAAGAAGACTTCGCATCTTCTCCCCGAATAAACTGGTTTACACAGCCTTCTAAACTACTCCTACTCCAGCAGCCAATCGTCCAGAATCATCTGGGCAAGCGCGGCTAGCGTTTCAATTGTAATTTCACCATGATCCAGCACATCCGCTTTCTCAATTTCACTCCAGCTCGCATCCCCTTGAGTGACGCCATAGTAACGTGCGGCGATGGTCAAATCCCTGATTGAAACCGATGTAGCGCCAGGCACCAGAGTTACGATCTTGCCGGCGAAGACAGACACTGCCTCATCCAGCGTCGTGACGGCTTGATTGACTTGAGCCTGAGTA